>NZ_JCAXED010000013.1:0-197537 GCF_059758795.1 Pseudomonas sp. GQ91
TGCCACCTCCAGCACGCCGCCGAGGATATCGGCCATCATCGAGGTATGGTTGAGCGCGTCGCCCATGCGGGCGGCCCAGAGTGCATCAGACATGCTGTTCGCTCATCAAGCCGGGACGTCGAACAGCAGCGAACCCTTGATAGTTGCCCAATGCGCGGCTTCGGCATCGCCGAGTTTCTCGGCTTTCACGTAGCTCAGCGCAAGCATCTTGCGCGTGCCCGGCAGTACCAGCGCCAACTGGTACTGGAAGACTTTTTCATTGCCCTTGTTGAACTGGCTGCGCAGCTCGATGCCTTCGACTTCCTGATTGGCCCCCAGGCGCACGGTGGCGCCCGGTTGGCAACGCAGGTCCTGGACCTGTTGTTCAAGGCGCTTGAGCTGGTCGTCGAGGTTGCTTTGCAGGGTTTCGCCCTCGGCCAGCAAGCTGCGGCTGACGATAAGCGAAGTGCCCAGCTCGGGGAACTTGAGAATGTTGATCGTGGCGTCCAGCAACTCGCCGGGCGGCAGCTGGAACTGGAATTCATTGATGCGGTAAGTCATGACGGATAAATCTCGAGGTTAGCCCTTGGGGAACGCGGCGCTGATGTTGGCGTCGATGCCGGCCTTGACGCCCTGGCCGTCGGGCGTGGCACCGGGGCCGCCGCCGTTGTTCAGGTGCAGCACGCCGCCGGTGTTGAACTCGGCATCGCCGCTGGCGTAGAAGCTGATTTGCACGCCCGTGAGGTTGATCTGTCCGCTGGCGTTCAACTCCAGGATGCTTTCACCGCAGACCAGGCGCAGGTTCTCGCCGACTTCGATGACATAGCTCTGGCTGATGCTGTCGGTCTTCTTCTGGCCCACCGAGAGGATGTCTTCCTGCTTGACGATGCGCAGGCGGTTATTGCCGATGGTCACCGTCTCGTTATGGCCGATGCTTTTGTTACGGTCGTGGCCTACCGAATGGCTTTCATCGACCTCGACCACGATGTCCTGGTTGCGCTCGGCATGGATGTACAACTGCTCCAGACCCTTCTTGTCCTCCATGCGGATTTCATTGAAGTTGGCGGGCGTGCCGCCTTTGCTCGAACGGCTCTTCATGCCGCTCTGGGTGGCGTTTTCCGGCAGGTCATAGGGCACCGTCTGTTCAGCGTTGTACACGCGTCCGGTGATGATTGGCCGGTCGGGATCGCCTTCCAGGAAGCTCACGATCACTTCCTGGCCGATTCGTGGAATCTGCATCGAGCCCCAGTTTTTCCCGGCCCAGGATTGCGACACGCGAATCCAGCACGAGCTGTTTTCGTTGGACTGGTCGTGGCGGTCCCAATAGAAATGCACCTTCACCCGGCCGTACTGGTCGGTCCAGATTTCCTCGCCCTTGGGACCCACCACCAGTGCGGTCTGCGGGCCTTTGACAATGGGCCGGTAGGTGTTGGCCAGCGGCCGGAAGCTCTGCTGCGCGTCGATGCAGGTCAGGCTGCTTTCGAACTGTGCCGACGCCGCGCCGCCGCCGGACTCGAGGTTTTCCTGAGTGATGTAGTAGCGCGCGCCGACGATCAGGTATTCACGGTTCTGGTCGCGGCGACTGAAACCGGTGAGGCTGAACAGATGACCGGAGCCCAGGCCGCGGGCGTTACCACTGAACTCCACTTGTTCGTGCAGGGTTTGCAGGGCTTCGATGCGGGTGCGGGCGTAGTGTTCACCGTCAGCGCTTTGCACGTAGGTGCCGGGATAGTCATACAGCGGATAATCCCCGGCGGTGTGCGGGCGGGGCATCGCCGAGCGCACGTCGATCCGCGCGCTGGGGCGCTGGAAGTCATAGTCGTTGAGTTCCAGCGAGCCGGGCTGCACTTCCTGGGCGAGATGCCAGTTGTGCATATGGTCGCGCTCGCGTTGCTGCTCGTCCTTGGGGTAGTAGGGCACCGAGTCGTAGCCAGGCACTGTGAGGTGAGCGCCGTAGGCATCGGCCAGCACCAGCACATGGCGATCCTGTTCGTGGCGGAAGAAGTAGTAGATCCCTTCCTGTTCCATCAGGCGGCTGACGAAATCGAAGCTGGTCTCGCGGTACTGCACGCAGTATTCCCACTCGCGATAAGGTCGGCTCAGGGCATCTTCGAAATCGGAAAAACCCAAGTCGCGGAACACCTGCTTGATGATCTGCGGGATCGTCAGGTTCTGGAAAATCCGGCAGTCGGAGGTACGGCTCAACAGCCACAGCCAGGGGCGCAGCGTCACCTGATAACTGGCGAACTGGCCACGGTCGATGTTCTGGCTGCAGCGCGCGACGATCCCATGGAAATAGCGCTCGCCGCCATTCGCCAGTTGCAGGTTCAGGCCCATCGGCTTGCCCAGCAACTGGTTGAGGTCGATGTTGGCGTCCAGCGAGGTCAGTTGCAGCTCGTAGTTGAACAGCCGCCCAAGCTCTTCGCCACCGCCCATTTCATTGAGCAGCAGCACATCCGGCCCGAGAGGGCTGGTGATCCTGGCCAGGCGTGAGGCTTGGTTGAATAGCATCGGTTAATCCGTAAATTGCGTAATAACTGTAGGAACCCGTTCCAACTGTGGGAGCGGGTTTGCTCGCGAATGCGGTGAGTCAGTCACCGGATGCATCAACTGACACACCGCCTTCGCGAGCGAGCCCGCTCCCACAGTTTTGATTGCGTTCCGTCAGGTCAATTGGCATCGCTGAAGTCGTAGTGCAATTCATTATCCCGGCTGCTGATCCGCACTCCCGCCAAGGCCTTGCCTTCCAGCATGCGCGTGAGGAACTCGCGGCTCATGTCCGGCAACAGACTGTTGGTCAGGATGGTGTCGATCATGCGGCCGCCACTTTCGGTTTCGGTGCAACGCGAGACAATCAGGTCGATCACCGCATCGTCGTAATCGAACGCGACTTTGTGGGTGTTCTCCACGCGTTTCTTGATGCGATCGAGTTGCAGGCGGGTGATTGCCTTGAGCATCTCGTCGCTCAGCGGGTAGTAAGGAATCGTCACCAGGCGTCCGAGCAGCGCTGGCGGGAAAATCTCCAGCAGTGGTTGACGCAGGGCCTTGGCGATTGCTTCAGGTTCCGGGATGCTCGCCGGGTCTTTGCAGACCTGGGAAATCAGTTCGGTACCGGCGTTGGTGGTCAGCAGGATCAAGGTGTTCTTGAAGTCGATCACCCGGCCTTCGCCGTCTTCCATCACACCCTTGTCGAAGACCTGGAAGAAGATTTCATGCACATCCGGGTGGGCCTTTTCCACCTCGTCCAGCAGCACCACGCTGTAGGGTTTGCGCCGTACCGCTTCAGTCAGCACGCCACCTTCGCCATACCCGATATAACCCGGCGGTGCGCCCTTGAGGGTCGACACGGTATGGGCTTCCTGGAACTCGCTCATGTTGATGGTGATGACGTTCTGCTCGCCGCCGTACATGGCTTCGGCCAGGGCCAGGGCGGTTTCGGTCTTGCCTACGCCGGAGGTACCGGCCAGCATGAACACACCAATCGGCTTGCTCGGGTTGTCGAGGCCGGCGCGGGAGGTCTGGATGCGTTTGGCGATCATCTGCAGGGCGTGGTCCTGGCCAATGATGCGTTTCTTCAGGTGCTGGTCGAGGTTAAGTACCGTCTCCAGCTCATTACGCGCCATGCGGCCGACCGGGATGCCGGTCCAGTCGGCGACCACCGAGGCCACGGCCTGGTAATCCACGGTCGGCAGGATCAATGGGGTTTCACCTTGCAAGGCGGTGAGGCGCTGTTGCAGGTCCAGGAGTTTTTCGCGCAAGGCGTGGCTCTCGTCGGTACCGACGTCGCTGTCGACCACGCCAGCTTTTTCCCGCAGCGTGGCGCGGGTGGCGAGCAGTTCGTCGACCAGGGTTTTTTCTTCAGCCCAGCGGCTTTCCAGGCTCGCCAGGCGCTCACGCTCAGCCGTCAGCAACGCTTCGCTGGTGGTTTGACGGGCGCCGATGGCGATGCCGATCGCGTGCTCGCGAGCGATGATTTGCAGCTCGGTTTCCAACGCTTCGATGCGGCGGCGGCTATCGTCCACTTCCGCTGGAACCGCGTGCAGGCTGATGGCGACGCGGGCGCAGGCGGTGTCCAGCAGGCTTACGGATTTGTCCGGCAACTGACGTGCCGGAATGTAGCGGTGGGACAGCTTGACCGAGGCTTCCAGGGCTTCGTCGAGGATTTGCACCTGATGGTGTTTTTCCATGGTCGACGCCACGCCGCGCATCATCAGCAGCGCTTTGTCTTCGGCAGGCTCGGCGACGTGTACGACCTGGAAGCGGCGGGTCAGCGCCGGGTCTTTTTCGATGTGTTTTTTGTACTCGGCCCAGGTGGTAGCGGCCACGGTGCGCAAGGTGCCACGGGCCAATGCCGGCTTCAGCAGGTTGGCCGCATCGCCGGTGCCGGCGGCGCCACCGGCACCCACCAGGGTGTGGGCTTCGTCGATGAACAGGATGATCGGCTTGGGCGAGGCCTGGACGTCTTCGATGACCTGGCGCAGACGCTGTTCGAACTCGCCTTTCATGCTGGCGCCGGCCTGCAGCAGGCCCACATCGAGACTGCGCAGTTCCACATCCTTGAGCGCGGGCGGCACGTCGCCAGCGACGATACGCAGGGCGAAACCTTCGACCACGGCGGTCTTGCCGACGCCGGCTTCACCGGTGAGGATCGGGTTGTTCTGACGCCGACGCATGAGGATGTCCACCAGTTGGCGGATTTCTTCGTCACGCCCGACGATCGGGTCAAGCTTGCCACTGCGGGCTTGTTCGGTCAGGTCGACAGTGAAACGCTTGAGGGCTTCCTGCTTGCCCATAGCACTTGGAGCCATGGCGCCGCTGGCTTCGCCGGGCACGGCGCCGGCGTTGAAACCATCGCTGGCGCCGAGGGCGTTTTCCGGCGAGTCGCCGACGTATTCGTCAAAGCGCTCGCTCAGTGCTTCGACCTTGATCTTGTCGAACTCCGACGACAAGCCCAGCAGCGCATGGCGCAGGCTCGGGGTCTTGAGAATCCCCAGCACCAGGTAACCGGTGCGCACCTGGCTTTCGCCAAACATCAGGCTGCCGTAGACCCAGCCGCGCTCCACGGCTTCTTCGACGTGGGACGACAGGTCAGTGATCGATGTCGAACCACGGGGCAGGCGGTCCAGGGCCTCGGTCAGGTCGCGGGCCAGGCGCGCCGGCTCCACGTTGAACTGACGGATGATGCGGTGCAGGTCCGAGTCCTGCAGTTGCAACAACTGGTGAAACCAGTGGGCCAATTCCACATACGGATTGCCCCGCAGCTTGCAGAACACAGTGGCGGCTTCGATGGCTTTGTAGGCCACGCTGTTGAGTTTGCCGAACAATGCGGCGCGGCTGATTTCACCCATGCTCTGGATTCCTTGAGGTGGTGGCCAGTTCGGCGTAATGCCGGGCCAGGATTAGGTCGTTGGCGTCGTGTCCGGGTTGGCCGAGCCACGTGTTGAAGCCCAGTCGGAACTGGCCGTTAAGCCGCAGTGTCGGGACTTCAGGTTGTTGCAGAACCAGATTGAGGTCCCAGTCCAATTCATGGCCCAGGTACTCGGCCACCCAGGCCACCAGTTCGTTGAACGGCTGGCTGCCGGGCAACATGCCCATGTAGTCATCGAGCGTGAGCGGGCCCAGGCGAATGCGGAATTTATGCTGGCGATCCCAGACGTGGCTGCCCAGGCAAAAATCCACGCCGAGCTGGTGGGCGCTGACACCGACGCGGCTGCGCTCGGGCAGCTCCAGCCATTGGCCGACATATTCTTCGATCGCTACCGGCAAGCCGAAGTATTCGCCGAGGATTGCCTTCAAACCGTCGGGGTAGCGGGTTTGCGCGCTGAGGTGGCCGCTGTAATGCAGCTTCGCGGTGTCGGGGATCAGGCCTTGTTCCAGCAGGCTGGGCATGCCTCGACCACTCAGGGCCGCCAAGCGTGCCGACCAATAATCATCGTCCGGGCGATCATGACTGACCGTTGGCCGCGCCTCGGCCCAGGCCCGGTAGAACAAGGTCAGCAGGCGATGGTGGAACACATCCAGGAAGCGCTTGCTGGTGCCGTCGGCATTGTTGCGCTGGCGTTCGCGCACGTATTCGGTGATGTGCAGGGGCAGCGGGCCGTTGGGGCCACCGAGGCCGAAAAAGAACTGCTCCAGCCGCGCCGGCTTGTTGTCGCCACCCGGATCGACCGAGGCCAGGGTGGCCGGGGCGAAGGTGCAGTCGGCCTGTTGCCCGAGGCGCAACGGGTCATCCGCCAGGCGCAGGGAGTGGCCCAGGCGCGGCAGGTCCGGTGATTCGCACTCGATACGCCGCAACGCCTGGAAGAAGTCATATTCCCAGGGCTGCTGATGCATCGCATCCAGGGTACTCACAGGGTCGGACGGCGTCCGGGCTTGGCTTTCCATCGCATGATCTCGCCGCGTTCGGTGGTACGGATCACCGTCTCGGTAAAACTGTTGATCGACACGTAGCGTGCCAGAAAGCGTTCGAACACCGCACCGAGCAGGAACACGCCGGTGCCGCGAAACGCGTTTTCGTCAAATTCCAAGGTGATTTCCAGGCCCCGGCCAAACACGATCGGGCCGGGCATCGGCAGGCGCCGGGTCACGGCTTTGCTGCTGACGTCGCGCAGGCCTTCGATTTGCAATTGCAGGGCAGCGTCGTTGCTGTCGCCGTACAGGCGCAGCAACTCACGCAACGCGGCGGCGCCCTGGCCTTGTTCACTGAGGGACAGGTAGTTGAGCGACAACTGGCTGATCAGGCGCCAGGCCTTGGCATCATGGGCGTGGCTGGCGCGTGGGCGGCTGGGCCCGGCCACGCAGCGCACCGCCAGCACCGGGGCACTGTCGGCCAGGGTGAAGTCAGTCTTGCCATTGCCCACGCTCATGAACAACGGCAAATCGCGGTTGGTGCACAGCGCCGTCACCCCCAGCTGACGCAGGTCATGGCGGTAGGGCGCCTGCTGACTGTCGACCAGGCTGACAAAGGTTTCGCTGCCCACATAGGTCGAGCGCGGACCGTTGCGGCGCTGGTCGCTGGACAGCACGCGCGGCTCGCGGCGTACGGTGTAATAGGCCAGGTCGCGCCCGTAGCGCGACGGATCACGTACGGCATAGAACGGCAGGAACGGCTGATCCGGGCCGGTGCCATGACCGGTGATGCCGCTCAGGGAGTGAATCTCGAAGTCCATCGGCCGGGTACGGTCGGCGATCACATGGTGTTCGTTGACCCGCTCGGACAAGTGGATGCGGTCCACGCGCTTGGGGAACAGGTTGATCGCCGGGGTGCAGAACGGTACGAACTGCGCCGCGCCAACGCTGCCTTCCAGGCTCGGCTCATGGCGGTCGAACAGTACGATCAGTTCCAGCTCCTGGCCGTCGCACCGTTGCACTGCACGGCTCAACTGCGCGATCTCGACGAACAGAAAGCGGTGGGGCAGGGCAAAGTATTCCTGCAGCAGCCGATAACCCTGGAAGGCCCGCGAGACCACCGGCATCGCCGCATCGGCATCGTCGAAACCGCGTGAGCGCAGCGCGTCTTGCGGCAGGCGCTCGACCCAGTCGCCTCCGGGCTTGCGCGCAAATACCGCACAGGCATTACCCAGTAATTGTTCGTAGAGGCGAAACGGTTGCTCGTCGGCGCCGTTGAGGTACAGCGGCAGGTCATTCAGGGCCAGGCTGTTGAACGGCAGTTCGGCGCCGGTGCGCAAGGTCAATCGCAACCCGGCCTTGGCCTTGGGCTCGCTGGCGGCCAGGCGCCCGAGCACGGCGGAGGGATTGCCAAAGTACTCGGCCTGGCTGACACGCAGCGGCCACAGCGTCACCGGATGCGCGGTGCGGTACTCGCAGCAGGTTTGGCTTTCACGGCCTAATGCGGCGCGCAGGACAGTGCCTCGCGGCAGTGGAAAACCGTCGGCGAGGGAGCCCTCGTCGGGATCCGCCTGAAACTGCACCACGCTCATCGAGGGTGTCGGCGCGAGATAGTGCGGGTAGGCGATCTCCAGCAGGTTATGGGTGAAGGTCGGGTACTCGGCGTCGAGCTTGAGCTGCACGCGTGCGGTGAGATAGGCGAAACCTTCGAGCAATCGCTCGACATACGGGTCGGCGCAGTCCATGCCGGACAGGGTCAGCCGACTGGCGATCTTCGGGTATTCCTTGGCGAACTCCGCGGCGCTTTCGCGCACGTGGTGCAGTTCCTGGTTGTACAGCTCGAGCAGGCGCGGATTCATGAGCGTCTCCGCTGGTCGGCATTGACCACGCGCACGTGGCCGGACTCCAGGTCCAGATCGGTTTGCAGCAACAGACGCAATGGCACCGGTTGCGCCCACAGGTCGCCTTCAATCTCGAAACTCAGGGCGTTGTGGTTCATCTCGCCGTGGGCCACCCGCGCCTTGACCCGCAGGGTGTGGCGCAGGATGCGTGGCTCAAACGTGGCAATCGCCTGGTAGATCAAGGCCTCCAGGGCGTTGATATCGACGCTGGAGGCACTGTTGCCGGCCAGGGCCGGCAGGCCGTAATTGACCACCGAGGTCCCCGCCGGGGTGTGCAGCGTCGCATCGGCGCTGAGCAGGGATGTGGTGTTGAGCAGCCACGCAAGGTCGCGCAGCACCGAGGCTTTCAATTGGCTCAGGGACAGCACGCGCTTGTCCGCGCTTTCCTTGGGGTTGCTCGGGTCGTCGTCGGTCAACCGATCCAGCAGGGAGGGTTGCAGGCGGTCGCGGGTGGCGATTTCGGTTATCACGGGAAAAGTCCGACGAAGTGCTTCTGGTCTATCACGCCGCCCATGCAAAATGAACTCTGGGCTACGATGGACGTTTCCAGACGACCTTGGATCTGGCGGACAGCCTGATACTGAGATGTGCAACTACGGCTGGATTCGGGCTCTGCTTGTGAGTGATAGACGAGGATGATCAGTTCGTTATCGCTGACAGCTTCAACACGAGGTAATCCCTTGCGGTCCGGGCTGAATTTGCATGGCCAGGGGATTTCTAGTTGCAGCAGGCTTTGGTCGGGTTTGCGCAATGCGCAACGTTGCTGGTGATTTTCCAGTATCAACGTCTGCCCAGCCAATATCACCCTGTCCTTGGCAAGCTCAGCCGTTGAGGGCGGGGCCTGCTCTGCACAGGCGGACAGGCTGGAAACAACGCAAGCCGCAAATAGGGGCAATATCCATAGCTTGATCATGTGAGTTCCCAGAACCAGACTTGCCTGGAGGCATGTGCGGGGTCATCGTAGCTGCCTGTCTGTCCGCGTCTCCATACGTCGATATGGTCACCTGAGCGGGCCTCGGTGCTTTCTCCATATCGTCTGAAGCAGTCTTTGAAGAAGATGATTCCGGTTTTCTGTTGCAATGTGCGACGGTCTTCGGCGCTACCGGTCAAGATTGTCGGGCGACCTAAGTGATGGCGCCACAGCCAGTTGGCAAGTGACTCTGCGCCTCGCGCATGGCCATGCGCGCATTTGGGCTCGGTGTAGGTCGAACTGTTGACCTTGATGGTGTGCTCGCCGTTCAGGGCGATGCTCATGCGGATAGCGCACTGATTATCCCAAGGCCCGTCACAGGCCGGAGGATGGTCGGGAGAATAGGGCGGATAGCTGTTCCACAAATTGATAAACGAAGGCTTGGCCATGACTCATACACCAGTGGGAAAGGACAGGACTCGAGCAAGCACCAAACACCCCCGGCATGTGGCACCGGGGGCATGTTCGATTACGCCTTGATGTTCTGGCGGATGTTCCAGCCGAACTTGATCGGACCGCCGTCCTTGGTGCCGTCGGCTTTCTGCGGCTGGTAGTCCACCAGCACCTTGGCGAAGTTCAGGGTGACGTTTTCGGTCAGGCGATCATCGTTGCCCGAGCCGCCGGTGCTCAGGGACGTGATCAGCACCTCTTCCAGGTTGATGATCATGTACTCGACCTGGTTTTCGCCACCGGCCTTGCGCACGGTCAACTTGACCTTGTCGATGTGCTTGCCGCTGGCGCAATGCATCATCAGGTTGGGCGAGGCTTTGTCGACGTACTTGGTCAACGACAGGTCCTGGATATTCACCTTGCCTGCGCCACCGCCACCACCGACGTGCATGTTGCCGGACTGGGACATGCCCCAGCTCCAGTTCAATACGTCGATTTCGTCCTTGTGGGCCTTGTCCATGGACTCGCCCTTGATGTCACCGATCTTGATGAAAATATCAACAGCCATGTTTTCTCCCTGTGTGGTCTCAGCCACAGACGTTGTGGGCGTCGCCGACCTCTGTAGGAGCGAGCTTGCTCGCGAAGGTCGTCAACGATGACGCTGGCATCCTGAATGAATGCGGCGCCTTCAAGTTTTTCGCGAGCACGCTCGCTCCTACAGAGAGCGAGTCGGTCCCGATTTTTACGCGCCTTTGGCAGACGGCAGTTTGGATACCAGGCGCAACGACACGGTCAGCCCTTCGAGCTGGTAGTGCGGGCGCAAGTAGAACTTGGAGTTGTAGTACCCGGGATTGCCTTCGACTTCTTCCACGATCACTTCGGCGGCAGCCAATGGATGCTGGGCCTTGGTGGTTTCAGTGGAGTGCGCCGGGTCACCGTCGACGTAGTTGAGGATCCAGTCCTGCAACCAGCGCTGCATTTCGTCCTTCTCTTTGAAGGAACCGATCTTGTCGCGCACGATGCACTTCAGGTAGTGCGCAAAACGGCAGGTGGCGAACAGGTACGGCAGGCGTGCGGCCAGGTTGGCGTTGGCGGTGGCGTCCGGATCATCGTATTCGGCTGGTTTCTGCAAGGACTGGGCGCCGATGAACGCGGCAAAGTCAGTGTTTTTCTTGTGCAGCAGCGGCATGAAACCGTTCTTGGCCAGCTCCGCTTCACGGCGATCGCTGATGGCGATTTCGGTCGGGCACTTCATGTCCACGCCGCCGTCATCGGTAGGGAAGGTGTGGGCCGGCAGATTTTCCACTTCACCACCCGACTCCACGCCACGGATGCGCGAGCACCAGCCGAAATGTTTGAACGAGCGGTTGATGTTCACCGCCATCGCGTACGCGGCGTTGGCCCAGGTGTACTTGGAGCTGTCGGCGCCATCGGTGTTTTCTTCGAAGGCGAAGGCTTCCACCGGATCGGTCTTGGCGCCATACGGCAGGCGCGCCAGGAAGCGCGGCATGGTCAGGCCGATATAGCGCGAGTCTTCCGACTCACGCAGCGAGCGCCAGCCAGCGTATTCCGGCGTGGTGAAGATCTTGGTCAGGTCGCGCGGGTTCGACAGTTCCTGCCACGAGCCCATGCCCATCACGGTCGGTGATGCCGCTGCGATGAACGGCGAGTGCATGGCGGCGCAGACTTTCGACAGCTCGCCCAGCAGTTCCACGTCGGGCGGCGACTGGTCGAAGTAGTAATCGCCCACCAGGCAACCGTAAGGTTCGCCGCCGAACTGGCCGTATTCTTCTTCGTACATCTTCTTGAAGATCGGGCTCTGGTCCCACGCGGTGCCCTTGAATTTCTTCAGGGTCTTGTGCAGGTCGGTCTTGGAGATATTGAGCACGCGAATCTTCAGCTGCTCGTCGCTCTCGGTGTTGTTGACCAGATAGTGCAGGCCGCGCCAGGCGCTTTCCAGTTGCTGGAAGTCCGGGTGGTGGATGACCTGATTGACCTGGGCGGTGAGCTTGGCGTCAATCGCGGCGATGATCGATTCGATCGACTTGATGGCGTCGTTGGACACCAGGTCTGTCTGCGCCAGGGCCTGTTCGGCCAAGGTGCGCACGGCGGTTTCCACCGCTTCACGGGCGCGCTCGGTCTTGGGTTTGAATTCTTGCAGCAACAGCGAGGCGAACTCGCTGGTTTCTTCGGTTGCGCCGAGATTCTGGGCGCCTTCGCGTGCGGTATCGGTCATGATCATTGGTCCTGTGCTGGCTTCGGCGCGCTCGCCAGGGCCTGCAACAGCGCTGGATCCTTGATCGCCTTCATGATGATTTCTTCAGCGCCGGTCTTGCCGTCCATGTAGGTCAGCAGGTTGGCCAGTTGCGTGCGCGCTTCAAGCAGCTTGTTCAGCGAGTCGACCTTGCGCGCCACGGCGGCGGGGCTGAAGTCGTCCATGCTTTCGAAGGTGATGTCCAGGCTCAGGTTGCCTTCGCCTGTCAGCTCGTTGGGCACATGAAACGCGACGCGCGGCTGCATGGCCTTGAGGCGTGAGTCGAAGTTGTCGACGTCGACTTCAAGGAACTTGCGATCGGCCACCGGCGCCAACGGTTCGGCGGGTTTGCCGGCGAGGTCGGCCATGACGCCCATCACGAAGGGCAGCTGGACCTTTTTCTCGGCGCCGTAAAGCTCGACGTCGTACTCGATCTGCACCCGGGGCGCACGATTGCGCGCGATGAATTTCTGAGAACTTTGCTTCGCCACGTTGCTGCTCCTGGTCGCTTGAGCGACGGTGTTGTTACTGCGAAAACCAGACGTTTATTCGCCGTCCGGTCCGCGCAGGTTTTCAAATTGGGACATGCCGTCGGGAATCAGATTGCGCACGATGGCCGCGAAGTCGGCGTGCACCAGATTTTTCGCACGGTTCAACAGCACCGGCAGCGGGCTCGAAGGCTCGTGACGGCTGTAGTACGCAAGGATTCGATCCAGATGGCGCAGCACTTCGTCGCGGCTGGCGATTTCGCCGGTGCTACGCGGTGCGGCGGGCGGTGCCGCGTGCTCGACCGAGGCGGCGTTGTCGTCACTGACAACCTCGGGTTCACGACTGTCACCGTCCTGGGGGGCGAACTGACTGAAAATCTGCAACGCCTGCTTGAGTGGTTGCTTGAGCGGGCCGAGGTCCACGCCTTGGGCGGACCCAACCTGGTCACTGACGTATTGCTCAATGGTTTCGCAGGCGGTGCGTGCCTCCTCGAGCGCGGCGCGAGTGGCTTGCACCTGTTCGGCGTCGCTGTCGAGAAAGGCCCCGGCAAGTTGTTCGGCGCCGAGTTGTTCACCCGGGAAACTCTGCAGGCCGCTGGCGTTGAGCGCGCCCCGCAGGCTTACGGGACCAAAGGTTCGGGAGCGGGCGAGGATGCTTTCGCGCAGCAGGCGAATGGTCTCGTCGCAGGTCAGGCCGGTGAGGGCGTTGATGCGTACCGTGGGGTCATTGTTGTCCTCGGCGTCCAGGCGCGGATGCAGGTCGCCCCAGTACTGCTGAAGCAGTTCGCTGATCAGTCGCAGGACATTCGCAAGTCCGCTCACGCCTTGCAGAGCGAGGGAGCTTTGCAGCAGGAAATGGGTGATGCGCAAGTCTTTGCTGCGTTGCAGCAGGTCCAGGCTTTGCTGCTGGATACTGCGCCATTCCGGCGGTTCGGCGGGCAGGATCGAGTCGCCCATGCTGCGTTCGGGTTGACCCTGGGCAGCACGTTCCAGATGCAGATAGTCCGCGTCATATTCCAAGTCTTCACCACAGGGTGAAGTCGCGGAAACGGCGGCGAGCAGCAGCGGCACATCCACTAAGTTCGATCTCCTTATCAACCCGTTAGTCTCGGGTAACGCATGCATTAGTTGCGCACGGAACTTGCGCTTTTTATGGGCATGTCTTTCTCTTCAGTGCAGGCTCTTTGATTTCAAAGTGCCATCATGCAAATTCAAGAAGTTGTGCATTTTTGGTGTAGTAGTTATGCCTTGTCAAGGTAAGCTATTCGCACCGTGTGACAGATGTGCGGTGCTTAACACGCTGCGCGACCCGCAGGTCAAAGTCAGTGCCGTTAGAGGATTTTTGTCACAAGAGCCAGTTAAAATCAGCGATCCTGCGGTTAAAACGGGCTTCTAGGGTGGTTTTCACGATTTTTCGCCGGGGCCTTGGGAATGATCTTCCCGCGACTCGGGCAGGCGTGGGTTTCAGCAAGGAGGCAAGATGGCGCTGTGTTTGACTATTACCAGTTATCACAAAATTACCCCTGGACAGTGTGCGGAAAAGTCCATGGATAATGGAGTGATGGCCATCGGTCGCGCTGCTGAAAATGACTGGGTATTGCCTGACCCAGAGCGCTTGGTTTCCGCGCAACATTGCGTCATTCAATACAAGGATGGTCGCTACTACTTGACCGATAACAGCACTAACGGTGTGGAGTTGGTCAAGGCCGGTATTCGTTTGCGCCGGGGAAACAGTGAGCCCTTGCAAGATGGCGAGTTGATCCGTATCGGCGATTACGAAATCCAGGCGCGCATCGACGCTGGGGTGAAAGTGAGCGATAGCCTGCCGTTCGCGGGTGACACGTCCAACAGTTTTGAAGCGTTGATGGGCCGCCAGGGCGCCGCCGTTGCACCCGTGGCCACACCGAGCGCGTCGCCGGCCATCGCGCCGCAGTTTCAAGGCGCGTCGTCGATGGACACGCTGCCCGACCTGTTCGACTTTCTCAGCCCGACCGCCGTGCCGCCAGCCACGCAGCCCGATCACGTCCCGGCCGAGCAGCACGACTTCCGCCCGCCGACCCCGCTGCCATCCGCGCCTGAGCCGGTGTTGCCGGGTGCAGTGATTCCCGAGGACTGGGATTTGTTGGGCGACCCGCCCGCGCCGGTAATCGAGGTCGCAGTCCCCGTGGAAGCCCCGCAGCCGCCGCTGCCGAGAGTCGAACCGCCATTGCCGGAGCCCCCGCCGGAGGCATCCGACAGCCCACAGCCCGATTTGCTGCAAGCCTTCCTGCGCGGTGCCGGGCTCGATCAACTGCGCCTGGACAAGGCGCAGGCCGAAGCGCAGATGGAAAGCATCGGGCGCAGCTACCGGCTGATGGTCGAAGGCTTGATTGACGTGTTGCGTGCCCGCAGCAGCCTCAAGGGCGAGTTCCGGATGCAGCAGACGATGATTCAGCCGGTGGAAAACAACCCGTTGAAGTTCGCCCCGAATGCCGACGAAGCCTTGTTGTTGCTGCTGCGTCATGGCAATCCGGCGTTTATGGCGCCGGACCTTGCCGTGCGCGACAGTTTCGATGATTTACGTGCCCATCAGTTGGCGGTGATGGCCGGTGTTGAAGCCGCCATCAAGCACTTGCTGGCGCGTTTTGAACCGGCGCAGTTGGAGGCGCGCATGGGCAAGCCCGGCGGGCTGTCGAGCCTGTTCAACGGGTCGCGCCAGGCCCAGTACTGGCAGCAGTTTACCGAGCTGTACAGCAACATTTCCCGTGAAGCCCAGGAAGATTTCCAGGACTTGTTCGGTCGCGAATTCAGCCGGGCCTACGAAGCGCACAGTGCACGCCAGCGACGCTGAAGCGCACTACAACAATGGAATAACGGATAGCTAAGTACGTCATTGAGGACGCAGGATGATTTCCAGGTTTTTAGTCGCAGTCGCCAGCGCATTCCTGCTGGCGGCGTGTGCCAAGGATGCAGCAAAGCCTTCGGCCCCCGAAGCAGAAGCGGACACTGCCGCCGTCGAGCTGCACTTTCATGCCATCAACGGGCTCAACCCCGGCACCACTGGCCAGGCTGCGCCGGTGCGGGTACGGATTTTCGAGCTGAAAAATGCCGCGATCTTCAGGCGTTCTGACTATTTCGCCCTGGCCGACCGTGCCCAGGCGACGCTCGGATTGGATTTGATCGATCAGGACGAAGTCGTGATCAAACCCGGCCAGCAACTGAGTATCCAGCGTGACCTCGACCCGGCCACTCGACAGGTCGGCCTGCTGGTGGGCTATCGCGAGCTGGACCGCGCGCAATGGCGCACGGTGCTCGAGATTCCGCCGCGCGCGTACACCGAGTACCAGATCAGCCTTGATGTGCGTGCGGTTCGCGCGGACATCGTGGTCCCCCCATCCAGCCCTGCCCAATAACAAGCAATCGGAGCCCCCATGTCCTGGAACAATCGCGTGGTCTGGTCGGAAGGCATGTTCATCGGAACGCAGCACTTTCAGCAGCATGACCGTTACCTGGAAAACCTGATTGATGCCCGCAGCCGTCCATTGTCGGCAGGCGCGTGGGGCTTTTCCGAACTGCTGATCGACCAAGGGCTGCTGGCCCAAGGCAAGCTGGCCATCGTCTCGGCCCGTGGCTTGTTGCCCGATGGCACGCCGTTCAACATTCCCCAGGACGACCTGGCACCGAGCCCGTTGAACATTGACGACAGCCTGCGCGACGGCTTGGTTTATCTGGCCTTGCCGCTCAAGCGTGCCGGCGCCCCCGATACGGTCGATGAAGGCGAAGCCCTGGGCGCCGCGCGTTACGTGAGCCAGGTCCGGGAAGTGCGCGACGACAATGCGCCGTTTGAAAATCGTGCGCCGGTGGCGGTCGGTTCCCGTGCCTTGCGTTTGCTGACGGCCGAGGATGGCGTCAGTGATTACGCGGCCATCGGCCTGGTACGCATCAAGGAAAAGCGCGCCGACCGCGCTCTGGTTCTGGATGACAGCTACATCCCGCCGGTGCTCGATGTGGCGGCCAGCAAACCGCTGACAGCCTTTCGCAGCGAACTGCTTGGCTTGCTGCATCAGCGCGGCGAAGCCCTCGCCGGACGGGTCGTGGCATCGGGCGCCGGTGGTGCGTCGGAGATTGCCGACTTCATGCTGCTGCAACTGGTCAACCGCGCGCAGCCGTTGATTCAGCACCTGAGCCAGCTGAGCCCATTGCATCCGGAGCGTTTTTTCAGCGAACTGGTCAGCCTGGCCGGCGAATTCTCGACCTTCTCCACAGCGGGCCGTCGTCCTCAGGAATATCCGCAATACCAGCATGACGACCTTGCCCTGAGTTTCACCCCGGTGATGCAGGCATTGCGTGAAGCGTTGTCGATGCTGATCGACAGCAAAGCCACGCCGATCCCGATTGTCGAGAAAGCCTACGGCGTGCATGTGGCGATGCTCGCGGACAAAACCTTGATCGACAGCGCGAGTTTCATCCTGGTGGTGCGCGCCGATGTGCCGAGCGAAACCTTGCGCGCACGCTTCGGCCAGCAAAGCAAAGTCGGTTCGGTGGAACACATTCGCGACCTGGTCAACCTGCAATTGCCGGGGATTGGCCTGCTGCCGCTGCCGGTGGCGCCACGGCAGATTCCGTACCACGCCGGCTCCACTTACTACGAGTTGGATCGGGGCAGCGAGCATTGGCAGCAATTGATCCACTCCGGCGGTTTTGCCTTCCACATCGCCGGGCAATTCCCGGGCTTGAACCTGGCCTTCTGGGCGATCCGAGGATAATCCGCGATGCATCCCAATGATGATGACCGCACCCAGTTCATGCCGCGTCCGGGTGGTCGTGCGCCGGAGCCCGCCCGCGCGGAGCCGGTTGCGGCGGCGCCACTGTCGATGCCGACCGCGCCACTCACCGGCAAAGCCCAGGGCCTGAATCCGCTGGAAGGCGCGGCCGGTCAACTGCTGGCGTTGCTGACGCGGCTGCGCAACACCATTGCGCATCCGGCCCCGTCGAGTCTGCGAGCACAGTTGCTGGCCTACCTGCGTCAATTCGAAGAGCGTGCCGAAGCCGCCGGCGTGGCCCGCAATGAAGTATTGCTGGCTCGCTATGCGCTGTGCACCGCCCTCGACGAAGCGGTGTTGAGCACGCCATGGGGCAGCACCAGTGACTGGGGCAAGCAGAGCCTGCTGATCACGGTCCACAACGAAGCCTGGGGCGGCGAAAAAGTCTTCCAGTTGCTCGATCACTGCCTGCAAAGTCCGCGCGAGCGCCTGTATCTGTTGGAGTTGCTGTATCTGTGCATATGCCTGGGTTTCGAGGGCCGCTACCGGGTGATGAACGACGGTCGCAGCCAGTTGGAAGCCTTGCGTGAGCGCACGGCGGCGGCGATTCGCAGCGCCCGGGGCGATCACGAGCGTGAGCTGTCGCCGCATTGGCGTGGCGTCACCGTGGCCCGCGACCGCCTGGCGCAATTCATGCCGCCGTGGATCGCGGTCGCGATTGGCCTGGCCTTGCTGCTGGCCTTGCTGTTCGGCCTGCGGATGAAGTTGGCGGCGGATGCCGAGCCGGTGTTCAAGAACATTCATGCCCTCGGCGAGATCCCGGTGCAGGCCATCGACCGTCCGGTGGCGCAGCCGAAAATCATCGAGCGACCGCGCCTGGCGGGTTTCCTGGTCGACGACATCAAGGCCGGGCGCGTGGCGGTGGAAGATGCGGTGGACCGCTCGGTGGTGACCATTCGTGGTGATGAGCTGTTCGCGTCGGCCAGTTCCAGCATCGTCGATGACTATCAGCCATTGATGCTGCGCATCGCCGATGCCATCCGCAAGGTCAAGGGGCAGGTGCGGGTTACCGGGCATAGCGACAACCGTCCGATTGCCACCCTGCGCTTCCCGTCCAACTGGGCCTTGTCCGAAGCCCGGGCCCGATCGGTGCTGGAGATTCTCGCGGCCAAGACCGGCCAGGGCGATCGCTTCAGTGCCGAGGGCAGAAGCGACACCGAGCCGGTGGCGACCAACGCCACAACCGAAGGCCGTGCCCGCAATCGTCGGGTTGAAATCACCGTATTGGCGGAGGGCGTCGAGTGAAGGCGTTTTTCAGTTTCATGATTCGCTGGGTGATCCCACTGTTGGGCCTGATTGCCTTGAGCCTGATCATCTGGTTCGTCGGGCCGTTGCTCGACATCCTTGTGCCGCAAGGCCGGCGTTGGGCGCTGATCATTCTGATCTTCGCGGTGTGGCTCGCTTACCGTGTATGGCGCATCGTCCAGGCGCGCCGGCAAGCCGCTGAAGTGATGCGCAGTCTCGCGGCCGAAACCCCGGCGGATCCCGACAGTGTCGCCACCGCTGAAGAACTCGCGACCTTGCGTCAGCGCATGGATGAAGCCCTGGTGCTGTTGAAAAAGGCCAAGCTGGGCGGTGACGAGCGTCGTAACCTGTATGAGCTGCCGTGGTACGTGATCATTGGCCCGCCGGGTTCGGGCAAGACCACCGCGCTGGTCAACTCCGGGCTGCATTTCCCACTGGCCGCGCAATTGGGCGCGGGTGCCGTGCGTGGCGTTGGCGGTACGCGCAATTGCGATTGGTGGTTCACCGATCAAGCCGTGCTGTTGGACACCGCTGGCCGCTACACCACCCAGGACAGCAACTCCACGGTGGATAAAGCCGCCTGGCTGGGCTTCCTCGACCTGCTGAAAAAGCAGCGCGCCCGGCGCCCGATTGACGGGGCCTTTATCGCCATCAGCCTGTCGGACCTGCTGCTCGGCAGTGACGCCGAGCGGGCCGCGCATGCGGCGGCAATCCGCTTGCGGATCCAGGAGCTGTACAGCCAATTGGGCGTGCGTTTCCCGATTTACCTGATGCTGACCAAGCTCGACCTGGTGCCGGGTTTCATGGAGTTCTTCGACAACCTGAGCAAGGAAGAACGCGCCCAGGTATGGGGCATGACCTTCGCCCTGGACGATGGCAAAAGCAGCGACAGCCCGCTGGCCCATCTGCAAAGCGAATTTGCCGGTCTCGAACAACGTCTGAACGAACGTCTGGTGGAGCGTCTGCAACAGGAGCGCGACCCGGCGCGGCGCGACCTGATCTACGGCTTCCCGCAACAGTTCGGTGCCTTGAAGGATTGCCTGCAGAGTTTCCTTGAGGGGGTGTTCAAGCCCAATGCCTTCGAAGAGCGTGTCTTGCTGCGCGGTGTGTACTTCACCAGCGGCACCCAGGAAGGCAGCCCGATTGACCGACTGATCGGCGCCATGGCCCAGAGCATGAACCTGGACCGCCAGCACCTGGCGCGCCAGAGCGGCACCGGGCGCAGTTACTTCATTGAAAAGCTGTTCAGCGCCGTGGCGTTTGCCGAGCGCGGCTTGGTCGGCGTCAACCCGAAGGTCGAGCGGCGACGCAAGTGGATGGCCCGTGGCGTGCTGGCGGCTAGCGTGGCGCTGGTGCTGGTGGTCAGTACCTTGTGGTGGGTCAGCTATCGCGCCAATCAGGCCTACATTGCCCAGGTCGACCAGAAGGTCGCGCCCCTGGGCCTGACCGTGCAGAACCTGAGCCCGGCGCAACGCGACGTGCTCGCCGTATTGCCGTTGCTCAACGCGGTAAAAAACCTTGCCGCAGATTCGCCAAGCTGGGCCGAAGGCCTGGGCTTGTACCAGGGCGACATGCTCGAAGCCGAGTCCGGCAGCGTCTACCGCAAGCTGCTGATCGCGGTGTTCGCGCCACGCCTGGTGACGCGCATCGAAGAACAACTGCAGGGCGGCGGTAGCTCGGACTTCCTCTACGAAGGTCTGAAGGCTTACCTGATGCTCGCTGACAACGAGCATTACGACCCGGACTTCATCAAGGCCTGGATCGCGCTGGATTGGGACCGCAGCCTGCCGCGCGATCTGCCGGCCGAGCAGCGCCAGGCGCTGACCGGGCACTTGCAGGCGCTGTTCGATCGCCATCCGCCGAGTGCTCGCCTGGACCCGCGACTGATCGATGACCTGCGTCGGCAACTGCAACAACTGCCGGTGGCCCAGCGTGTGTACGATCGGGTCAAGCGCCAGAAATTGCCGGAGGGCGTGGCGGATTTTCGTCTCAACGAAGCCGCTGGCCGTGATGCCGCGCTGGTATTCAGCCGTAAAAGTGGCAAGCCGTTGGGCGAGCCGCTCAGTGGATTCTTTACCGCCAAGGGCTATCGCCAGGGTTTCTTGCTGACCAGCCTGAACCAGGCCGGCACCCTTGCCGAGGAGCAATGGGTACTGGGTCGCGAGCCGGCCGATCAACAGAACGCCGCCAGCCTTGCCGCGGACGTGCGTCGCTTGTACTTCCAGGACTATCAGCGTCAGTGGGATGCCCTGCTGGCCGACATCGACTTTGTGCCAATCACCAGCGTGGCCCAGGCCGCCGATGTACTGCGGGTGATTTCCGGACCTTCCTCGCCATTGAAAAAACTGCTGGTGGCGGTGGCCAGGGAAACCGATCTGCAACAGGAAGAGCGCTTGCTGGCGGCCAAAGGCGCGCCGGTGGAAGGCGGTGTCGATCAGCTCAAGGAGCGCCTTGGAAGCCTGCTCGGCCAGGAACAGGCCGCGCCCGATACGCCGGCCACCAGTGATGATCCCGTGACCGCGCATTTTGCCGAACTCAACCGCATCGTCGCCAAGAACGAAGGCGAGCCAGCGGCCATCGACGGCCTGCTGGCGGACATGAACGCGCTCTATGTGCAGGTCAGCGCGATGGTCGGCGCCAGTGGGGAAGCCTTGCTCGGCGAGGCCAAGAACCAGGCGACCGCCGCGGCCACGCGGGTCAGCCTGAACGCTGAACGCCAGCCGCCGCTGGTGCAGGGCATGGTCAAGTCGGTGGTCAACGCCACCACCAGCAGCATGATGGGCGGGGTGCGCGATCAACTGAACGCGGCGTGGGGCAGTGAAGTGGTCAACGTTTATCGCCAGTCCCTGGCCGGGCGTTACCCGATGTCGCCGGGCAGTGCCCGCGACGCGACACTGGATGACTTTGGCCAGTTCTTCGGCGTCGGCGGGGTGATGGACAACTACTTCCGTAAATACCTGCAACCCTACGTCGACACCTCGGCCAAGACCTGGCGCTGGCAACCGGGCGCGGCGCAGAAGCTCGGGATCTCTTCCGGTGTGCTGAACACCTTCCAGCACGCGGCGACTATTCGCGATGCGTTTTTCCGCGCCGGAGGCACTCAGCCGATTGTGCGTTTTGAACTCAAGCCGGTGGCGATGGACCCGACTATCACCCAGTTCCTGCTGGACCTGGATGGCCAGCAACTGAGCTACGACCATGGACCAAGCCGCCCGGTCGCCATGCAATGGCCCAATCCCGGCAGCATCGGCGTGGTGCGTATTTCCATCATGCCGCCGTCGGCCAGCGGGCGTTCCGGGGTGACCCTGGACGGGCCGTGGGCCTGGTTTCGCCTGCTGGACCAATCGGACCTGAGCGCCGGCAATTCGCCGGACCGCTTCAACCTGCGGTTGCGGGTCGATGGTGCGAGCATCGCCTACGAGTTGCGGGCCGGCAGCGCCTTCAACCCGTTCAAGAGCCGCGTGCTGCGCGGGTTCAGTCTGCCGGAGCGGCTATGACGACGCCCGGTTTCTACGGCAAGTTGGCCAGTCGCGGGGACTTTGTCAGCCGCGGTTTGCCGCAGAGTTTTATCGGGCCTTGGGACAGTTGGCTGGCGGCGGGTCTGTTGGCCAGCCAAGCCAGCCTTGGTGGGCAATGGTTGAACGTCTATCTGGTCAGTCCGCTGTGGCGGTTTGTGCTGGGCCCGGGTGTGTGCGGACCGGATGCAGTCACAGGGGTGGTGATGCCGAGCATCGACCGGGTCGGGCGCTATTTCCCGCTGACGGTGGCGACGTTGCTGGACCACGACAGCGACCCGGCTTCGGTTGTCGCTGGCTCGGACGCCTGGTTTGAAGCGGTGGAGGAACTGCTGCTGAGCACCCTGGATGGCGGCGCCAGTTTTGAACGCTTCGAGGCCGGGATCGAAGCCTTGGGCGCACCGGTTTGCCAGTCGCGCACCGAAGGCAGTCGTTTCGCCGGGCTGCAACGCTTTGGCGCCACCGATCCGCAGGCCCGCATGCGCGTGCTGGCGGAGCAGGCCTGCGAAGGCGCAAGCCTGTGGTGGGGACGTGGATCGCAACGGATTTCTCCTGGTTTATTGCGGTGTCAGGGCCTGCCTGCCGCCGGTGATTTTGCGCAATTTCTGCTCGGACAAGAAGGTGTGGTGTAGATGGGTGCGACGTACAAGTCCGCGAGCAAAAGCCACGTCGGCATGGTTCGCCAGGTTAACGAAGACGCCTGCCTGGATCTGCCGGAAAACCGCCTGTGGGTGGTGGCCGATGGCATGGGCGGGCATGCTGCGGGTGATTACGTCAGCAGCCTGATCGTCGACAGCCTGCGCAACATTCCCGTGGGCCGCTCCCTCGAGGAATACAGCGCGGCGCTGCGCTCCGACCTGATTCGGGTCAACAGCGCCGTGCGTGAAGAAACGGCTCACCGTGGCGTGACCATGATGGGCAGCACCGTGGTGCTGTTGGCCACCCGCGGCTTGCGCGGGGTGTGCCTGTGGGCGGGCGACAGCCGCCTGTATCGCTTGCGCGATGGAGTCCTGGAAAGTATCTCGCGTGACCACAGCTATGTGCAGGACCTGCAGGACAGCGGGTTGCTCAGCGAAGCAGACGCACGGGTGCATCCGCGCGCCAATATCGTCACTCGCGCGATTGGCGTGGAGGCGCAGTTGCAGTTGTCGGCTGTCGAGCTGCTGATCGCCCCCGGCGACAGTTACCTGCTGTGCAGTGATGGCCTGAACAAGACTGTCGAGGACCATGAGATGCGTGAAGTGCTCAGCCATGACGAGCCGGAGGAGATTGTCCGCAGCCTGGTGCACCTGGGACTCAATCGGGGCGCGCCCGACAACATCACCACCATTGTCGTGAAGGTATCGCCATGACCCTCGACATTCCCGGCTATGACATCGAGGGCGAGATTGGCGAAGGCGCCATGGCCAGCGTCTACCTGGCGACCCAGCGTTCCCTGGAGCGCAAGGTGGCGTTGAAAGTCATGGCTGCCGCGCTCGCTGCCGACCCGAGTTTCTGTGAGCGTTTCCTGCGCGAAGGCAAGACCCTGGCGCGCTTGTCGCATCCACACACGGTGACCATCCATGACATTGGCAATGTCGGCGAGCTGTATTACATGGCCATGGAGTACCTGCCCAACGGCACGCTCAAGGAGCGCATTGCCGATGGCCTGACGCCGGAACAGGGCTTGGTGTACATCCGCCAGATCGCCTCGGCGCTGGGTTATGCCCACGCCCAAGGACTGGTGCACCGCGACGTCAAGCCGGCGAACATTCTGTTTCGCGCCGATGGCACCGCGGTGCTGTCGGACTTCGGCATTGCCAAATCCCTGGATGATCGTACCCAGTTCACTCAGGCCGGGTTTGCCGTGGGCACCCCGAGCTACATGAGCCCGGAGCAGGCGCGAGGCCAGGAAATCGATGGTCGTGCCGACCTTTACGCGTTAGGCGTGGTGCTATACGAAATCCTCGTTGGCAAGCTGCCTTACAACGGCACCGATGCACTCTCCACCGCGCTGGCGCATCTCACCGAGCCGCTGCCGGAATTGCCGGTGCATCATGGCCGTTATCAGGAGGTACTGAAAAAGCTCCTGGCCAAAGACCCGGCGGAACGTTTCCCGGACGCGGCGTCGTTGCTGCGTGCGTTGGATCAACTGCCCAAGGATAGCCTTGAGGCGACGTTGATTCGGCCGCTGCCGATTGCGCCTGGCAATGATCTGGCGGGCATGACACCGGTTTCCATCGAGATCCCGACCCACGCTCCGCAGCCGCAACCACAGGCGGTGCGCCAGCCGGTGGTGACGCCGACGCAACATCGCACTGTTTCCGAACAGCGCCGTGGACCGGTGCTGGCGCTGGCCGCTGTGGCGGTAGCCGTCGCGCTGGCTATCGGCGGTGGCAGTTACTGGTGGCTGAGCGACGACGCGCCCGTCGCGCCGCCGCCAGCGGCAGTCACTCCGGATGTGGCGCCAGCTGCGCCACCCGCGCTCAGCGCCCCAGTGGCTGACGTCGACGGCGGGCAACGCCCGTTGCTGATGGACGGCAAAAAAACCCTGTTCCAGCGGGTACTGAGCAAGCCCGGCGCGAAACTCTCCAGCGAGGCCGGCGGTGCACCGGGCAAGGCCTTGCCGGCATTCTCGGTGCTGTATGTCTACCAACGCAAGGACATCGATGGCAGTCCTTGGCTGCGCATTGGCGCCGCCACTGATGGGCGCAGTGACGGCTGGTTGCCGGCCGTGCAAGTCAGCGACTGGAAACAAAGCCTGGTGCTCAAATTCACCGAGCGTTCGGGCCGGGCGCCCGTGATGTTCCTGCGCCAACCGGCTGCAGTGGAAAAGTTGCTGGCCGATCCCGCCGGGGCGAAAAACCTGCTGCTCAAGGCGCAGCAAAATCCCGAGGACAATCAGCAGGTGCTGGCACTGGAACCTGCTGCCAGCGCCGTCCCGCAGAACCAGTTTTACTTGCTGCCGATCTTCGATTCCAGGGAAAGCTTCGACGAAAACGGTCAGCCGGTGCAGTTGCTCAACATCGCGTCCATCGATCCTGGCAGTGCAGCGTCGACCCAGGCCAGGCCCGCCACGCCGGTGATCAGCGCCAACGCCGATGCATTCCGCACCGCGGTGGTGTTGGTGGTGGACACCACCGTGTCGATGCAGCCCTATATCGATCAAGTACGCGACGTGGTGCACGCGTTGCAAACCCGTATCGCCGAGCGTGGCGAGTTGGACAGCGTGAGCTTTGGCATGGTCGGTTTTCGCAGCAGCGTGAAGAAAACCCCCGGCCTGGAATACGTGGCCAAGACCCTGATCACGCTTGATCAGGGCCGCGACCCGCAGCGTTTTCTCGACATGGCACGGCAGGTCAAGGCGTCCAGCGTTTCCAGTCACTCATTCAATGAGGACGCATTTGCCGGGGTGATGCAGGCGGTGGAGGGCATGGACTGGTCCGGTTATGGCGGGCGCCTGATCCTGCTGGTGACCGATGCGGGCGCCCTGCGCAAGAACGACCCGTTCGCCGCCACCCAGATGAATGAAGCCGAAGTGCGCCAGGCGGCTCTGGGCAAGCAGATCAAGATCTACGCACTGCACCTGCGCACCCCTGCCGGGCAGAAAACCCACGGTGGCGCCGAAGCCCAGTACCGCACGCTGACCGCCGATGCCAACCCGCAGATTGGCGATCTGTATGCACCGGTGCCGGGCGGTGATGTCCGCAAGCTGGGGCAGCAGGTCGATGAAATCGGCAGTGTATTCGCCAATCTGGTGCATCAAGTGCGCAGCAACACTGCGCAGCCGGTGCCGTTGCTCAATGCCGCGCCGAGCCTGACGGACAAGTCCGCGGCAGTTGGCTACGCCATGCACATGGATTTCCTCGGGCGCAAAACCGCCAGCCAGGCGCCGCAACTGGTCAGTGCCTGGACCGCTGACCGCGACCTGACCAACCCGGCGTTGCCGGCGTTCCAGGTATGCGTGATGTTGACCAAATTGCAACTCAACGACTTGCAGCAATCGCTGAAACTGATTGTCGATGCGGCGCGCAAGACCCAGACCTCGCCGCGCGATTTCTTCCAGGAAATCGCCAGCGCCTCGGCTTACATGAGCCGCGATCCCCAAGCCTTGCGCAAGGGCGGCAACCTGGCCGATGGCGGTATTCTCGGTGAATACCTGGAAGGCCTGCCGTACCGCAGCAAATCGCTGAGCATGACCCAGGACCTGTGGTTGTCGTTGAGCGTGGCCGAACAAGAGGACTTTATCGACGAGCTGGATTCGAAAATCCGCCTCTATGAAACCTTCCATAACGACCTGGCCAACTGGGTTCGTTTCGGTGATGCCGAACCGGGCGATGCGTTGTACCGCGTGCCGTTGTCGACGCTGCCGTAATGTTGAGCCTGAGCGCGGTGCACAAAAGCCGGGGCGTCGGCAGCCAACGCTATAGCCTGGTCATTGCGTCGCTGCAACTGCGGGCCGGCGAGCAGCTGGCGATTGTCGGCGCGAGTGGCAGCGGTAAAAGCACCTTGCTGGATATGCTGGCGCTGGTACTGGCGCCGGATCAAGTCGATCAATTCGAGCTCAACCGTGTCGACATTGCCGGGCTCTGGCGTGGCGGCCGGCAAAGTACCCTGGCCGAGCTGCGCAGCCGGTATCTGGGGTATGTGCCGCAGACCGGCGGTTTGCTGGGTTTTCTGGATGTGCGCGGCAACATCGCGCTGTCCCGCCAACTTTTGGGGATGCGGGATGACGGCAGCGTCATGCGCCTGGCCGAGCAGTTGGAAATCAGCGATCAACTCGGAAAACCACCGACCGCTTTATCCGTGGGGCAGCGCCAGCGAGTGAGCTGCGCCCGGGCATTGGCCCATGGCCCGCAACTGGTGCTGGCCGACGAGCCCACCGCGGCACTTGACCCTTTGAACGCCGAGCGGGTGATGCAGGCGCTGTTGGCGCGTACCCTGGAGGCGGGCGCGTGCTGCGTGATCGCGACCCATGATGAACCGCTCGCCCGCGCCAGTGGTTTGCAGGTCCGGCGTATCAGTTGTCGGCGTGATGCCGATGGTGGCGTCACCGCGACCCTTGGGGAGGCCTGCTGATGCGCGGCGCCTTGGTGGCTTCCCTGGCCTGGCAAGACTATCGCAACGATGCCTGGCTGTCGGCGTGTTCGGTGTTGGCCCTGGTGGCGGTGATCGCACCGTTGCTGGTGTTATTCGGCCTGAAATTCGGACTGGTCAGCAGTTTGACCGAGCGCTTGGAAAATGACCCCGCGACGCGGGAAATTATTCCGTTGGGAGGTGGTCGATTCAGTGGCGCGTTTATCGAGCAACTGGGTCGGCGCGCGGATGTGGCCTTCGCGGTGCCGCGCACGCGACAGATTGCGGCGACGGCGCAGTTGGGCGCGCAGACCCTGGAAATGCTGCCGACCGCCGAACGTGACCCGCTGTTGAGCGGCATGCCTCTGCCGCGCGGCCTGGATCAAATGCTGCTGAGCCACACCGCTGCGGAGAAGCTGGGCGCCAAAGCCGGGGATTGGCTGGACGCCAGTTTTACGCGCCAGGTGGCGGGACGCGTCGAGGCCCAGCGCACGCCGCTCCAGGTGTTGGGTGTGTTGCCGCTGGAAGCTTTCGCCCGCGACGCTTTGTTCGCCTCGCTGGAGTTACTGGAAGCGGCAGAGGATTACCGCGACGGTCGCGCTGTCCCGGCGTTGGCTTGGGCAGGCGACGTCGAGGGCGTGCACGAGCAACGGGTGTACCCGGCGTTTCGCTTGTATGCCCGCAGCCTGGCGGATGTGGAGCCGCTGCGGGTGTATTTTGCCGGGCAGAACCTGCTGGTTTCGACCCAGGCCCAGGCCATCGCTCAGGTGCAGTCACTGAGTCGCAATCTGTCGATCGTGTTCTGGGTGATCGCCGGGCTGGCGTTGGCCGGTGCGTTTGCGGCGATTTTTGCCGGTGCGTTGGCGGCGGTTGCACGCAAGCGTCGGGAATTGTCGGTGTTGCGCCTGCTGGGTTTCTCGACCGGCGCGCTCTTGTTGTTTGTGGTGTTGCAGGCGCTCTACAGCGCCGGTTTTGCTGCAGTACTCAGTGCCCTGTTGTATGCGTTCGCTCAGACGGGCTTGAACCAATTATTCGTGCAGGTGCCGGGCGAGTACGCCAGTCATCTGTTAGCGCGACACTACGCTCTGGCCCTGGTGGCTGTCCTCGGCGTCAGTGCCGTGGCGGCAGCGTGTGGTGGTTGGCGTGTAGCGCGAATCCAGGCTTCTGAAGGAATCAGAGATGTATAAATTACTGGGCGCCGCCGTGGTGCTGAGCTTGGCCACCGTGGCCTGTTCCGACGAGGCCTCTTCATCAGGGGGCCAGAACACACTGGACAACCCCAAGCCGTTGGCCGGTGACGTCAGCCTGCCATTGCCGTGCGAAGGCAGCATGGTCTTTCGTTACGTCTATATCCTGGCCCAAGGCACCCTTGACGATCGCGAGATCAGTCTCGGCTATCCCTTCAGTGAAGGCGAGGCGGGTTATAAGCAGTCGTTTATTTCCGGCTATCGCCGGGACTATATCAACGGCCAGTTCACCCTCAAGGACCTGCCCAAGGAGTGGAACAAGGTCATCACGCCGCTGATGCCCGAGACCGACGCGAAGAAACCGCTCAAGCCGATGTTCTACTTCATCGGCAAGTACGAAGTCACCGCTCGTCAATATGCTCAGGTCATGTCCCAGGCCCAGTCCTTGGCCAGCGGCGAACCGGCACCGGCCTGCGATGTACCCGCCGGCATGGCCGGGCGCCTGCCCAAGGTCAAGTTGTCGCGTTTCGAAGCCGAGCGCTTTTCGGCGGTGTACAGCGCCTGGTTGATGAAATACCACCGTGACCTGCTGCCGGTCAGCGGCCGTGGTACGTCGGCAGAAGACGGTGGTGTGGGTTTTGTGCGGCTGCCGACCGAAGTGGAATGGGAGTTCGCCGCTCGCGGTGGCCATGCGGTCAGTCGTCAGGACTTGGAAGGTCGGCTGTTCCCGCGGCGTATCGAAGGCAGCGAAAGCGACGGCCCGCTGGCGGATTGGGCGGTGTTCAACCAGGTGGCCGGAGGCACCGGACAGGCCGCACGCCTGCTGCCCATCGGCACCCGATTGCCGAATCCGATTGGCCTGTTCGACGTGATTGGCAACGCCGCCGAAATGGTCCAGGAATCGTTCCAGTTGGTCCATGCGGGTCGCCGTCAGGGCACTTACGGCGGTTTTGTGGTCAAGGGCGGGAATTACCTGGAAGGCGAGGGCACGCTGTTCACTGGGATGCGCCGCGAATACCCGCTGTTCGGCGCTGACGGCACTGAACAAAGCAACGAAACCACCGGCTTCCGGGTGGCGATTGGGGCATTGTCGGCGCCGCGTTCGCGTTACAACGAGCTGTTTGCCCAATGGCAAAAGGAAGGCCGACTCGCCGGACTGACCGATGCCATCGACGATGCGCAGGACCCGACCAAGCGGCTGGACAGCATCATCGCCGCCAGCGTCGACCCACGCCTGCAAGCCGAACTCGGGCTGGTCAACGAGGAACTCAAGCGCAACGTTTCGCTGATTGCCCGACAACGCGAGGAAGCGGCTGGCAACTTGATCCAGTCCGCAGCGTTGGTGGCCGAAACCATCAGCAACTACAACATCCGCCTGATCAATCTGCAGAAGAGTCGCGAGCGCTCCCTGGCGGCCAAGGACGAGGCCAGCGCGCAACTGTTTGCCACGGCCATCGCCAATGGTCGCAGCGCCCTGGATGGCGCGGTCGGCATTTACATCGACAACCTGGCCACGGGCACGCGTTATACCGATGCGGTGATTCAGGCGCAGTTTCAACGAATCAAGGAAGAGTTGGATCGCAAGCCGATACTGGGCAAGAGCCTGGTGACGCGCGCGACGTTATTCGTTCGCCATGTCGGCAACTACCGCAAGCAACAGCGGGCCGACCCGGCAACGATCTTGAAGGAATTGCTCGCAGCGAGCGCTCAGCGGTCTTGATCGCACGCAGGCTGGCGAGCTTGGAAGGGACTCAGGCGGTGGTGTGCCGTGCTGGGCTGGTCAAACTTAAAAGAGAACACAACTATGCTTTTTTCCCCTAAGACGTCTACACCGGTTTCCAAGCGTTACTTGCTGCTGATCGCGGCGGGCTTCAGCACCGTATTGACGGGCTGCGCCACCTCGCCGGCCTCCAAGGTCGCGTCAAGCACCAAGGTCGAGTATTACCCTAACTGCTACGAGCCGGTGCAGCACCTGCGTGCCACTGATTCTGACATGACCAAGTCGGTGGTGACGGGCGCGGCCATTGGTGCGGCCGGTGGCGCGCTGTTGGGCGCCCTGACCGGTGACTCCGACAAGCGTGGTCGCAATGCCGCCATCGGCGCGGCGGGCGGTGCCCTGGCGGGTGGCGCGGCGGGTTACTACACCGAGCGTCAGAAACAGATCAGCGATGACAACCAACGCATCGCTTCCTACGCTGCCGACTTCAACAAAAGCGCTTCCGATATCGATCGCAGCACCGCATACGCCAAGGCGTCCCAGCAGTGCTATAAGAGCGCGTTCACCAAGCTGGTGGCCGATCGCAAAGCCAAGACCGTCAACGAAACCGAAGGCCGCAAGCGCCTGGCGGAAATCGTTTCCGGCCTGAAAGAATCCAACGACTTGATCGTGGCGGTGAACGGCAAGGCCAGCGAAGACCTGAACAACTACACCCAGGCTTACGAGAAAGACCTGCAGCAGGTGGGTGTACAGCGTAACGATGTGGTCACCGTGGCCAAGGCCGAGACGGCACCCGCGACAAAAGGCAAAAAGCCGGTCAAGGCCGCGAAGAAGCAAGTGCTGCCAACGGTGCCGAAAGAAGCCGTGAGCACCGAAAAAACCATTCAGACCGCCAAGGCCAAGCAGGCTGAAAGCAATCAGGTGGCCAGCGCCGGTAAAAGTCAGATCGAAGGCACTTGCCGCGATCCGAACCTGGCCGATTGGGCGCCCGTTCCTTGCCCTAACGTTTAAGGCAAGTTGTTGCTATAAGCGGTAAACACCAGCCGATCTTCTGCTAATGCGCAAGATCGGTGGTGTTCTGCCTGCAAATCGTTAAACTGCTGCGGCCACTTAATAATTACATCGAGGCCGTGTGCATGAAATTTCGTCTTCTTTTGTGGGTGCTGGGCCTGATGATGGGCAAAGCCAGCCGCTCCAACCCCGCCTTCCAGCAACAGTTGGGTGACAAGGACTTGGCTTTTCAGCTGCAGACCCTCGACGGCAAGGTTGCCCGTCACTTCATCGTCAAGGATCAACGCATCACCAGCCGCTCGGGTGTTCACCCGCAGCCTGCGTTTGCCATCGCCTTTAAAGACGCCGCCTACGGCTTCGCCACGATGCAGGCGAAGAACAAGCAGTTGGCGTTCATGACGGGGATTCAGGACAAATCGATCCAGATCAAGGGCAATCCGGCGCTGGTGATCTGGTTCCAGGATTTGACCAAATACCTGAAGCCGAAGAAAAAATCCAAGGCTTGAGGGGTGGGCGTAAGGCCGAAACCAATACCTGCCAACCTCCAGGCCACAGCCTTGGAGCCCAGCCTCAGTGGAACTGCGACGCCAGTTCGCGCAGCAACACTTCGGCATCGAGTACCTTGCTCACCACATCTTCGGCCTTGTCTCGACTCAGGCCCAGACGTTCCAGCAGTTCGTCGGGGATCTGGGCGTCAGGGCCGGAGCCGATGCCACGGCTGCGCAGCAGGCGCACAGCCAGGCACACCAGGTTTGGATACTCCGCGTATTGACCGTCGTAGGCAGGATCATGCTGGAAGCGCAGGGCGGTGGACAGTTCGTCGGGCATGTCCCAGTAACGCATCAGCCAGGCGCCGATCTGCTCGCGATTGATCCCTAGCAAATGTTGCTCGACATAGCTGTGGCACAGGTGCGGGTTGACCTCCAGGTGCCGACAGATCAGCGAGAAGTGTGGCGGGAACACGTGCGCCAGCAACAGGTAGCCGAAGTTGTGCAACAGGCCGGCGAGGTAAGTCAGGCCCGCTTCCGGACGCTGGGCGCGTGGCATGGCACGGGTCAGGCCTTCGATCACCGCTGCGGTGTAGATGGATTGGTGCCAGTACGGCGTGGCCTGTTGCGGGTGGTCTTTGGGCAAACTCAAGGTTTTGCCCAGCGCCAGTCCCAAGGCCAGGTTGATCACCAGATCAAAGCCCAGCACCCGCACAATTGCATCCTCGACCGAACGGATCTTTCCCGGTGAGGCGTAGTACGGCGAGGCCGCCCAACTCACCACTTGCGCGGCCAGAGCCGGGTCCGTTTCCACCACGCCGGTGATGTCGTCGATGGTGGCGTTGGGATCGACTCGGAGCTTGATGATCTTCTGCGCGGTGTCGGCCAGCGGCGGGATTTCAATCGTAGCTTCCAGGCGTTGCTGGATGCGCCGCACGGTAAACGCCTGCACCGCCTGGGTGATTTCGTCGCGGTCGTCATTCGGGCGGTCAAAATTGGGCTGGATATTGCTCAGGGGCTCGCCAAAGTTGGCGGCGCTGGCTTTGCTCAACAGGCGCTTGAAGTCGTCACTGGAGACTTCCAGCAGCACCGAGGCCTCGCCCGAGTGAACCAGCAAGGTGGGTTCGCGCAGCAGACTTTCTTCGTAAAGGCACGGCGAACTGGTCAGCGGTGGTATGCCGGGCAACTGGCTGAGGTTGTGTTTGCCGAGCATGCGCTCCAGGCGATCCGGGGAGACGGCAGTCAGCTTGCGTCCGGTCAGTTCGGTGAGGCGATTGAGGTCCAGCAACTGGTCATGGGGAAACAGCACCATAAGCGCGCCCACGGCATCATCGAGCAGTACGGCTTGAACTTTTCGCGCCGGATTCAGGCCAGCGTGTTCGACCACTTCCGTGTAGCTGATGGCGAGTTTTGTGAGCAGATCGCGAATGACCATGGGAGCGGTCGGCGGAACTGTGGCATGGGCAACTTCTGACATGGCCGGATCCAATTTCCTACATTTCGTAGGAGTATAACCACCTTGGTCCGAGTGGGGGTCGACTAAGTGAGCACGCCGTCACACTTGACCGTATTGCTGGCCGTGCCGCAACCAGCGATCCAGCAACGGGCTGACGTGTTGTGGCCAGCGCTCCAGCAATGCCTGGGCCGCGTCGCGCACCGCAGGTAGCAAATCGGCATCGCGCATCAGGTCAGCGACCTTGAATTGCAGCAGCCCGGTCTGGCGGGTGCCGAGCATCTCGCCGGGACCACGCAGCTCCAGGTCTTTTTCAGCGATCACGAAGCCGTCGTTGGTTTCGCGCATGATCCCCAGGCGCTGGCGCCCAATCTGCGACAGCGGCGGGTGGTAGAGCAGCACACAGTGACTCGCGGCGCTGCCCCGGCCGACGCGGCCGCGCAACTGGTGCAACTGCGCCAGACCAAGCCGTTCGGGGTTCTCGATGATCATCAGGCTGGCGTTGGGCACGTCGACGCCGACTTCGATCACTGTGGTGGCCACCAGCAGTTGCAGGTTGCCGGCCTTGAACTCGGCCATTACCGCGGCTTTTTCCGCCGGTTTCATACGGCCGTGGATCAGCCCGACCTTGAGCTCGCCCAGCGCGGCGGTGAGGTCTTCGTAAGTGGTTTCAGCGGCCTGGCAGGTGAGTTCTTCCGACTCTTCGATCAGCGTACACACCCAATAGGCCTGACGTCCTTCGGCACAGGCGCCGCGCACCCGCTCGATGACTTCGACGCGGCGGGTATCAGTGACCAGCACGGTGTTGACCGGGGTCCGGCCGGGCGGCAGTTCGTCGAGGATCGAGGTGTCGAGATCGGCGTAGGCGCTCATGGCCAGGGTGCGCGGGATCGGCGTGGCGGTCATGATCAACTGGTGCGGGCTCATGCGGCCACCCACGCCTTTCTGGCGCAAGGCCAGGCGTTGTTGCACGCCGAAGCGGTGCTGTTCGTCGATGATCACCAATGCCAGGTTCTTGAACTGCACTTCGTCCTGGAACAGCGCATGAGTGCCGACCACCATCGGCGCGCCAGCCGCGATCTGCTCCAGGGCCGCCAGCCGATTCTTGCCTTTGAGCTTGCCGGCCAGCCATGCCACTTCCAGGCCCAGCGGTTCGAGCCAGCGCTTGAAGGTGATGAAATGTTGTTCGGCGAGGATCTCGGTGGGCGCCATCAGCGCCACTTGATAGCCAGCTTCCAGGGCCTGCAGCGCGGCGAGGGCGGCAACCACGGTTTTACCGGCGCCCACGTCGCCCTGGATCAGGCGCAGCATAGGCTCTTGCTGACTGAGGTCGTAGGCGATTTCGTTACCGACCCGTTGCTGGGCGCCGGTTGGCGCGAAGCCCAGGTTCGCCAGGTACTGCGCAGGCAGGCGAGTGGCCTTGGGCATCGCCGGGGCGCGCAGCGAGCGCATGCTTTCGCGCAGGCGCTGTTGCGACAGTTGATGGGTCAGCAGTTCTTCGAACGCCAGGCGATGCTGGGCCCAGTGATGACCAAGGGCCAATTCGTCGACGTCGGCATCGGCTGGCGGATGATGCAGGTAGCGAATCGCATCATCCAGCGGTGCCAGTTGGTAGTCGCGGGCCAGCTCTTGAGGCAGCCAGTCAGGCAGGCTTTTCGGGCCCAGCAGCGTCAGGGTCTGCTGGCACAACTGGCGCAGGCGCTGTTGGGTCAGGCCTTCGGTCAGCGGGTAGATGGGGGTGAGTGTGGTATCAACCGGTGGTGGTTCGTCGCCGGTAATGGCACGGTATTCCGGGTGGTAGATTTCCAGTCCCGAAGCGCCAGGTCGAGCTTCGCCGTAGCAACGTACGCGGGTGCCGCGCTTGAGGCCTTCTTTTTGCGCGTTGCTGAAATGGTAGAAGCGCAGGCTCAGGCCGCCGGTGCTGTCTTGCAGACGTACCACCAGGCTGCGGCGCTTGCCCATCACCACGTCGGCGCCGCTGACGGTGCCTTCGATCACCGCGTCCTGCCCAGGGCGCAGATGGCCGATGGGCACCACGCGAGTGCGATCCTGATAACGCAAGGGCAGATGAAACAGCACGTCCTGGAGATTCTCCAGGCCAACCTTGGCCAGCTTCTCGGCCATGGCTTCGCCGACACCCTTGAGTGCCGTCACCGACACCTGCGACAACTCGCTCATGACGGCAACTTAGCTCGCGGCGGGCGGCTTGGCCACCGAGCACAGGCGGATCGAGTCGGCGAGGATTTCGATGGCTTTTGGCCGTGGGAAGCTCGCGCGCCAGGCAATCGCCACGGTGCGAAACGGTACCGGTGGCGTCAGTGGCCGTACTTCAATCACGCCGGCGGCGTAGTGATGGCTGTCCACGGCCGAGAGCGGCAGGATCGAAATACCCAGGCCCGAGGCGACCATATGGCGAATGGTTTCCAGGGAGCTGGATTCCACCGTGGTGTGCTTGGCACCGTCGTTACCCTTGGTCAGGGTCGGGCAGGCTTCCAGCACCTGGTCGCGGAAGCAGTGGCCTTCACCGAGCAGCAGCAGGCTCTTGTCGTTGAGCAGGCCGGCGTCGATGGTGTCTTTTTTGGTCCACGGATGGGACGCGGGCATCAGTACGTAGAACGGCTCGTCGTAGAGCGGCAAGGTCAGCACGTCCGCTTCGTTGAAGGGCAGCGCGATGATGATCGCGTCCAGCTCGCCGTTGCGCAGTTTGTCGCGCAGCACGTGGGTGAAATTCTCTTCGATATACAGCGGCATCTGCGGCGCGACGCGGTGCAGTTGCGGAATCAGGTGCGGGAACAGGTACGGACCGACGGTGTAAATGGCACCGACCTTCAGCGGTGCGGTCAGCTGGTTCTTGCCGGCCTGGGCCAGCTCGCGGATGCTTTGCGCCTGTTCCAGTACCTTCTGGGCCTGGGCAACAATGCCTTCGCCTACCGGCGTAAGGCGCACGGCGCTTTTGCTGCGCTCGAAAATCAGCACACCGAGTTCGTCTTCAAGCTTCTTCACGCCCACCGACAGGGTCGGCTGGCTGACATGGCAACGTTCAGCCGCATGGCCGAAGTGTTGCTCTTGGGCGAGGGTCACGATGTAGCGTAATTCTGTAAGAGTCATAGCGGGCGTCCATGAGGTTGCGGCCAAGCATACCGGCTGCAATCGATAGACGCACGTTATCAGAACTTTGGCAGGGATTGACCCGGTGCCAGGGTCGATCTTGATCAAATGTGGGAGCGAGCCCGCTCGCCCCCACATTCAGCCGCTAGCGGCGACGTTTCTCGATGTTGTAGACAAACGGGGCAGTGATTTCGATGCTGCCATTCGTCAACATGTGGGCCGGTGGCTTGGGCAGCGGCTGGGCACGACGAATCATGTCCAGCGTGGCGCGGTCGAGGTCGGCGTTGCCGGAACGGCCCGTCAGTTCGTAGGAGAGTACCTTGCCTTCGGCATCCACCACGAACCGCAAGCGATTCAAGCCTTCCTTGCCACGGGATTGAGCGCCTGGCGGGTACTTTTTGTACTTCGCCAGGTGGCTGAGCAAGGTGCTTTGCCAAGTGGCCTTGGCGGCGATTTGCGCAGGCGAAGGGCCGGGGGCTGGCTGCGCCGATTTTTCCGCGGGCGCGTTATTCTGAGGGGATTCGCTGGGCGGCTCTTCGGAAGGTTTTTCCTTGGGCGGCTCAGGCTTTTTCTCAGGTTTTGGCGGCTGCGGTTTTGGCTTGGGCTTGGGCTTGACCGGTTTGGGCGCTGCAATGGTCGGCTTTGGCGCTTCGGCCAGTTTCGGCAATGGCAGTTCTTCGACCGGCTCGGGCGGTTGCGGTGGCGTCACCACCTTCGGCGGAGCCGGAGGTGGCGGGGCCGGCATCGGCGCCAGGTCGATGACCATGGCGGCCGGTGGCAGCTGGACCACCTGGGGCGCCGACCACTGGAGCGCGATGATAATCGCGACGGCGTGAACGCCCAGCACGACGGCGAGGCTGCTGCCATATCGCGTCAGTTTGTGGCGCGTCGTGATCATTTCTTGGCTGCCGTCTCAAGTCCGACCAGGCCTACCTTGAGGTAGCCGGCTGCCCGCAGGGCATCCATCACGCTCATCAGGTCGCCGTAGTCCACGCCTTTGTCGGCCTGGAAGAAAATCGTCGTGTCTTTCTTGCCCTGGGTCTTGGCGTCGAGCACCGCTCCGAGGGTTGCGGATTTGACTTCTTCTTCGCCCAGGAACAGGCGTTGATCGGCCTTGACGCTGAGAAACACCGGTTTCTCCGGGCGTGGCGCGGGTTTCGCGCTGGAAGCCGGGAGGTCGACCTTGATGTCGACCGTCGCCAAGGGGGCCGCCACCATGAAAATGATCAGCAGCACCAGCATCACGTCGATGAACGGTGTGACGTTGATTTCGTGGTTTTCGACGAGTTCGTCGTCGCCTTGATTCAAATGCAGGCCCATGGCCGATTACCCCACTTTCACCATGTGCGGTTGCGAGCTGCGCTCGGTAGGCTGGTGATCGAGGTCACGGCTGACCAGCAACAAGACTTCAGCCGAAGCGTCCGACACCTGGGCCTTGTAGCCGGCGATGGAGCGGGCGAAGACGTTGTAGATGACCACCGCGGGAATCGCGGCCACCAGGCCCAGCGCGGTTGCCAGCAAAGCTTCGGCGATACCCGGAGCCACGACGGCGAGGTTGGTGGTCTGGGTCTTGGCGATGCCGATAAAGCTGTTCATGATGCCCCATACGGTACCGAACAGGCCGACGAACGGCGCGGTGGAACCGATGGTTGCCAGTACGCCGGTGCCGCTGCTCATGTTGCGGCCACAGGCTGCAACCAGGCGCTCAAGGCGGAAGCTGACCCGCTCCTTGATGCCTTCTTTCTCGCGACTGTTGGCCGACAGGCGCATTTCTTCCAGCGCATCGTGAACCAGCAGGTGCGCCAGCGTGCCCTTGATCGCCGCGCTTTCGCTGGCTTCTTTCAGGGTGGTGGCTTTTTTCAGGTTGGCGATTTCGGAGCGCAGGCGACGTTTGGCACCCAGCAGTTCGAAGCCTTTGGCGATCCAGATGGTCCAGGTGATGATCGAGGCGATGGCCAGGCCGATCATCACGATCTTCACGATGATGTCAGCGTTCTGGTACATGCCCCAGGGCGACAGGTCGTGGGCCATGCCCAAGGTGTTGTCCTCTTCCAGCACGACGCCGGACTCGTCAGCCGGGGCCAGGCCTTCGGCGGCGGCCGGATCGCTGGCGACAGGCGCTGCAGCCGGTGCATCAGGTGTTGCTGCGTTTTGCTCTGGTGCAGGTGCGGGTGCTGGCGCCGCTGCTGGCGTGGCCGCGGCAGGCTGTGTGGCCGGAGCCGTGGCATCGGCGAACGCGGCGGTCGGTGCCAGCAGAACGCTGAACAGCAGCGCAGCAATCGCGCGCCAGGCGCGGGATGGGCTGTGAAGCTTGGTTGGCGAAGCGGGAAGTTTATTGCGTGTCATGCTGGCCGGACCTGAGAGAAAAAATGAGTGATCGTCCTTCCAGACCCTGAGGGTCGAGGACAAATGGGCGGTCATTATTGCAAGTAATTCTTGTTAACAAAAGTAATACAGTAACTTTATTTGTGCTTTTTCTGGCCGCTGGTCACTTGCGAAGGCTAATCTAGACCTTTGAGAACGGAGTTTTGTGATGTCTGCGCCTTCTGTTGTGATTGCCGGTTGCGGCGATGTGGGTAGCCGTCTGGCGACGCAGTTGCTGGCTTGGAACTGGGAGGTTTATGGCCTGCGACGAAGTATCTCGCGCCTGCCGGAAGGGGTGATCGGTATTGCCGGCGATTTGTTCGACAAAGAGTGTCCTGAAACCTGGCCGGTGGGCGGTGTGGATTACCTGGTGTACTGCGCGGCGGCGACCGACCATGACGAGGCAGGCTATCGAAAGGCCTATGTCGAAGGTTTGCAGCATGTGCTCGAGTGGCTGCAGGATTATGGCCAGGCGCCCAAGCAGCTTTTATTCGTATCCAGCAGCAGCGTGTACGGGCAGCAGAACGGCGAATGGGTCGACGAGTCTTCCGAGACTCAGGCGCAGGGTTATTCCGGGCAGGTGATGCTGGAGGCCGAGCAGGTGGCGCTCAACAGTGGCATAGCTGCGAGCATCGTGCGTTTGACCGGGATCTACGGTCCGGGCCGCGAGTGGCTGCTGACTCAGGTGCGCCGAGGTTACCGTGTGGCAACCGATCCGCCTCTGTATGGGAACCGCATCCACGCGGATGACGCGGCGGGCCTGTTGGCCTTTTTGCTGCGGCATGTGGAGCAGGGCGGTGTGCTGGACAAGGTCTATATCGGTGTCGACGATGCACCAGCGCCGCTGGCGGACGTCGTGGGCTGGTTGCGTGAATATCTGGGTGTTACCGAGTGGTCGGAAGACGCCAGTATGCGGCGCGCGGGCAGCAAGCAATGCAGCAACGCCCGAGCCAGGGCGCTGGGCTGGGCGCCAACGTACCCGAGTTACCGCGAAGGTTACGCCGCCATTCTGAAAGGCTGAGCCTTGCCAGGCAGGAGCCGCAAAGCCGGCTCCTGCAAGGGGTTTACTGTTTTTCCAGCAACCATTGGCGCGGCCCCGGGGTAAACGAAGGCACTTCGTCTGCCTGGGACGTATTGATCGCCTGGAAGATCTCCAATTGCTTGCCGCTGCGCGCAAAAATCCACGGATTGCCCTGGCCGCCTTGCTGCAGCCAGATGCTGTCGTAACCGCCGCTCATCGACGCGCAGTCGCCAGCGAGGCACAGCGAGTATTGATCTACGCCTGGCAGGCCGCTTACCTGGCCATTGGCCCGGAATTGCACGGTGGCGCCGGCGCCATTGCCGCTGCTGATTGTCCAGTTGCCACCCATATAGGAGGCGTACAGCGCTCGCTCGAAGCTGGCGCCGAGTGGCGCGCCTTCCGGGGCTGGCTCGCTGGGGCGATCAAACAGTTGCTCGGGCTCATTGTCATTGGCCGCTTGCAGCAATTGTCGGCCATCGCGCTTGAGCTCAGTGGTCGAGCTGCCATAGAAGTCAACGCTCCAGGTGCCGGACTTTTCCCCCAGCAGCTTACCTTCGGGGCGCTCAAAGCCGTTGAAGTAGCGTGCCTGGCTGGCCTTGGTGTTGACCTCCCATTCGAGGTTCGGGCCGTAGGCTTGCAACGCTTCACGCAAAGGGCCGCCCTGGGATGCGGCGTCAATGGCCACCTGATTGATCCAGGTGCCGCTGACGTCACGGTCGGCAGGATTGCTGGCGCAGCCGCTGAGTAGCAGCGCGAGCAGCGAGGAAGCAACGAGCGCTTTGCGCATGACGAAATCCTTTTAAAACGAAGTCGGCGCAACCTCCAGGGATTGCGCCGCAGGTATTACTCGATGACCAGAATGGCATCCATCTCGACCTGCGCGCCCTTTGGCAGGGCAGCAACGCCAATGGCGGCGCGGGCTGGGTAAGGCTGTTCGAAGTATTTGCTCATGATCTCGTTGACCTTGGCGAAGTGGCTCAGGTCGGTGAGGAAAATGTTCAGCTTGACGATGTCCTTGAACGAACCGCCAGCGGCTTCGGCCACCGACTTGAGGTTTTCAAAGACCTGGACGGTTTGCGCTTCGAAGCCTTCAACCAGCTCCATGGTCTTTGGGTCCAGCGGGATCTGGCCGGACATGTAGACGGTGTTGCCCGCCTTGATCGCCTGGGAGTAGGTGCCGATGGCAGCAGGTGCCTTGTCGCTGGTGATAACAGTCTTGGTCATGAATGACTCCTTGTAGTGTCTGGGCTGTAGGGGGGCGTCATGCACGCATGCGCGTGATGCGGATAACGCCGGTCAGGGCGCGCAGTTTCTTGATCACGCGGGCCAGGTGCACGCGGTCGTGGACGCTGACCACCAGTTGGACCACGCTGATGCGACCGTCGCGTTCGTCCATGCTGATTTTCTCGATATTGCCATCGGCCGCGTTGACGCTGCTGGCCAGCAGCGCGATCAGGCCGCGCTGGTGTTCCAGCTCCACCCGCAGCTCGACGTTGAATTCGCCGGTGACGTCCTTGGCCCAGGACAGCTGGATGCACTTCTCCGGGTTATGCCGGACTTCACTGATATTGCGGCAGTTGTCCAGGTGCACCACCATGCCTTTTCCGGCGGACAGGTGCCCGACAATCGGGTCTCCCGGGATCGGCGTGCAGCACTTGGCATAACTGAGCACCAGGCCTTCGGTGCCGCGAATGGCCAGCGGGCCTTCGGGGCTTGGCAGTTGTTCGCCTTCGCCGAGTAGCCGGCGGGCCACCACATAAGCCATGCGATTGCCCAGGCCGATATCTTCGAGCAAATCCTCGATGGTTTCCTGGCGATACTCGTGGAGCATTGCCTGCACGCGTTCGGTGGAAATCTTGTCGAGGGCGCTGTCAAAGCCGTTGAGCACCTTGTTCAGCAGGCGTTCGCCGAGACTGATGGACTCGGAGCGGCGTTGCAGTTTCAAGGCATGACGAATGTGGGTGCGAGCCTTGCCCGTCACCACGAAGTTCAGCCAGGCCGGGTTCGGGCGCGCACCCGGCGCGCTGACGATTTCCACCGTGGAGCCGCTTTGCAGCGGTTCCGACAGCGGCGCGAGGCGGCGGTTGATGCGGCAGGCGATGCAGCTGTTGCCGACGTCGGTGTGTACCGCGTAGGCGAAATCGACCGCCGTGGAGCCCTTGGGCAGCTCCATGATCCGGCCTTTGGGCGTGAACACGTAGACCTCGTCCGGGAACAGGTCGATCTTCACGCTTTCGATGAATTCCAGTGAGTTACCGGCACGTTGCTGCATTTCCAGCACGCCCTTGACCCACTGGCGGGCGCGGGCATGGGTGCCTTTGGGCTGCTCGTCACCCGAGGATTTGTAGAGCCAATGGGCGGCGATGCCGTTGTTGGCCATCTCTTCCATTTCCCGCGTGCGGATCTGGATCTCGATTGGCACCCCGTGCATGCCGAACAGCGTGGTGTGCAGCGACTGGTAGCCGTTGGCCTTGGGAATGGCGATGTAATCCTTGAAGCGCCCCGGCAGGGGTTTGTACAAATTATGTACAGCGCCCAGCACGCGGTAGCAGGTATCGACCTTGTCGACGATGATCCGGAACGCGTAGACGTCCATGATCTCGTTAAAGGCTCGACGCTTGCCGCGCATCTTCTTGTAGATGCCGTAGATGTGTTTCTGGCGGCCGCTGACTTCACCTTCAATCTCATCGATTGCCAGGCAATGGCTCAGCGACTCTTCGATCTTGTTGACGATTTCCTTGCGATTGCCCCGGGCGCGCTTGACCGCCTGGTAGATGCGCGCGGAACGCATCGGGTGCATGGCTTTGAAACCGAGGTCTTCGAATTCGATACGAATGGCGTGCATGCCCAGCCGGTTGGCGATGGGCGCGTAGATTTCCAGGGTTTCCTTGGCAATGCGTCGGCGTTTTTCGCCGGACAACACTTCCAGCGTGCGCATGTTGTGCAGGCGGTCGGCCAGCTTGACCAGGATCACCCGGATATCCCGGGCCATGGCCATGGCCATCTTCTGGAAGTTTTCCGCCTGGGCCTCGGCCTTGGTCTCGAAGTTCATCTGGGTCAGTTTACTGACCCCGTCGACCAGATCGGCCACGGTTTCGCCAAATTGCGCAGAGAGCGCCTCTTTGGCAATGCCGGTGTCTTCGATCACGTCATGCAGCATCGCGGCCATCAGGCTCTGATGGTCCATGTGCATGTCGGCAAGAATATTGGCCACCGCAAGAGGATGCGTGACGTACGCCTCGCCGCTGCGGCGGCGCTGGCCGTCGTGGGCTTGCTCGGCGTAGAAATACGCTCGGCGGACCAGGTTGACCTGGTCTGGGCCGAGGTAGGTCGATAAGCGATCGGCGAGGGCGTCTATGCTCGGCAAAGTGTGAACTCCTGCCGTTGGCTGTGACCCCGCGCCGTGCTACGTCGACCAGGCATAGGCTTAGACGGCCTCGTTGGACTCATCCTCGAACGCTGCAAACAGCGGTTCGTCTTCAACGATTTCGGCATTGGCGATGAACTCGTAGCTCATCAGGCCTTCAGCGATTTCGCGCAGGGCCACAACGGTAGGCTTGTCATTTTCCCACTGCACCAGTGGCTCTTTGCCGCCAGTGGCCAATTGACGGGCACGCTTGGTAGAGAGCATGACCAGCTCAAAGCGGTTATCCACGTGTTCTAGGCAGTCTTCAACGGTTACGCGGGCCATGGTATTCCTCGGAGCGAATGCAAGATGCGCGCTGCCCGGTTGGGCGAGCGGACTGAACAGTTTAAAAAATCACCAGCGTTTAGGGAAGCGCTGATTTTTCGCAGGCCATCGCAAGCACGCTACAGGTGCCAATGTAAGGCCCTTGCAGCGGTTTTGGGAAGAGTCAATCAGCCAAGCAGTTCGGCCAATAATTTACCAAAACGCTGCTGCTGACGCTTTTGCTGCAACTGATTGCTGCGAAAAATCGCCTGCAGATCGTCCAGGGCATGGGCAAAGTCGTCGTTGATGATCAAGTAGTCATAGTCGACGTAGTGGCTCATTTCGCTGACCGCTTCACGCATGCGACCTTCAATGATCTCGTCGCTGTCCTGTCCGCGATTGGTCAGGCGCTGGTGCAAGGCTTCGAGCGACGGCGGCAGGATGAAGATCGAACGGGCCTTCGGCATCAGTTGGCGCACCTGTTCGGCACCCTGCCAATCGATTTCCAGGATCAGGTCATGGCCTTCGTCCAGGGTTTGCTGCAGATGACTCTGGGAGGTGCCATAGAGATTGCCGAAGACCTCGGCGCGCTCGAGGAAGTCACCGTGCTCGATCATCTTCACGAACTCGCTGCGTTCGACGAAATGATAGTTCACGCCGTTCACTTCGCCGGGGCGCATGGCCCGGGTGGTGTGGGAGACCGAGACGCGGATCTCTTGATTGGTGTCGGTCAGGGCCTTGACCAGACTGCTCTTGCCCGCGCCCGAAGGGGCGGAAATGATGTACAGGGTGCCAGTGCTGTGGGTCATGGGAGGTGCCTTACTCAATATTCTGTACTTGTTCGCGCATCTGCTCGATCAACACTTTGAGGTTGACCGCAGCCGTGGTGCTGCGCGGGTCGAAAGCTTTGGAGCCCAGTGTATTGGCTTCGCGGTTGAGTTCCTGCATCAGGAAGTCGAGGCGTCGACCGGCGGCACCGCCGGACTTGAGCACCCGGCGAACTTCCAGGATGTGGGTGCTCAGGCGGTCGAGTTCTTCGGCGACGTCGCTCTTTTGTGCCAGCAGGACCATTTCCTGCTCCAGGCGCACGGGATCGAGATCGGCCTGCATGTCGGTGAAACGGTCGAGGACTTTCTGGCGCTGGGTGGCGAGCATCTGTGGCACCAGTTCGCGCAGGGTCATCACGTCTTGCTCGATCGCGCTCAGGCGCTCATTGATCAGGCGCGCCAGTTCCGCGCCTTCGCGCTCACGGCCGGCCTTGAGTTCCTTGAGGCCTTGATTGAACAGGGCCAGCGCCTCGGCGTTGAGGGCTTGCGGATCGGAGGCATCGGCCACCAGCACGCCGGGCCAGGCCAGGACTTCCAGTGGGTTCAGCGCGGCCGGCTGCTTGATCAGGCCGGCGATGATTTCGGCGGCGGCGACCAGTTGCGCGGCACGCTCGCGGTCGACCTGCAGCGGCTTGCCGGTGGTTTCTTCGGTGAAGCGCAGGGTGCATTCCAGCTTGCCACGGGAGATGCCGGCACGCAGCGCTTCACGCACCGCGCCTTCGAGGTCGCGAAAAGATTCCGGCAAGCGCAGGTGCGGCTCCAGGTAGCGGCTGTTGACCGAGCGCAACTCCCAGCTCAGGGTGCCTTGGGTGCCGGCTTTTTCGACGCGGGCGAAGGCGGTCATGCTGTGCACCATGGAAGTACCTCGCGATGCAGTCCCGTAAAAACGGGCTGATGAGTAAATTTGAAGCCGACAAGCTAATGCTGTTCTGTAGGAGCGAGGGGGGCGTCTAGCCCTTGCTCGCGAAAAACGTGAACGATGACGCGTGCATTCTGGGTGAACGCGGTGCCCTCGCTCTTACAGTGGGCCTTAAGCCGACAGGCTGCGAAGGCGCAGGATTGTAGCGCAACTGAACGGGCTGCCCCAAACAGTGGCGGTGACAAAGGTTGGCAAGCGCGATTGGGGCCACCCATTCGTAAGCGAATTTATTAGAAGTGCCCTGAATCGGTTGGCGGCTCTATAATGCTCGGCAGTTTTTCGTCCTCTGTACAGGTATCCCCTATGAAACGTCCAAGTGGTCGCGCTGCCGATCAGCTCCGCTCGATCCGCATCACCCGCAACTACACCAAACACGCCGAGGGATCGGTACTGGTCGAGTTTGGCGATACCAAGGTTATCTGCACCGTCAGCGTCGAAAATGGTGTGCCGCGCTTCCTCAAGGGGCAGGGCCAGGGTTGGTTGACCGCTGAATACGGGATGCTGCCCCGGGCCACCGGCGAACGTAACCAGCGCGAAGCCAGCCGTGGCAAGCAGGGCGGTCGCACCCTGGAAATCCAGCGCCTGATCGGCCGTTCCCTGCGCGCGGCGCTGGACATGTCCAAGCTGGGCGAGGTTACCCTGTACGTCGACTGCGACGTGATCCAGGCCGACGGCGGCACGCGCACTGCGTCCATTACCGGCGCCATGGTTGCCCTGGTCGACGCCTTGAAAGTCATCAAGAAGCGCGGCGGCCTGAAAGGCGGCGACCCGCTCAAGCAAATGATCGCCGCTGTGTCGGTGGGCATGTACCAGGGCGAACCGGTGCTGGACCTGGACTACCTTGAGGACTCGGCCGCCGAGACTGACTTGAACGTGGTGATGACCAGCACCGGTGGTTTCATCGAAGTGCAGGGCACCGCCGAAGGCGCACCGTTCCAGCCGGCCGAGTTGAACGCCATGCTGGCGTTGGCGCAGAAAGGCATGACCGAGATATTCGAACTGCAGAACGTCGCACTGGCTGACTGACGTCAGCCTTGAGGAGAAAGGCCATGAGTGACAATCAGCTTCCCGTGCCAGCCCCGGACAAGGAGGTGCGCCAGTGGGCCATGCTTTGTCACTTCGCGGCCTTTTTCGGGCTGGTGTTTCCATTCGGCAGCCTGCTGGGACCGTTGATCCTGTGGCAGGTAAAGAAGGACATGGACCCGCTCATCGATGATCAGGGCAAGGAGGCGCTGAACTTCCAGATCACCGTGGCCATCGCCTGGCTGGTCTGCATTGTGCTGGGGTTTGTGGTGATTGGCTTCCTGCTGATGGTGGTTGTGGTGATCGCCGCCCTGGTGCTGACGATTATTGCCGGCATCAAGGCCAACAAGGGGATCGCTTACCGTTATCCCCTGACCTGGCGGCTGATCAAGTAACCAGCGTCCACAAAAAAACCGACATCGCTGTCGGTTTTTTTGTGCCTGGATTTTGCTGCCTGGAGACTGACCTCAGATGGTCAGGGTCCAGTCGTAGTCCACGATCAGCGGCGCATGTTGCGAAAAGCGCGGCTGACGGGGCAGGCGTGCGCTGCGCACGAAGCGACGCAGGCCCGGGGTCAACAACTGGTAGTCGAACCGCCAGCCCAGGTTGAGCATCTCAGCCTGTTCGTTATCCGGCCACCAGCTGTACTGATCGCCTTCACGGCTGACTTCGCGCAGGGCGTCCACATAGCCCATATTGCCGACAATCTCGTCCATCCAGGCCCGTTCCGGCGCCAGGAAACCCGGTGATTGCTGGCTGTCGCGCCAGTTCTTGATATCCAGCTTCTGTTGCGCCACATACAGCGAGCCACAATAAATGTACTCGCGACGTTTACGCCGCTGTTTATCCAGGTAACGGGCGAAATCGTCCATTAGCTTGAACTTCTGGTTCAAGTCTTCATCGCCATTCTGCCCTGATGGAAGCAGCAAGGTCGCGATGCTGACCTTGTCGAAATCGGCTTGCAGGTAGCGCCCGTAGCGGTCGGCTGTCTCGAAGCCGAGGCCGCTGATGACCGCCTTGGGTTGCAACCGCGAATACAAAGCCACGCCACCTTGGGCAGGGACTTCGGCATCGCAGGCATACAGGAAGTAGCCATCCAGTTGGAAGGCTGGGTCGTCCAGTTCAAAGGCGGAGGCGCGGGTGTCCTGCAGGCAGATGACGTCGGCATTCTGGGCTTGCAGCCAACTGAGCAAACCACGCTCGACTGCAGCCTGAATACCATTAACGTTCACACTGATGATCCGCATAAATGGCCCCAAAAATCACGTGCGTGTATGATACACGCCGTCCACCTAATTAGCTAAATCCGTGGTATCTGAGGCTTTTTTCATGCAAGCGTATCAACGCGATTTCATTCGTTTTGCCATCGATCGCGGGGTTTTGCGCTTCGGTGAGTTCACCCTCAAGTCAGGGCGCACCAGCCCGTATTTCTTCAATGCCGGGCTGTTCAACTCGGGTTCGGCGCTGGCTCAGCTCGGTCGTTTCTACGCCGCCGCCATTGTTGAAAGTGGTATTTCCTTCGATGTGCTGTTTGGTCCGGCCTACAAAGGTATTCCCTTGGCTGCCGCGACAGCCGTGGCGCTGGCCGAACACCACGGGCGAGATCTGCCATGGTGTTTCAACCGCAAGGAAGCCAAGGCCCATGGCGAAGGCGGCAGCCTGGTCGGAGCTGCGCTGCAGGGCGATGTGCTGATCATCGACGACGTGATCACCGCGGGCACAGCCATTCGTGAAGTGATGCAGATCATCGCCTCCCAGGACGGCGCCAAGGCCGCGGGCGTGCTGATTGCATTGAACCGTCAGGAGCGCGGCAACGGCGAGTTGTCGGCAATCCAGGAAGTGGAGCGGGATTTCGCGATTCCGGTGGTGAGCATCGTGTCGTTGAACCAGGTCTTGCAGTTTTTGGAAGACGATCCACAGCTCAAGCAGCATTTGCCAGCCGTCAAGGCGTACCGCGAGCAGTTCGGCGTCTGACGCAGCAGCCCATGTAGGTAACGGGCTTGTGTGGGAGCGGGCTTGCTCGCGATAGCGGTAGTGCATTGAACACTGATGCCGACTGACAAATCGTCATCGCGAGCAAGCCCGCTCCCACAGGGAATCTCCACTCTGCTGCAGATCGGCGCACACAAAAAGCCCCCGTTCAATCAAGTTGAACGGGGGCTTTTTGTTCCAGCGCTTAAGGACGCTTGCGATTGCTGATCAGCGTACCCATGCCGGTGTCGGTGAAAATCTCCAGCAGGACCGCATTCGGCACCCGACCGTCGATAATCAGCGAGCTGCCGACGCCGCCTTGTACTGCTTCCAGTGCGCAACGAATCTTCGGCAACATGCCGCCGTAGATGGTGCCGTCAGCGATCAGGTCGTCCACCTGTTGGGTGGTCAGGCCGGTCAGCACTTGGCCCGTCTTGTCCATGAGGCCGGCGATATTGGTCAGCAGCATCAGCTTTTCGGCTTTCAGCGCTTCGGCGACCTTGCCGGCCACCAGGTCGGCGTTGATATTGTAGGACTCGCCGTTGGCGCCCACGCCGATAGGTGCGATGACCGGGATGAAGTCACCTTTCACCAACAGGTTCAGCAGATCGGTGTTGATCCCGATCACTTCGCCTACCTGGCCGATGTCGATGATTTCCGGCTGGGTCATTTCAGGCGTCTGGCGGGTGACGGTGAGTTTCTTCGCCCGGATCAGCTCCGCGTCTTTGCCGGTCAGGCCAATGGCGCTGCCGCCATGACGGTTGATCAGGTTGACGATGTCCTTGTTGACCTGGCCGCCGAGGACCATTTCCACGACGTCCATGGTCTGCGCATCGGTAACGCGCATGCCGTCGATGAAGTGACTCTCAATGGACAGGCGCTTGAGCAGATCGCCGATTTGCGGGCCGCCACCGTGCACCACCACCGGGTTGATCCCGACGGCTTTCATCAACACGATGTCGCGGGCAAAGCCGGTTTTCAGCTCTTCGCTTTCCATGGCATTGCCGCCGTACTTGATCACCAGCGTCTTGCCGACATAGCGTCGAATGTAAGGCAACGCTTCGGAAAGGACCTTGGCGGTATTGGCAGCGGCTTCGCGTTCGAGGGTCATTCAGGGCTCCGGGCAAAAATCAGAACGGTAATTGGAGATCAGGGGCAACACGTTTCAACTGGGCGTGGAACACGTCCTTGATGCGCTGCAACTCGGCCTCGGTATCCGCCTCGAAACGCAGGACCAGCACCGGTGTGGTGTTGGACGCGCGAACCAGGCCCCAGCCTTCGGCATAATCGACTCGCACACCATCAATGGTGGTCAGGTTGGCACCTTCGCCCCATTGCGCATCGTGCAGTGCATCAATGATGCTGAATTTGCTCTCTTCGGTCACATGGATATTGATTTCCGGCGTGGAAATATCATTCGGGAAGGTCTGGAACAGCGCTTCTGCCGTGGATTTTTCCTTGCTGAGGATTTCCAGCAGGCGCGCGGCGCTGTAAATACCGTCATCAAAACCGAACCAGCGTTCCTTGAAAAACACGTGGCCGCTCATTTCTCCGGCCAACAGGGCACCGGTTTCCTTCATTTTCTTCTTGATCAGCGAGTGCCCGGTCTTCCACATCAGTGGGCGGCCGCCATATTCCTTGATCAGCGGCGTCAGGCGACGGGTGCATTTCACATCGAAGATGATCTCGGCGCCAGGATTGCGGGCCACCACATCGCGCGCGAACAGCATCAGCAAGCGGTCCGGGAACACGATATTGCCGGTGTTGGTCACCACGCCGACACGGTCGCCGTCGCCGTCGAACGCGAGGCCGACATCGGCGCCGACTTCCTCGACCTTGGCGATCAGGTCCACCAGGTTCTCAGGCTTGCCCGGATCCGGGTGATGGTTGGGGAAGTTGCCGTCAACCTCGCAGAACAACGGGATTACTTCGCAGTTCAGGGCTGCGAGCAGTTGCGGGGCGATCACGCCGGCCGCGCCGTTGCCGCAATCCACCACCACTTTCAGGCGGCGCTCGAGTTTGATGTCGCGGGTGATTTCATCCGAGTAGCGCTGGAGAATATCGACCCGGGTGATGCTGCCCTCGCCGCTGGTCAGGTCATTGGTCTTGAGGCGCGTGTGCAGCGCCTGGATCTGCTCGTTGGCCAGGGTGTCGCCCGCGATCACGATCTTGAAACCGTTGTAGTCCGACGGGTTGTGGCTGCCGGTGAGCATCACGCCCGACTTGCCGGCCAGTACGTTGGCGGCGTAGTACAGCGCAGGCGTCGGCACCAGGCCCACATCGCTGACATGGCAGCCGCTGTCGGCCAGGCCCTGAATCAGCTGCTCGACCAACTCCGGGCCCGACAGGCGGCCATCGCGGCCCACTGAAACGTTGGGTTCGCCCTGGGCCAGGCTCTGTGAACCAATGGCGCGGCCGATCCAGTAGGCGGTTTCGGCGGTCAGGGTTTTCGGGACGACGCCACGGATGTCGTAGGCGCGGAAAATGCTGTCGGGAAAGCTCGGTGCGACGTGGGCTGCGTTGCTCATCACTGGGAAACTCCATCGATACGGTGCGGGGCAGGCCTGAATATTGCTGAACGGCAGGCTCAAACTGAAAGGTAAGACGGTGTTTCTGGCATAGAGTTCGTGGTGCAAAAATGCCATCGCCGCCGCAATACAGCTTTTTTGTCTGTTTAATGCATTGATTTTTAAATAAAAATCTTGCTGGTCAGCACGCCTTATTCCTCTTCCTTTAGGGGGATGCGGTGCCCGTAAGCCGGGTGGGGCGCCCGGCCTGCCTCAGCGTAGTCAGTGGCTGCCGGAATGCCCGAAACCGCCTGCGCCGCGCTGAGTCTCGTCAAACTCTTGCACCAGTTCGAAGTGTGCCTGCACCACCGGCACCAGCACCAGTTGTGCAATGCGTTCACCGACGGCGATGTTGAATGCGGTCTGGCCACGGTTCCAGCAGGACACCATCAGTTCGCCCTGGTAGTCGGAATCGATCAGGCCCACCAGGTTACCCAGCACGATGCCGTGTTTATGGCCCAGGCCGGAGCGCGGCAGGATCAGCGCGGCCAGACCCGGGTCGCCGACGTAAATCGACAGGCCGGTCGGGATCAGCAGGGTCTGGCCTGGCTCGAGAACGCTGTCCTCCTTGAGCATGGCGCGCAGGTCGAGCCCGGCGGAGCCTGGGGTCGCGTAGGCCGGCAGCGGGAAGTCGGTGCCGAGGCGGGTATCGAGGATCTTGGCTTGCAAAGCGTGCATGGAAATTAAACCTGGTTCAGCCGTTGGGCGATAAAAGAGATCAGTTGACGGGCAATCTTGCCCTTGCTGGTCTGGGCGAAAAGGGTGGCGTGCAGCGCTCGGTCGATCACGCTGCAGGCGTTTTCCTCGCTGTTGAAGCCGATGCTTGGATTGGCCACATCATTGGCAACGATCAGGTCGAGGTTTTTGTCTTTCAACTTGCGTGCGGCGTAGTCCAGCAGGTGTTCGGTCTCGGCAGCGAAACCGACGCTGAACGGGCGGTCCGGACGGGTGGCAATGGTCGCCAGAATGTCCGGGTTGCGGACCATTTGCAGGAGCAGGCCGTCGCCACTTGTAGGGTCTTTCTTGAGTTTTTGCGGTGCAACGACTTCAGGGCGGTAGTCCGCCACTGCTGCCGAAGCGATGAACAAGTCGCAGGGAATCGCTGCCTCACAGGCCGCGAGCATGTCCCGGGCGCTGACCACGTCGATGCGGGTGACCCGATCCGGGGTCGGTAAATGCACCGGGCCGGTGATCAGTGTGACGCGAGCGCCTGCCTCAACCGCGGCTTCGGCCAGGGCAAAGCCCATTTTTCCTGAGCTATGGTTGGTGATGTAGCGCACCGGGTCGATGTTTTCCTGGGTCGGGCCGGCGGTGATCAACACGTGTTTGCCGGTCAGCGCCAGGTGCTGGAAGCACTCCGCGGCGCACAGCGCCAGGTCGGTGGCTTCAAGCATCCGGCCCAGGCCGACATCGCCGCAGGCCTGGCTGCCGGAAGCCGGGCCGAAGACCTTGAGGCCACGGCTTTGCAGCAATTGGGTGTTGGCCTGGGTGGCGGGGTCGCGCCACATGGCCTGATTCATCGCCGGGGCGATGGCGACCGTGGCGTCGGTCGCCAGCACCAGGGTGGTCAGCAAGTCGTCGGCAATGCCTTGGGCGAGGCGAGCGATCAGGTCGGCGGTCGCCGGCGCGATCAACACCAGGTCGGCCCACTTGGCCAGCTCGATATGGCCCATGGCTGCTTCGGCGGCAGGGTCCAGCAGATCCAGATGCACCGGATGGCCGGACAGCGCCTGCAGGGTCAACGGCGTAATGAATTCGCTGCCCCCACGGGTCATGACCACACGCACTTCCGCGCCCTGGTCCAGAAGCCGGCGAACCAGCTCCGCGCTCTTGTAGGCGGCAATGCCGCCGCCGACGCCGAGAACGATGCGTTTCCGATACAGACGCTGCATTGGCTTGCCTTTCCAGTTCAGTGATGGCGCTGCGATCCCCCCTCCCCAGGAGAAATCGCACGCAAAAAAGAGGGGCTACGATAACACAGCGACCGTCTTGCAACAGCGGCGCACATGCATACGGAGGTGCTATGAGTATTCGCGATTGGCCTGCGGCGGAGCGGCCGCGAGAGAAGCTTTTGGAGTTGGGGGCGGCGAGTCTCTCGGACGCCGAATTGCTGGCGATCTTTCTGCGTACAGGGGTGTCCGGCAAGAGTGCGGTAGACCTTGCGCGCCACCTGCTGGGGCAATTCGGCAGCTTGCGCGCGTTGCTGGATGCCAGGCAGACCGTGTTCAGCCAGCACTTGGGCCTGGGGCCGGCAAAATTCGCCCAGCTCCAGGCGGTGCTGGAGATGGCCCGACGTCACATGGCCGAGCGCCTGCGCAACGATTCGGTCCTGGAAAGTCCGGTCGCCGTGCGTAACTACCTCAAGGCGCTGCTGCGTCATGAGCCCCATGAAGTGTTCGGGTGTCTGTTTCTCGATTCAAAACACCGGGTGCTGGGTTTCGAGAAGCTGTTCCAGGGCACCATCGACAGCGCCACGGTCTACCCTCGGCAGGTGGTCAAGCGCGCCCTGGATTACAACGCCGCCGCGCTGATCTTGTGCCACAACCACCCTTCGGGCAGCACCGAGCCGAGTCTCGCTGATCGAAAATTGACCAAGGAGATGCAAAGGGCCCTGGAGTTAGTGGATGTGCGGGTGCTCGATCATATCATCGTGGGCGATGGCGACCCGCTGTCGATGGTTGAATACGGGTGGATGTAGGGAGGCCGTTGCAAGTTTCAAGCTGCAAGCCTCAAGTTAGCTTGCAGCTTGCAGTTCATGGCTGAAGGCTGACCTTGGAGAAATCCTGCCGACCGAAAGGGCTGACCTGATAGCCCTTGACTTCCTTGCGTGTCAGGGCGAAGGCGGTCGGGTGTGCCAGGGGCAGCCACAGCGCCTGCTGCTGGATTTGCGTCTGGGCCTGCTGATACAGCTTGCTGCGCACACCTTGCTCGTTGGTGGTTTTGCCCGCGCTGATCAACTTGTCCAGGGTCGGGTTGCAATAGCGGGCGAAGTTGGTGCCGGACTTCACTGCCGCGCAAGAGAACTGCGGCGTCAGGAAGTTATCCGGGTCGCCATTGTCGCCGGCCCAGCCCATAAACAGCAGGTCGTGCTCTCCGGCCTTGGCGCGGCGGATCAATTCGCCCCACTCGATCACGCGGATTTCGGCCTGAATGCCGACCTTGGCCAGGTCGGCCTGCAACAATTGGGCGCCCAGGCTCGGATTAGGGTTCAGCAGGCTGCCTGAGGGTCGAGTCCAGATCGTGGTCTTGAAACCGTCCTTGAGTCCGGCGCGCTCCAGCAATGCCTTGGCCTTGGCAACGTCCTGTGGATAACCGGGCAGGTCCTTGGCGTAACTCCAGGTGCTGGAAGGATAAGGGCCGTTGGCCGCTTCGGCTGTTCCTTCAAATACGGCTTTCAGGTAAGTGCTTTTGTCGAAGGCCAGGTTGATGGCCTGGCGGACCTCGGGCTTGTCCAGTGGGGGGTGCTGGCTGTTGATCGCCACAAAGGCAGTCATGAACGCGGCGGTTTTTTCAACCTTCAACTCGGCGTCCTTCCGGGCTTCGCCGATATCCAGCGGTTTGGGTGACAGGGCGATCTGGCACTCGTCACGGCGCAACTTCTGCAAGCGCACATTGGCATCCGGGGTGATGGCAAAGATCAGGTTGTCCACCGCGGGCTTGCCGGCGAAGTAATTCGGGTTGGCCTTGTAGCGAATGGCTGCGTCTTTCTGGAAGCGCCCGAAAACGAAGGGGCCTGTGCCGATAGGCTGGCTGTTGAGTTTCTCGGGCGTGCCGGCCTTGAGCAGTTTTTCGGCGTATTCGGCGGAGTAGATCGAAGCAAAGCCCATGCTCAGCGCCGCCAGGAACGTGGAATCGGCGTGATCCAGGGTAAAACGCACGGTCAGCGGGTCCAGCGCGTCGATTTTCTTGATCAGCGCTGGCAGTTGCAGGGACTGGGCGTGAGGGAAGCCGCTTTGGGCAATCTTGTGCCACGGGTTGGCCGGGTCGAGCATGCGCTCGAAGCTGAAGCGCACATCTTCAGCGGTCAGGGTTCGACTCGGATTGAAATAGCCGGTGCGGTGGAATTTGACGTCCGGGTGCAGGGCGAAGGTGTAGGTCAGGCCGTCCGGCGAGACTTCCCAACTGTCGGCGAGACTGGGGACCAGCGTTGCGGTGGCGGCGTCGAACTCCACCAGGCGGTTCATCAGTACATCCGCCGACGCGTTGGTGGTGGTCAGCGAGTTGTACTGCACCACATCGAACCCTTCGGGACTGGCCTCGGTGCAGACACTCAAGGCGGTGGCCGCTTGCGTCAGCGGCGCAATGAAAAGAGTGGCGAGCAAGAACGGTAGGGCTGCGAGGCGCATATTCGGTTTCCTTTGCAGATCGAAGGCCCATCTGCATGTGCAGTCTGGAAAAGTCCTACCGTAGTAGGCTGGTTGGAAAATGACTAGCCCATTTTTGGCTGTGCTTTTGCGGCAAATGCTGTTTTGATGGCGCCTCACGTCTTTTGGCCCGGCACTTTGCGGTGCGTGTTGGCTCGGTAAATGATTCGGTGCGACGAGCGGTGAATTTGCATTGGGGCCCGTTGTTGCGGCGGTTCAGGCCTTCGCAGGCACGATTCAGCCCAGGAAATACACACGGGTTGTTGTTGCACTGGGGTCTTTCTGGTATAAAGCAGCGCTCTTTTCTAGGGGCCCGGTTCCTTCGCTTGTAGGTGTAGCCGGTAAGACCCTTAAAGAAACGCGGCGCCTGGCGCCAAATGACTGAGAGATTAAGCGGCCAACCCATGCCGGGTTGGGCATGAGGTTTTAGAGGGCTGAGGCATGTCGAGAGTCTGTCAAGTTACCGGTAAGGGTCCGGTGACTGGGAATAACATTTCCCACGCAAACAACAAAACCCGTCGTCGTTTCCTGCCAAACCTGCAGCATCACCGCTTCTGGGTTGAAGAAGAGAAACGTTTTGTCCGTCTGCGCGTATCTGCCAAAGGCATGCGCATCATCGACAAGCGTGGCATCACTGTCGTGCTCGCTGAACTGCGCCGCGACGGCAAAATCTAAGGAGCTATATCATGCGTGAATTGATTCGAATGATCTCTAGCGCCGGTACTGGTCACTTCTACACTACCGACAAGAACAAGCGTACTACCCCGGACAAGCTCGAAAAGAAAATGTTCGACCCGCGCGTTCGCAAGCACGTGATCTACAAAGAAGGCAAAATCAAGTAATTGGTTTTCTTTCTTGTGAAAAAAACCCGCATCTCACGATGCGGGTTTTTTTTGTCTTCGAAAAATCCCTTATCGAGCGGACGCTGCCTTTTCAATTAAGCCTGAGTAAATTTTGTGGCGAGGGGGCTTGTCCCCCGTTGGGCTGCGCAGCAGCCCTGAAACCTGTCACCCCGTTTTGACTGGAGGATCGGGGGGAGACCTTTTGGGGGCTGCTGCGCAGCCCAACGGGGGACAAGCCCTCTCGCCACAAGACAAGCCCTCCCTCATCACAGCTTTCAAGGGGGCTTTGATCAGACCTTGCTTTCGAATATCACGTAGATCTTGCGGCAGGTTTCCAGCACCTCCCAGGTACCGCTGAAACCGGCTGGAATGACAAACCGGTCACCGGCGCGCAAGGTCTTGGCATTCCCCTCGGCATCGCGCAACACCGAAACGCCCTGGACGATTTCGCAGTATTCGTGCTCGGTGTAGTTCACTGCCCATTGTCCGACCTCACCCTCCCAGACGCCGGCGTTCATCTGGTCGCACGGGCTGTTGTAGTGGTTGTAGACGGTTTGCTGCGGATCGCCCTTGAGGATCTTCTCCGCGGCAGGGCTGTAGCGTTCGGCGGCGGTGGCGGCCTGGCTGAAGTCGACGATGGTTTGAATGCTCATGTGCGTGTCCCGTCTAGGCCCGTGGTTGTGGAGCCAAAGTCTATGTTTATTAAAATGAACATCGCAAGGGTGTTTGCCGCCGTTATGTCAAATATATTGAAACATCCCTGGTGGCTGGTTTAGGGTGGCGGGTGCCTTGAGCCGAACAGATGGCTGGCCGGGCAAGCATTCTTTGAAGGTGCCTGGGGATGTCCCGGACGCTTCATTCAATAAGAGGAGGACACTCGCATGACCACCCTGACCCGTGCCGACTGGGAACAACGCGCCAAAGACCTGAAGATCGAAGGTCGCGCCTACATCAATGGCGAATACACCGCCGCCGTTTCCGGCGACACGTTCGAATGCATCAGCCCGGTGGACGGTCGCCTGCTGAGCAGCGTCGCCAGCTGTGACGTTGCCGACGCCCAGCGCGCGGTTGAAAACGCTCGCGCCACCTTCGATTCCGGTGTCTGGTCGCGCCTGGCGCCGGCCAAGCGCAAGGCCACCATGATCCGTTTCGCCGCGTTGCTCAATGCCAACGCCGAAGAGCTGGCGCTGCTGGAAACCCTGGACATGGGCAAGCCGATCGGCGATTCCCTGGGGATCGATATCCCCGGCGCTGCCCGAGCCCTGAGCTGGAGCGGTGAAGCCATCGACAAGATTTACGACGAAGTCGCCGCGACGCCCCATGATCAGTTGGGGTTGGTGACCCGTGAGCCGGTGGGCGTGGTCGCTGCCATTGTGCCGTGGAACTTCCCGCTGATGATGGCCTGCTGGAAGCTGGGGCCTGCGCTGTCCACCGGCAACTCGGTGGTCCTCAAACCGTCCGAAAAGTCCCCGCTGACGGCCATCCGCATCGCGGCCCTGGCGATCGAGGCCGGTATCCCCAAAGGCGTGCTCAACGTCTTGCCGGGTTATGGTCATACCGTGGGCAAGGCGTTGGCGCTGCATATGGACGTCGACACCCTGGTGTTCACCGGTTCCACCAAGATCGCCAAGCAATTGATGATTTACTCCGGCGAATCGAACATGAAGCGCGTCTGGCTGGAGGCGGGTGGCAAGAGCCCGAACATCGTATTTGCCGATGCGCCGAATCTGCAGGCTGCCGCTGAGTCCGCCGCGGGCGCGATTGCCTTCAACCAGGGCGAAGTCTGCACCGCGGGCTCGCGCCTGCTGGTAGAGCGCTCCATCAAGGACACCTTCCTGCCGTTGGTGATCGAGGCCCTCAAGGGCTGGAAGCCTGGCAATCCGCTGGACCCGGCCACCAACGTCGGTGCGCTGGTAGACACCCAGCAGATGAACACCGTGCTGTCGTACATCGAGGCCGGGCATGCCGATGGCGCCAAGCTGGTAGCCGGCGGCAAGCGTACCTTGGAAGAGACCGGAGGCACTTACGTTGAGCCGACGATTTTCGACGGTGTGACTAACGCGATGAAAATCGCCCAGGAAGAAATCTTCGGCCCGGTGCTCTCGGTGATCACCTTCGACAGCGCCGAAGAAGCCGTGGCGATCGCCAATGACACGCCGTACGGCCTGGCTGCCGCGGTGTGGACCTCCGACCTCTCCAAGGCCCACCTGACCGCCAAGGCCCTGCGCGCAGGCAGCGTGTGGGTCAACCAGTATGACGGCGGCGATATGACTGCACCGTTTGGTGGCTTCAAGCAATCGGGCAATGGCCGTGACAAGTCGCTGCATGCGTTCGACAAGTACACCGAGCTGAAGGCTACCTGGATCAAATTGTAAGTCCGGACTCAGGGCTCAAGTTGCAGTAGATCCAATGTGGGAGCGGGCTTGCTCGCGAAGGCGGGGTTTCAGTCAGCGCATGTAGTGACTGACCCACCGCCTTCGCGAGCAAGCCCGCTCCCACACTGTTTTGTGTGATCTGGAAACAATCCACAGGAGCGTGGAAGATGCGTTGGGCGACTTACTTCGCCGTTCTTTCCTCAGTGTTGAGCGTCGGCCTGGCCTTGGGCGTGAGCATGCCGCTGGTGTCGCTGCGCCTCGAAAGCTGGGGTTACGGCAGCTTTGCCATCGGCGTGATGGCGGCGATGCCGGCCTTCGGCGTCTTGCTCGGGGCCAAAGTGTCCAGCCGCCTGGCTGCGCACCTCGGCACGGCGAATCTGATGCGCCTGTGTCTGTGGGCGGGGGCGATTTCCATCGGTTTGCTTGCGGTGTTGCCCAGCTATCCAGTGTGGCTGGTACTGCGGCTGATGATCGGGGTGATCCTGACCATTGTGTTCATTCTGGGTGAGAGCTGGATCAACCAACTGGTGGTAGAGCAATGGCGGGGCCGCCTGGTGGCGCTGTATGGCTGCAGCTATGCCTTGAGCCAACTGTCTGGCCCGCTGCTGCTGGGCTTCCTCGGCACTGGCAATGACCTTGGCTTCTGGGTCGGCGCGGGGTTGCTGGTCGTCTCGCCGGTGCTGTTGCTCGGGCGTTCCGGTGCACCGACTGCCGAGGCTTTCAGCGTGACCTTTGGCGACCTGTTGCGGTTCTGCCGAGGGTTGCCGGCGATTGCCTGGGCGGTGGCGTTATTCGCGGCTTTCGAGGCGATGATTCTCACGTTGTTGCCGGTGTATTGCCTGCGGCAGGGGTTCACCGCCGAAATTGCCTTGGCAATGGTCAGTACCGTGGTAGTGGGCGATGCGCTGCTGCAATTACCGATCGGCGCGCTGGCGGATTACCTGCCCCGGCGCACCTTGTTTCTCGCCTGCGCGGTGTTGCTGCTGGCTTCCAGCCTGGCGATTCCACTGTCGTTGGATACGCTGCTGATCTGGCCAGTATGGGTGTTGTTCGGCGCCAGTGCCGGGGGATTGTTCACCTTGTCGCTGATCCTGATCGGCGAGCGTTACCGCGACGACGCGCTGGTGCGGGCCAACGCCCATATCGCCCAGCTGTGGGGGATTGGCTGTCTGGTCGGGCCGCTGGTGGCGGGCGCCGGCAGTCAGTGGATCAGTGGGCACGCGTTGCCGTTGCTGATGGCGGCGGGGGCCTTGGGCCTGGTGATTCTGTTGTTGCGCCAGGGCGCATTCGGCGCCGTGCAGCCGGCTTAAAGCATGCGCTCCAGGCCGACCGTGGTGGCAAACCAGGCATTGAAGCGGCGCCACCACGTGCCAGGCTCACGGGTCAGGGTGTGTAATTGGCCGTCATCCTCGGTGACCCATACCACCTGGCCCTCCTGCAATTTCGCTTCATAGCTCAAGGCCGGCGCCATGCCTTGCAGAGCCAGGTTGCGTACATGTTCGGCAAGTTCCGGGCTGTCCACCAGCACCCCGACTTCGGTGTTCCACAGTACCGAGCGCGGATCGAAGTTGAAGGAGCCGATAAACGATTTCTTGCGATCAAAGATCATTGCCTTGCTATGCAGGCTGGAATCCGAACCCTGCAGTGAGCGACTGCCCAGCAGGTGCGGGCCACTGCCGCCGCCATCGCCCGGTTGGCGGCGCAGTTCGTAGAGTTTCACCCCGTGCTCAAGCAGCGCCTTGCGATACGGCGCGTAGCCGCCATGCACGGCCGGTACGTCGGTGGCTTCCAGGGCATTGGTCAGCAGGCTGACCGCCACGCCGGCGTCGGCCCGACCGGTCAGGTACAGCAAGCCGGGTTCGCCGGGAACGAAGTACGCTGAAATCATCATCAGCTCCTGGCTCACACCTTCCAGTTCGGGCCCCAGCTGGGTGGTCAGCAAGAGTTGCGGGTCGGGATCAGCCTTGGCCAGGACTTTGCTCGGCGCATCCCACAGCGCCTGGTTCCAGGCCCAGATCAGCTCGCGGCGCCAGAGGTCCATGCGCGGCTGGGTCTGGTAGGTCCTCAGACGGTTGTACAGCACATGGTTTTGCTGGCGGGACTGGGCAAGGGAGTCTTCCAGTCGCGCACGGACCACCGCCAAATCCTGCGAGGACTTGCTGGAGATGAATTGGCCGATGGGTTTGCTGAGTGCACTGTTCCAGTATTGATCGAAACTGTGCCCCAGTTGCTCGGCCACCGGGCCGACGCTGAGCATGTCGATATCGGTGAAATTCAGGTTGGGCTCGGCATCAAAATACGCATCGCCCAGATTGCGCCCGCCGACAATCGCCACGCTGTTGTCGGCCAGCCACAATTTGTTGTGCATGCGCCGGTGTTGGCGCGACAGGTTGAACAGCCGGCCCAGGGCGCGGGTCACGCCTGTGCTGCGGCCCAGATGCAGTGGGTTGAACAAGCGAATCTGGATCTGTGGATGTGCCGCCAGGGTCGCGATGACCTGGTCGAGTCCGTCGCTGGTGGTGTCGTCCAGCAGGATGCGCACGCGTACGCCCCGGTCGGCGGCCTTGAGCAACTCGTCCACCAGCATACGGGTGCTGATGCCGTCGTGGACAATGTAGTACTGCAGGTCGAGGCTGGTCTGGGCGTTGCGAATCAGTTCGGCCCTGGCCATGAACGCTTCGCTGCTATCGGACAGCAGGCGAAACCCTGAACGACCTTGGTAAGGCGCGGCCTGGGCCTGGATCGAGCGGCCGAAGGAAGAATCTGCCGCGGGCAAGGCCTGGCTGGGCTCGCGTGGCACACTTAGGCTGGCGCAACCGCCCAGGCTCAGTAATCCCGACAGGAAAAACGCTAAAAGCCGCTGGCTCATCAAGGCTGTGGATTCCGAATCAAGACAGTTGTCGGTATATGACGGCTATTTTGCGTGAAAGGTCAGTCCGCGCCCTGTTCCTCGGCCAGCATGCGGGTCGCGATCGCGCCGACGTTGCGCACCGCCTCTTCAATCTGCGGCGTCAGCTTGGCAGCGTAGTTCATTCGCAGGCAATTACGGTATTTCCCGGAGGCGGAAAAAATACTGCCGACGGCAACCTGTACACCTTGCTCGACCAGCACGCGATTGAGCTTCAGGGTGTCAAAGCCTTCTGGCAATTCGACCCACAGCAGGAAGCTGCCTTGCGGGCGGCTGGCGCGGGTACCGGTGGGGAAATAGCGGCTGACCCAGTCGAGCATTACGTCGCGATTGCGTTGGTATTGGGTGCGCATCCGCCGTAAATGGGGTTCGAAATGTCCATTTTGCAGGAATTCGGCAATCGCGATCTGGGGTTGGGTCGCGGTCGAACCCGTGCTGATGTATTTCATGTGCAGCACCCGCTCCAGATAGCGGCCGGGGGCTACCCAACCGATCCGCAGGCCTGGGGCGAGGGTTTTCGAGAACGAGCTGCAGAGCAGGACGCGACCGTCCTCGTCGAAGGATTTGATGGTGCGTGGACGAGGGTAGCTGTAAGCCAATTCGCCATACACATCGTCTTCGATGACCGCCACGTCAAAGCGTTGGGCCAGTGTCAGCAACGCGCGTTTACGGGATTCCGGCATGATGTAGCCCAAGGGATTGTTGCAGTTGGGCGTGAGTTGAATGACCTTGATCGGCCATTGTTCCAGGGCCAGTTCCAGGGCTTCGAGACTGATGCCGGTCAGTGGATCGGTGGGAATCTCCAGGGCTTTCATGCCCAGGCCCTTGAGCGTCTGCATGGCGCCATGGAAGCTGGGCGAATCCACCGCGACAATATCGCCCGGTTCGCAAATCGCATGGATGCTGGCCGACAAGGCTTCGTGGCAGCCGGTGGTGATCACGATGTCCTGGGCGTCGAGCTGGCAGCCGGAATCCAAGGACAGTCGGGCAATTTGTTCGCGTAGTTCCATACAGCCGTAGATATTGTCGTAGTACAGGCCCGGCAGGTCCTGGCGTCGACTGACCCGCGCCAGGCTGCGGAGCAGGGGCTTGAGGGTCGGTGACAGTACATCGGGCATGCCTCGTCCCAGCTGTATGACATCTTTGCGTGGCACCGCGCGTATCAGTTCCAGCACCTGATCCCATTGGGAAATCTCCACCGGCCGCTGCGCCGGACGCCCCACCGCGGGCAGGGCGGGCAGCTCGCGGCCTGCCGGGACGAAGTAGCCGGACTTGGGTCGTGGCGTCGCCAGGCCGTGGTCTTCCAGCACGCGATAGGCCTGCTGCACGGTACTCAGGCTGACTCCGTGCTCGATACTCAACGCCCGTACCGAGGGCAGCCGGTCGCCAGGACGATAGAAGCCCTGCTCGATACGTGTGCCCAGTAGTTCCGCGAGGTTGACGTAGAGAGTCATGAAGGTCGCTCCTGAGTGACCAGTACAGATGAGAGGAAAATACACGATTCAATGGCAGATAGGCAGCATCTGTATGGGTTTAATAAAATAAGGCTGAATCTGTAATGGTTTTGCGCACGGATTCATTCTAGCCACTCATGGCAACAGGTAAATGAGGGGCAGGACGATGAGCGGTTTGAGTGATGTGCGGCTGGTGTTACGCAGTCAGGAGTTGGAAGCAGGACAGCAGCGGTCAATGGCGGGGCTGGAGCCGGCTGCGATCAGCCGCTGGACACTGTTCTGGCGTCGGCGGCACACGCGCAAGGCCTTGCTTGAACTGACCCGTGAGCAACTGCGCGATATCGGCCTGGATACCGAACAGGCGCGCCGGGAAGGTTTGAAACCGTTCTGGCGCGGCTGATTCAGAGCAGTTCTTTCAGGCGGTGCCAGAGCATGCCCAGTGCCAAGAGCGGCGAACGCAAGTGTTTGCCGCCGGGGAAGGTGATGTGCGGCACCTGGGCAAACAAATCGAAGCGCCCGCCTTGCTGGCCGCCAATGGCTTCCGCCAGCAGCTTGCCCGCCAGGTGAGTGGCGTTGAGGCCATGACCGGCGTAGGCCTGGGCGAAGTACACGTTGGGCTGGTCCGCCAAACGGCCAATCTGCGGCAGGCGGTTGGCGCCGATGCCGATCATGCCGCCCCACTGATAGTCGATTCTGGCATCGGCCAGTTGCGGGAAGACCTGGAGCATCTTCGGTCGCATATAGGCGCCAATGTCCTTCGGGTCTCGCCCCGAATAATGGCAGGCGCCGCCGAACAGCAAGCGTCGGTCTGCCGAAAGCCGGAAGTAATCCACGGTCACCCGCTGGTCACACACCGCCATGTTCTGCGGCAGCAGGTCGATGGCTTGCGCTTCGCTCAATGGCTCGGTGGCGATGATGTAGCTGCCGGCGGCCAGGACCTTGCCGCTGAGGTCCGGGTTGAGGCCATTCAAGTAGGCATTGCACGCCAGCACCAGGGTGTTGGCGCGCACGCAGCCGTGGGCGGTGTGGACCTTGACCTCAGGCCCGTAGTCGATACGCAGTACTTCTGACTGTTCAAACAGCTTCACCCCCAATTGCTGCGCCACGGCGGCTTCACCGAGGGCCAGGTTGAGCGGGTGCAAGTGGCCGGAGCCCATGTCGATCATGCCGCCGACGTAGCGGTCGGAGCCAATCACGCTGCGCATTTGCCCGGCTTGCAGCAGGCGCAGTTCATGGCGATAGCCCAGGCCGTGGAGTTCTTCGGCGTCGGCGGCCAGGCCTTCGAGGTCGCGGGGTTTGTTGGCCAGGTCGCAGTAGCCCCACGTCAGGTCGCAGTCGATCTGAAAGTCCTCGACCCGCTGGCGTACGATTTCCACGGCTTCCAGGCCCATCAGCTTCATCTCCCGCACGCCATCGGCGCCGATCAGCTTGGCGAACTGGTCCAGGCCATGGCCGACGCCACGGATCAACTGCCCACCGTTGCGTCCGCTGGCACCCCAACCGATCCTGCGGGCTTCCAGCAGCGCCACGCTAAAGCCGCGCTGGGCCAACTCCAGTGCGGTGTTGAGCCCAGAAAACCCGCCTCCGATCACGCACACATCGACCACCACCTCGCCCGTCAACGCCGGGTAATCGGGTTGGGGCAGGCTGCTGGCGGCGTAGTACGAAGCGGTGTGCCGGGCGCTGGCGGTCATGGGAAGCATCCGTGTCTGGAAAATTTGACGCAGGATACAGCGGTCGGGCGATGCTGTCTCACCGTGGGTTTTTAAGGCAGAATTCACGCCTATTCGCTGTTCGGTATGTGGTTCGATGAGTTGCAACAGGCAAAAGATCAGCACGCTGCGTCGGCAGATTCCTTCATTCGAGTGTGTGCCGGGTTGCCATGACTGCTGTGGGCCGGTAACCACGTCCCCTGAGGAAATGTCGCGCCTGCCGCGCAAGACGGCGGCAGAGCAGGAAGCGGCCATGGACCAACTGAACTGCGTACACCTGGGGCCCGACGGCTGCACGGTGTATGACGAGCGACCGTTGATTTGCCGGCTGTTCGGTACCACACCCAGCTTGCCTTGCCCCAATGGCCGGCGTCCGGTGGAGCTGATCCATCCTCGGGTGGAACAGCAGATCCATGACTACATGGCGAGCACCCGGCAGGTGTTGGTCTAGGCGGGATCTCGGCACTGTGCGCCGGGCCGCTGGCTCAATCCGGGATTGGCAGATTCAGGCTTTCCTTCACCTCTTCCATCACGATATAGCTCTTGGACTCCCGCACATGGGGCAGCTTGAGCAAAATGTCGCCCAGCAGCTTGCGGTACGAGGCCATCTCGGAAATCCGTGCCTTCACCAGATAATCGAAGTCCCCTGACACCAGGTGGCATTCCAGCACATGGGGCAGTTTCAGCACGGCTCGCCGGAATTCTTCAAAGGTATCGCCGGATTTGTAGTCGAGGCTGATCTCGACGAACACCAGCAGGCTACCCTTCAAGTGTTGCGGATTGAGCCGGGCGTTGTAGCCCATGATGATCCCCTCGCGCTCCAGGCGCCGGACGCGTTCGGTGCAGGGCGTGGTCGACAAGCCGACTTTCTCCCCCAGCTCGGTAAACGAAATCCGGCCGTCTGCCTGCAAGATGCGCAGGATATTGCGATCAATCTTGTCCAGCTCGCGCTTGGTCTGGGTGTTGGTTCGCATAGGGGATGCTCCTCCGTGGAACGGGTATTTGCCGAGAATTGTCGCCAAATATAGGCATTTATATAGTGAAATGCACTGGCGATTGCTTTTTATACTGCGGGCATCTTTGTGCTGAGCAACAAACGTCAGCGGACAGGCCGTGATGAGGGTATAAAAATGCGCGTTTTGGTCTTGGGTAGCGGGGTCATTGGTGTGGCGAGCGCCTACTATCTGGCGCGGGCCGGTTTCGAGGTGGTCGTGGTCGACCGTCAGCCGGCGGTTGCCATGGAGACCAGCTTCGCCAACGCCGGCCAGGTCTCGCCAGGCTACGCTTCGCCATGGGCGGCCCCGGGTGTGCCGCTCAAAGCCATCAAATGGCTGCTGCAGCGGCATGCGCCCCTGGCTATCAAGGCCACCGCCGACGTCGACCAATACCTGTGGATGGCGCAGATGCTGCGCAACTGCACCGCCAGCCGTTATGCGGTGAACAAGGAGCGCATGGTGCGCCTGTCCGAGTACAGCCGTGACTGCCTCGACGAACTGCGCAGCGAAACCGGCATCACCTACGAAGGCCGCAGCCTGGGCACCACCCAACTGTTCCGCACCCAGGCCCAGTTGGATGGCGCCGCCAAGGACATCGCGGTGTTGCGCGAATCCGGCGTTCCTTTTGAGCTGCTCGACCGTGCGGGTATTGCCCGCGTCGAGCCGGCCCTGGCCAGCGTCACCGATATCCTGGCCGGTGCCTTGCGCCTGCCGAACGATCAGACGGGCGACTGCCAGATGTTCACCACGCGCCTGGCCGAGATGGCCATTCAGTTGGGCGTCGAGTTCCGTTTCGAGCAGGATATCCAGCGCCTCGACTACGCGGGCGACCGTATCAACGGTGTGTGGATCGACGGCAAGCTGGAAACCGCCGACCGCTACGTACTCGCGCTTGGCAGTTATTCGCCGCAGTTGCTCAAGCCGCTGGGGATCAAGGCACCGGTGTACCCGCTCAAGGGTTATTCGCTGACCGTGCCGATCACCAATGGCGCAATGGCCCCGACCTCGACCATTCTGGATGAGACCTACAAGGTGGCGATCACCCGTTTCGACAACCGCATCCGTGTCGGCGGCATGGCTGAAATCGCCGGTTTTGACCTGTCGCTGAACCCGCGTCGGCGTGAAACCCTGGAGATGATCGTCAACGACCTTTATCCTCAGGGCGGTGATCTGTCCCAGGCCAGTTTCTGGACCGGCCTGCGGCCGACCACGCCGGACGGTACCCCGATTGTCGGTGCTACCCCGTTCAAGAACCTGTTCTTGAACACCGGCCACGGCACCCTCGGTTGGACCATGGCCTGCGGCTCTGGTCGTCTGCTGGCGGATCTGATGGCGAAGAAAACCCCGCAAATCAGCGCCGAAGGCCTCGATATTTCCCGTTACGGCCAATCACAGGAGTCTGCAAGACATGTCAATCCAGCGCCAGCTCACCAATGAGCGCATGAGCCAGATCGTTGTCCACAGCGGTACCGTGTACCTGGCAGGCCAAGTCGGCGACGACCTGAGTGCCGGGATTGAACAGCAGACCCGCGAAACCCTGTCCAATATCGAGCGCCTGCTGGACTTGGCCGGTACCGACAAGACCCGTCTGCTCTCGGTGACGATCTACCTGAAAGACATCGACGCCGACTTTGCCGGGATGAATTCGGTATGGGACAAGTGGCTGCCCAAAGGCGTTGCCCCGGCCCGTGCCACGGTTGAGTCGAAACTCTGTGAACCGCAAATCCTGGTGGAACTGTCCGTCGTGGCAGCCCTGCCGTAAATACGATCCCTGTTGCGGTGCCGCTGTTGCAGTCGGCGCCGGTTTTTTCTTCCCCAGCCGCCTAGAAGTCTGCCGTTATGCGTCCAGCCCGTGCCCTGATCGATCTTCAAGCCCTGCGCCACAACTACCAATTGGCGCGTCAACTTACGGGAGCCAAGGCGCTCGCCGTGATCAAGGCGGACGCCTATGGGCATGGTGCCGTGCGCGTGGCCCAGGCGTTGGCGGCCGAGGCTGACGGGTTTGCCGTGGCGTGCATCGAGGAAGCGCTGGAGCTACGAGCGGCCGGAATCGGCGGGCCGATCCTGCTGCTGGAAGGTTTTTTCGAGGCAGACGAACTGCCGCTGATCATCGAGCATGACTTCTGGTGCGTGGTGCATTCGCTGTGGCAGTTGGAGGCGATTGAACACGCATCCCTGAGCAAGCCGCTCACGGTCTGGCTCAAGCTGGACTCGGGCATGCACCGCGTCGGGCTGCACCCCAAGGATTATCACGAGGCTTACCAGCGCCTGCTGGCCAGCGGCAAAGTGGCGAAGATTGTGTTGATGAGTCATTTCGCCCGTGCCGATGAGCTGGACTCCACGCGCAGCGATGAACAGGTTGCGGTGTTTGAAGCGGCGCGCCAGGGCCTGGTGGCCGAGGTCAGCCTGCGCAACTCGCCGTCGGTGATGGGCTGGCCGAGCGTGTCCAGCGATTGGGTGCGTCCGGGAATCATGCTCTACGGCGCCACGCCATTTGGCGAAAACCAGGCCGTTGCCGCAGGTTTGCAGCCCGTGATGACCCTGGAGTCGAAGGTCATCTGCGTGCGTGAGCTGCCGGCCGGCGAGCCGGTCGGTTATGGCGCACGGTTCGTGACCGCGAAACCGATGCGCGTCGGCGTCGTCGCCATGGGCTATGCCGACGGTTATCCGCGTCACGCACCGACCGGCACGCCGGTGCTGGTTGCCGGTCAGCGGAGTCGGTTGCTGGGCCGGGTATCGATGGACATGCTGTGTATCGACCTGACCGACGTTCCGCAGGCGGGCCTTGGTTCGACGGTCGAGTTATGGGGCAAAAACATCCTCGCCAGTGATGTCGCCACGGCAGCCGACACCATCCCGTATCAGATTTTTTGCAATCTGCGCCGAGTGCCACGCGTCTATTCCGGCGCTTAGCCGCTGCCGGCCAGCGACGTTGACCGGGATTCAGGTCAAAGTGTTGTAAATACTGAACGCTGTCGCCATGATAACGCTCAATTACAACAAAGCCTGAATCCTAGGAGGCTCCTGCATTGGACGTCGGCGAACGACTGCAATCCATCCGTAAACTGAAAGGTCTTTCCCAGCGTGAACTCGCCAAGCGTGCGGGCGTCACCAACAGCACCATTTCGATGATCGAGAAAAATAGTGTCAGCCCCTCCATCAGTTCCTTGCGCAAGGTGCTGGGCGGCATTCCCATGTCCATGGTCGAATTCTTTTCCGAAGAAATCCTCCAGGAAAAACCGACCCAGATCGTCTATAAAGCCAATGAGCTGATCGATATCTCCGATGGCGCGGTGACCATGAAACTGGTGGGCCGGGCGCATCCCAGCCGGGCGATCGCGTTTCTCAACGAAATCTACCCGCCGGGTGCCGATACCGGTGATGAAATGCTCACCCACGAAGGCGAGGAGACCGGGATTTTGCTGGAAGGTCGCCTGGAGCTGGTGGTCGGTCTCGAAACTTTTGTGCTCGAAGCCGGCGATAGCTACTACTTTGAAAGCACCAAGCCTCACCGTTTCCGCAATCCGTTCGACGTGCCGGCGCGACTAATCAGCGCAGCCACGCCCGCGAACTTTTAATAAAGAGGCGCCCTGCCTACCTTGCAGAGGTGTCCATAGCTGTATTCCGTCATGCTGAATCTCCCTTTGGACAATAGGGTTGTTTCAGCGGGACGGGCTAACCGTTATACTTTCGCCGCCTGCGAAACCGTGGCCGCAGGCGTGAATAGCCACCATGAGGGTGAACGCGTGAACCTAATTATGAAAATGCTGGCTGTACCAGCAACCGTATTGGCCCTTTGGGCTGTCAACGCTCAGGCTGCGACCAATGATGAGATTGCCAAGCGCCTTGAGCCGGTCGGCAAGGTCTGTGTTCAAGGCGAAGAGTGCAAGGGGATGGAAGTTGCGGTGACTGCGGGCGGCGGCGGCGGGAAAACGCCGGACGAGATCATTGCCAAGCACTGCAATGCCTGCCACAGCACCGGCCTGCTGGGTGCGCCGAAAATTGGCGACACCGCCGCGTGGAAAGAGCGCGCCGACCACCAGGGCGGCCTTGACGGCATCCTGGCCAAGGCCATCACCGGGATCAACGCCATGCCACCAAAAGGCACCTGCGCCGATTGCTCGGATGAAGACCTGATGGGCGCCATCAAGAAGATGTCCGGTTTGTAATTGACCGATCTTCGCTGAAAAAGCCGCTGACCAGCGGCTTTTTTGTGCCCGCGATTCATCTTTCAGGGCTGTTCATTGCAGCAAAGACCCGGCAATCTCGGTCCAAGCCCAATTCATGGAAAGTTCGGGAGGGTCGGATGGTGCAGTTGTGTTCAATCGAGCAAGCGGTCGACGACGTACTGGAACGCTTGCCAGCGCATATACATCTGGGGATGCCTTTGGGGCTGGGCAAGCCGAACCTGTTTGCCAACGCGCTGTATCGGCGTATCGCCAAGCTTCCGGAGCGAACGCTGACGATCTACACCGCCCTGAGCCTGGGCCGTCCGCCCCTGGGCGATGGTTTGCAGAAGCGTTTTCTTGAGCCGTTCATCGAACGGGTGTTCGGTGACTATCCCGAACTGGATTTTCTTGCCGATCTGCGCAAGGACAGCCTGCCCGCCAACATCCATGTGCAACAGTTCTTCATGCAGCCCGGCAGCCTGCTCCACAGCGCCACGGCTCAGCAGGATTATGTCAGCAGCAACTACAGCCACGCCGCCCGGGATATCAACGCCGCCGGCTTGAACCTGGTGGCACAACTGGTGGCGAGCAGCAGCGAGCACCCGGACCGCCTGAGCTTGAGCTGTAACCCCGATATCTCCCTTGATCTATTGCCGATGATCGCCAAGCGCCGCGAAGCCGGGGAAACGATTCTGGTGGTGGGGCAGGTCCATGACGATTTGCCCTACATGCCCGGCGATGCCGAGTTGGGCATGGATCAGTTCGATTTCCTGATCGATGAAAAGGACTGCACCACCCTGTTTTCCACCCCGAATATGCCGGTGGGTTTCCAGGATCACTTTATCGGCCTGCACGCCAGTACCTTGGTGCGCGACGGGGGCACCTTGCAGATCGGCATTGGCTCCATGGGCGACGCGCTGACCGCCGCACTGTTGGCGCGCCAGGCAGATAACGAAGGCTATCGGCAGTTGCTCAGCGACCTGGATGTGTACCAGTGGGCACCGTTGATCAGCCGCGAAGGCGGGGTCGAGCCGTTCGCCCGTGGGCTGTACGGTTGCAGTGAGATGTTCGTCAACGGCTTGCTGGTGCTGGCCGACGCGGGGATCGTGCGGCGTAAGGTCTACCCGGATGTCGCGACCCAGGAGCAGGCCAATGCCGGCATGCTGGACGAGGCGGCGCAGCCGGACGGAATCTCGATACATGGCGGCTTCTTCCTCGGCCCGCGCAGCTTTTATGAACGGTTGCGGGACTTGCCACAGAACAAGCGCCTTGAATTCAACATGACGCGCATCAGCTACATCAACGAGTTGTATGGGCAAGAGCAACTCAAGCGTTTGCAACGCCTGGATGCACGGTTTATCAACAGTGCCTTTACCGTGACCCTGTTGGGCGCGGGCGTGGCGGACCAGTTGGAAGACGGGCGTGTGCTCAGTGGCGTGGGCGGGCAGTACAATTTTGTTGTCCAGGGGCACGCCCTTGAGGGCGCGCGCTCGATCCTGATCCTGCGCAGTTGGCGCGAGTCGGGTGGGGAGGTCAGCTCCAATATTGTCTGGGAGTACGGGCATTGCACGATTCCGCGCCACCTGCGGGACATCGTGATTACCGAATACGGCATCGCCGACCTGCGCGGCCAGACCGACGCCAAGGTGATCGAGGCGCTGCTGAATATTACCGATTCGCGGTTTCAGCAAGGGTTGATTGAAAAGGCCCAGAAGGCCGGGAAACTGCCGAAGGATTTCCAGTTGGATCCGCGTTTTGCCGAGAACACGCCGCAGCGTTTGCAGGCGATCGAGGCGCGGCATCCGCGATTGTTCCCGGAGTATCCGTTGGGCAGTGACTTCACCGATGAAGAGCGGGATTTGTTGCGCGCGTTGAACTGGCTCAAGAGCAAATTCAAGCTGACGGAAGTGCTCGAGCTGGGCAAGGCGGCACTGGATGCCCCAGAGCCTGCGGCGTTTCCCGAGCATTTGAAGCGGATGGGCCTGGACCAGCCTGAGGGACTTAAAGAGGATCTGTATCAGCGCTTGCTACTCGCCGGCCTACAGGCCACTGCGCACTGACAGCCAACACAAAAGCAAATGTGGGAGCGGGCTTGCTCGCGAATACGGTGGGCCAGTCAATAACCTGGTGACTGATGTAGCGCATTCGCGAGCAAGCCCGCTCCCACATGTTTAACCGTGCCCGCTCAAGCGCAGCGGTTATTCGATGAAGGTCACGACGCCACCGGCCAGCGATTTTACCCGGGCCAGGGACTCGACCCGGTAGCCTTGGGCATCCAGTTCCGCGCGGCCGCCCTGGAACGACTTCTCGATCACAATCCCCAGGCCCGCCACGGTCGCGCCAGCTTGCTTGATGATCGAAATCAGCGCCTGGGACGCCTTGCCGTTGGCCAGGAAGTCATCGATGACCAACACACGATCGCTGCTGGTCAGATGGCGTGGGGAGATCGCCACGGTGCTTTCGGTTTTCTTGGTGAACGAATACACCGTCGCCGACAGCAGGTTTTCCGTCAGGGTCAGGGATTGTTGCTTGCGGGCGAAGATCACCGGCACACCGAGGTTCAGGCCGGTCATGATCGCTGGCGCGATCCCCGACGCTTCGATGGTGACGATCTTGGTGATCCCCGAATCCTTGAACAATGCGGCAAATTCGTCGCCGATCAGCTTCATCAGTGCCGGGTCGATCTGATGGTTCAGAAAGGCGTCGACCTTGAGTACGTGATCGGAAAGCACGATGCCTTCTTCGCGAATTTTCTTGTGCAGTGCTTCCACAAAGGCTTCCTCTGGTGGCGCAATGGGCGCCGAAAGTAGATTAAAAAGTAGTCGATTCTAGCGCTTTAACATCGCGCGTATATCCGCCAACGCAGTATTGCCGCGCACGGCTTTCACTTCGGTCGGGGTGTCGTCATTGCCTTCCCAGGCCAGATCGTCCGGCGGCAGCTCATCAAGGAAGCGGCTGGGCGCACAATCGATGATTTCGCCGTATTGCTTGCGCTTGGCGGCAAAGGTGAAGGCCAGGGTCTGGCGCGCGCGGGTAATGCCCACGTAGGCCAGGCGCCGTTCTTCTTCGATGGTGTCGGCTTCGATGCTCGAGCGGTGCGGGAGGATTTCCTCCTCCATGCCCATGATGAACACGTAGGGGAATTCCAGGCCCTTGGAGGCATGCAAGGTCATCATCTGCACGCCTTCGGCGCCGTCTTCCTCTTCCTGCTGGCGTTCGAGCATGTCGCGCAGGACCAGCTTGCCGATAGCGTCTTCGACGGTCATGTCGCCGTCTTCGTCTTTTTCCAGGGTGTTCTTCAGCGCTTCGATCAGGAACCAGACGTTGCCCATGCGGTAATCCGCGGCCTTGTCGCTGGAGCTGTTGGTGCGCAGCCAATTCTCATAGTCGATGTCCATGACCATGCTGCGCAGGGCGCTGATCGGGTCCTCGCCGGCACACTGCTCGCGCACCTTGTCCATGAAGCGCTTGAAGCGTGACAGGCGATCGGTGAAGCGCGTGTCCAGATGTTCGCCCAGGCCGATCTCGTCGGTGGCGGCGTACATCGAAATCTTGCGTTCGGTGGCGTAGTTGCCAAGCTTTTCCAGGGTCGTCGAACCGATCTCCCGGCGCGGTACGTTGATCACCCGCAGGAAGGCGTTGTCGTCATCCGGGTTAACGATCAGGCGGAAGTAGGCCATCAGGTCCTTTACTTCCTGGCGTCCGAAAAAGCTGTTGCCGCCCGACAGGCGATACGGCACCTGGTGATGCTGCAGTTTCAGCTCGATCAGCTTGGCCTGGTAGTTGCCGCGATACAGGATCGCAAAGTCGCTGTAGGGCCGATCCGTGCGCAAGTGCAGGCTGAGGATTTCCACGGCCACCCGTTCGGCTTCGGCGTCTTCGTTGCGGCAGCGGATCACGCGGATCTCGTCGCCGTGACCCATTTCGCTCCACAGCTGTTTTTCAAACTCATGGGGGTTGTTGGAAATCAGCACGTTGGCGCAACGCAGGATGCGGCTGGTGGAGCGGTAGTTCTGCTCCAGCATCACCACTTTCAGGGACGGATAATCGTCCTTGAGCAACATCAGGTTTTCCGGGCGGGCGCCGCGCCAGGCGTAGATCGACTGGTCATCGTCGCCCACCACGGTGAACTGGTTGCGCGTGCCGATCAGCAACTTGACCAGCAGGTATTGGCTGGCGTTGGTGTCCTGGTATTCGTCCACCAGCAGGTAGCGGACTTTGTTCTGCCACTTTTCGAGGATGTCGGCGTGTTCCTGGAACAGCTTCACCGGCAGCAGGATCAGGTCGTCGAAGTCCACCGCGTTGAACGCCTTGAGCGTGCGCTGGTAATGGATGTAGACGATGGCGGCCGTCTGTTCCTTGGGATTGCGTGCGTTTTTCAGGGCTTCGGGCGGCAGGATCAGGTCGTTTTTCCAGGCGCCGATCATGTTCTTGATCTCGTCGACGCCGTCGTCGCCTGCGTATTCCTTCTGCATGATGTCGGTCATCAGGGCCTTGACATCGGTTTCGTCAAAAATCGAGAAACCCGGCTTGTAGCCCAGTCGCAGATGCTCCTTGCGGATGATGTTAAGCCCCAGGTTGTGGAAGGTACACACGGTGAGGCCACGGCCTTCGCCACCCTTGAGCAGGGTACCGACACGCTCTTTCATTTCCCGCGCCGCCTTGTTGGTAAAGGTCATGGCGACGATGTACTGGGCGCGGATGCCGCAGTTCTGGATCAGGTGCGCGATCTTGCGGGTGATCACACTGGTCTTGCCGGAGCCAGCGCCGGCGAGCACCAATAGAGGGCCGCCGACGTAGTTCACGGCTTCTTGCTGCCGGGGATTGAGTCGGGACATACGAGATTTTGGGAGTCATTGAGCAAAAAGGGCGGGCATTTTAACAGGCTGGCAGGATTCTGCTGCCTCTGTACGACGGTGTGACGTACCGCTTGATCTAAATTTGCCGCTTTTGTCACTTTGCCGCAGGATGTGCCAGGTATTTGGGACTATTGTTCAAGAACCGCACTGCGAGTATCTGATAACCAATATCATTGGTCATTGTCAGGCTGCACGTCATAATGCCCGCCGCCAACGAACTTTTGCAGAGTCTAGGGAGCTAGCTTGTCTACGCCTGTCGAACCCTTGCGTTTGCTGCTACTGGCCGAGGAGCCAGTATGGGCAGCGTTATTGCGCGAGTGCCTGGCGCCGATGGGCGATGGGGCTGTGCTGATCAGTGCGCCAAACTGGGAGTCGGTGAGCAGTCTGTTCGATGACGACCACATGGCCGTATTGTTGACCACGCCCAGCTTGCAACCCGGACCCGGCCGTTGCAGTCTGCCTACCGTGTTGCTATTGGACCTGGAACCACTGGTTGCGCCGTTGGGCGCCAGCGACTGGTTGATTCGTGGTTCGTTGGATCACGATACCTTGCGGCGTTGCCTGCGGCATGTCCGCGAGCGGGGCTTGCTGGAAAACACCCTGCAACGCCTGGCCGAACAAGACCCGTTGACCGGCATTGCCAATCGCCAGGGCTTCCAGACCTTGCTGGCCGCACGCCTGGCGGAAAACGTCGGGCGGGGCCTGGCCCTCGGTCACCTGGACCTGGACAACTTCCGTCACGCCAACGACGCCTTGGGGCATCAGGCCGGTGACCGGCTGATCCTGCAGGTGGTCTCGCGGCTCAAGAGTCAGCTGGAAGCCGGTGACCAACTGGCACGCCTGGGCAGTGATGAATTCGCCTTGTTGATCGATACCCGTCGAGCGCCCCAGCGCGCCGAATGGATGGCCGAGCGCATCATCGAGGCTCTGGCCGAGCCCTATTGGATCGATGGTGAAAGCCTGCTGATCGGTTGTAGCCTGGGCGTGGCCCACGCCCGCGCCAAGGCGGGCGCCGATCCGTTGATGTGGCACGCGCATATCGCCATGCAGCAAGCCAAAAGCACCCAAGGCTGCACCTTTCATATTTTCAACGAGCGCATCAACCGCAATGCGCGCAGCCTTGCCGATCTGGAAAGCGAGCTGCGCCGGGCGTTGCGTCGTGACGAACTGGAGCTGCACTACCAGCCTCGGCTGGATCTGGACGATGGACATATCGTCGGCCTGGAGGCCCTGGTGCGCTGGCGCCATGGCGAGCGTGGCCTGTTGCCGCCCAGTGAGTTCGTACCGCTGGCCGAACAGAGCGGCTTGATTGTGCCGCTGGGGTATTGGGTGATTTCCCGTGCCCTGCGAGACATGCAGGACCTGCGCGAGCGCGGCCTGCCGCCGTTGCACATGGCGGTCAACCTGTCGTTTCGCCAATTCCAGGACAGCCAATTGCTGTCGACCTTGAGCCGCTTGATCGCAGAGCGCGGGGTGGAGGCTCAGTGGCTGGAGTTCGAACTCACGGAAACCGCCGTGATGCGCCGCAGTGACTTGGTCAAGCAGACCATGGATGCCCTCGGCCGCTTGGGCGTGAGGTTTTCCCTGGACGACTTTGGCACCGGCTTTTCGTCCTTTGTCCACCTCAACAGCCTGCCGATTGCCTTGCTGAAAATCGACAAGAGTTTTGTCGGTGGCATGGAGGAGCGAGAGGAAAATCGCAAGTTGGTCCATGCGATGATCAACCTGGCCCACAACCTCAACCTCGAGGTGGTGGCCGAAGGCGTCGAAACCGCGGAACAGCTGGCGTTGTTGCGCTTGTTTGGCTGCGATCAAGCTCAGGGATACTTGATCAGCAAACCTTTGCCGCTGCCGGAGCTGGTGGAGTACCTGACGTTTGGCAGCAGTCAGCAAGTGCTATTGGGCGAGGCTTTGTAGTAGCCGTTGAGTGTCAGGCTCCTGGCGAATCATCCGCTTCATCTTCCGTTCAAACGCCCAGGTCAGGCTGACCGCCGCACACGCCAGGCCCAGGGCCAGGCCCCACCAGACGCCGGTCGGTCCCCAGCCGAGGGTGAAGGCCATCAACCAGGCGGAGGGCGCACCGATCAACCAGTAGCAACCCAGCCCGACCAGGAAAGTGGTCTTCGCATCCTTGAGCCCGCGAATACAGCCCATGGCGATGGTCTGCACGCCGTCGAACAGCTCAAACCACGCCGCCACGGCCAACAGGCTGACCGCCAGGCGGATGACCTCGCGAAAGGCCGGGTCGTCATGGTCCAGGAACAGCCCGATCAGTGGGTTGGAGAACAGCCAGAACGCCATGGCAAACCCCAGCATCAGCACCGCGCCGAACACAATCCCGACCCGCCCGGCCCGTCGCGCGTCGAGTAATTGCCCGGCACCGTAATGCGCACCGATGCGCATGGTGACGGCGTAGGACATGCCGGCGGGCACCATGAACGCCACCGAAACGATCTGCAAGGCAATCTGGTGCGCGGCCAATTGTGTGCTGCCCATGGTGCCCATGCACAGCGCTGCAAAGGCGAACAGGCCGACTTCAACCGCGTACGTGCCGCCGATCGGCAGGCCCAGGCGCCACAGTTCCCGCAGGTAATGCAGGTTGGGACGCATCAGGTCCTTGCCCAATGGATAAGCGGCGTAGGAACGGTTGTATTTGATGTACCACCACAGCGCCAGGGCCATGCAGTTGGCAACGATGGCCGTCACCAGGCCGATGCCCATGAGACCGAGTTTCGGCAGGCCGAACATGCCTTCGATCAAGGCGTGGTTGAGCAGGTAATTGATCACCGTGCCGCCCAGGCTGATGATCATCACTGGAGTGGCCTTGCCGATGGCGCTGGTGAAGCCACGCAGGGCCATGAACGTCAGGTAGCCGGGCAGGGCGAACGGCAGAATCATCAGGAACTGCCCGGCCGACTGCACGTTGGTTTCGGTCTGCCCGAACATCAGCAGCACCGGCTTGAGGTTCCACAGCAGCAAGCCGGCCACCAGCGCCATCAACCAAGCCAGCCAGATCCCGGCCTGAGTCAGGCGGGTGGCCCCCTCGATGTCGCCCGCGCCGTGTCGAATGGCGACCAGGGTGCCGACAGCGGCGATCACACCGATGCAAAAGATCGCCACGAACGAATAGCTTGCCGCGCCGAGGCCGCCGCCGGCCAGCGCTTCGGGGCTCAAGCGCGCCATCATCAGGGTATCGGTCAGCACCATCAGCATGTGGGCCAACTGTGAGGCAATCAACGGCCCTGACAGCCGCAGAATGGCCCAGAGTTCGGTACGCGCTGGATGCTGCATGGTCATCACACTCAACAATTCGGGGAAGGGCGAAAGGATTGATTCTCGGCGCTCCCGGCGCTTTGCACAAAGGGATAAATGCGATCACTCATATGATTAAAACTCATGGCTGGGAGATTCTGCTAGGGTTTCGCAATCATGCTGTCGGAGCTTTCCCATGTCCCGTCGTCTTCCTCCGCTTTACGCGCTGCGCGCTTTCGAGGCCGCTTCCCGGCACAACTCTTTCACCCGTGCGGCGCAAGAGCTGTCCATCACGCAGAGCGCGGTCAGCCGACATATCCGCACCCTGGAAGAGCACTTTGCCTGTCGCTTGTTTCAGCGCAGCGGGCGCACTTTGCAACTCACCGAGTCCGCGCGCTTATTGCTGCCCGGTGTGCGCGAGGGTTTTGCGGCCCTGGAGCGTGCCTGCCATACCTTGAACGCCGAAGACGACATCCTGCGCATGAAGGCACCGTCCACCTTGACCATGCGTTGGTTACTGGCGCGACTGAGCCGGTTCCGGCATTTGCAGCCGGGCAACGAAGTACAGTTGACCAGCGCCTGGATGAGCATCGATGAGGTGGACTTCAATCAGGAGCCGTTCGACTGCGCGGTATTGTTGAGCGACGGCCATTTTCCGCCGGACTGGGAAGCCAGCTACCTGTTTTCCGAATGGCTGATTCCGGTGGGGGCGCCCAATTTGCTCCGGGATGGACCATGGGATGTCGAACGTCTGGCCGCCACCGAACTGCTGCATCCCACGCCGGACCGTCGCGACTGGCGTCGTTGGCTTGCGCGCACCGGGCTGGCGTCACAGGTCCCGATCAAGGGCGGACAAGTGTTCGACACCCTCGAACTGGGCATGATTGCCGCTGCCCGCGGGTATGGCGTGTCCATGGGGGATTTACTGATGGTGGCCGAAGATGTCGCCCAGGATCGATTAAGCCTGCCGTGGCCGACCGCCGTGGCCAGTGGAGAGAGCTACTATCTGGTCTGGCCGAAAACCCGCCCCGGTGGCGAGCGCCTGCGCAGGCTTTCGGATTTCCTCCAGGGCGAGGTCCAAGCCATGCAATTACCTCTGGTCGAAAGACTCGACTGAATCGATATAGCGCCCCAAAACCATGCGTTTGGACAGTCTCCCTGTGATCCGCTCAAGTATTGGTGGGTGCCGCCGAAGTAGGTGTGTCGAGCCGCGAATGAATGGCGGCTCAGCGTGCCCCCTTATTAGAGAATCGCCGATTAGCGCTATGAGATCAGGATGATCCGGGCCACGGCCAGGAGCTGTCATGTCTCAACCACGCGCCCGAATTGCTTCGCAGTTGGGCATAGCCTTAGCCGTGATATTGGCTGTCGTTATCAGCGGCAGTACCGTCTTCGCCCTGCGTTCCCTGGACGCCGCCAACCTCGACACCCGGGAAGAGCATCTGGCCAGTGAAGCGCGTTTGCTCGCCGACCAACTCAACACCTTTCACAGCACCCTGCGCGAGAGCACGCAACGCTTGAGTGGGCTCTTCGAAAAACGTTTCGCCGCCGGTTTGAGCGTGCATGCGGACCAGCCCGTGAACGTGGCTGGCATACAGACGCCCAGCCTGTATCTGGACAGCGAGGTGCTGAACAACAACTTTGACGATGTGGATGAGTTCAAGCAGATATCCGGCGGTGTCGCCACGGTGTTTGTGCGCAGCGGCGAAGACTTTATCCGGATCAGTACGTCCCTGACCAAGCAGGATGGCAGCCGCGCTATCGGCACGGTGCTGGACCGCCAGGGCCCGGCCTATCAGCCGGTGCTTGCCGGGCAGACTTACATTGGTCGCGCGGTGCTGTTCGAACGCTCGTACATGACCCAATACAGTCCGGTGCGTGATGCCAGCGGCAAGGTCATCGCCGTGTTGTTCATCGGTTTTGACTACACCGACGCGCAGAATGCGCAGTTCGACAACCTCAAGCGTTTTCGCATCGGCAAGACCGGCTCCCTCGCTTTGCTCGATGAGCAGCAGCGCTGGCTGGTGCCGCCGGCGGGCGTGCAGGCGCCGGACCAGGCGGTGGCGGTCATGCACGATCTTGCCGGCAAGCCGGGTGTGGGGCGTTTCTGGAGTGACAAGAACGAAGATTTCTACAGCGTCGCGATGCCGTTCGACGGCGGCCCGTGGTCGGTGGTTGCCAGCATGCCAAAGGCCGAGATTCGCGCGGTCACCTGGGCCGTCGGCATCCGGCTGGTCATCGGCAGCGTGTTGGCGATGTTGCTGGCGGTGGGCGCCACGGTCTGGCTGCTGCGCAGCAAATTGCAGCCCCTGGGGGATCTGGTGCGCCAGGCCGAGGCCTTGGGCGCGGGTGATTTGAGTGCACGCCTGAACGTCTCCAGCCATGACGAAATCGGTCAGCTGGCACGCAGCTTCAATCAGATGGGCGAAGCCCTGTCGACCATGGTCTCGCAGATCCGCAAGGCCGCCGAAGAGGTCAATAGCCGCGCCCAGGCCCTGTCCGGGTTATCCGGCGGTGCCTACGAAGGCATGGAACAGCAGTCCGGCGAGATCACCAGCATGGCCGGCGCGGTGGAGGAGTTCAGCGCCACTTCCCTGAACATTGCCGACAACATGGGTAATACCGAACGTCTGGCCCAGGAGAATGCCCAGCAAACCCGGATCGGGCGGACCTCGATGCAAGAGGCGTCTTCGTCCCTGGAACATATCGCCGCCGCGCTGAACGGTACCGCCACGGTGATCAATACCCTCGGTCAACGCTCCCAGGAAATTGGCGGGATCGTCGGCGTGATCACCGCGATTGCCGAACAGACCAATTTGCTGGCGCTCAACGCGGCTATCGAAGCAGCGCGCGCCGGTGAGCAAGGTCGGGGCTTTGCGGTGGTGGCCGACGAAGTGCGCAACCTGGCATCGCGTACCCGCCAGGCCACCGACGAAATTTCCGGGATGATCCAGAGCATCCAGCAGGAAACCGGGAATGCCATCAGCACCATGGAGCAGGGCAAGGTGTTGATGCAGGAAGGTCTGTCGCGCAATGCCGACGTGGCGTCGGCACTGGAGCGGATCGACGAGCAAAGCCGCTCGGCCGGCCAGCAATTCGCCGCGATCACCACCGCGACCCAGGAACAGAGCAGCACCGCGACCTTGCTCAGCAGCAACTTGCAGAGCATTGCCCTGGCTAACAGTGAGCAGCGTGAAGTGGTGTCCAACCTGGCGATCACCGCCAAGGAACTGGAGACCCTGGCGGCGGGCCTGCGCCACGAGGTCGATCGGTTTCGCTGAGGCTTAACGCTCGCCAAGTCCCGGATCCACGCGCTTGCCGATGTCCTTGAGACGCGCCAGTTGATCAACCATCGCTGGCGCCTCATCCAGGCTGCCGACAAAAGTCCACAGGTAGGTCATCACCGCGTACACATGGCCGGCCTTGACCGCCGGTGACAATGCCAACTGGCTGATCGCCACGACGAACAGCAGTGCCGCCAGTGAACCTATAAACAGGAACGCGGCGGCCTCGCGGTCGGACAGCCAGATTCGCAGACGCGACAGCACCCGATAGTGGCGTTGCAAAGTATGGGCGCCGACTTTTTCCACCAGGCCGATTTCCTTTTCGAGCCGATCATTCAAACGCTCATGCAGCGCCTGGTTCTTGCGGGCGAAGCGGGGCAGCAAAGTGATGCACAGCAGCAGCGCGGTCAGGCAGGCGAGGCCCACCCACGGCTCGATCACCAGCAGCATCACCGCTGCACCGACGATGGACACCAGTGCGGTGGCGATGATCGGCACGTGCTTCTCGAAAAAATCGACAAAGTCCCGCGCCAACACCACCCGCGCTGCCGCGCGTGATGTGCTGTGTTTTTGCAGGCGCTGATTGAGGATCACTGGCACTGCAAGGTCGGCATAGATACGGGTGAACGTGCGGGTATCCAGTGCTCGCCGTGCGGCCCCGACGACCCAGAACGCCAAGACCACCGCGGCGTAGAGCAATGCACTGGCGGCGTCACCGCGAAGAATCGAGTCCACGGCGAACCCTGCAAACAGTGGGTAGGCCAGCAGCAGGGCGTTCTCCAGCGCTACCAGCGACAGTGTGCAGAACAGCTTGCCGGGATAGGTCCGGGCGATGGCCTTGAGGGTCTGGCTGGCGGATTGTTGACCGATTTTTTTGCTTTCTTCGATCAGAGTCTGTGGGGTTACGGATGACATGGGGTGCACCAGAGAAGTGATAGACGCTATCATTGAGCGACTGCTCAAGTATCCTTGAGCGATCGCTCAAAAAGCAAGTGCCGCTTATCCAGCGGTGCTCAAAGGAAATTGCCCATGTCGCGTATCGACCGTAAAGACCAGATCGTCGCCGCCGCCCTGGAGCTGTTCCGCAGCAAGGGCTTTGCCGATGTTTCGACCCGCGACCTCGCGGATCATGCCGGCCTGTCTCGCAGCCACGTGTATCACTACTTCAGCGACTGGAAAGAACTACGCCGCGAAGCCTTCGTGCGCTTCGCCAACGAGCAACTGGAGGCCGTGCGTGCGCCCCTGGCGGATGCCTCGCCCATGGATGCGCTGCTGGGCTTCTTGCGTGACTGCCTGCCTCGCACTGCCGATGCGGGTTGGGCGCTTTGGCTGGATGCCTGGGATGAGGCGATGCACGACCCGGAACTGGCCCAGGCTTACCTGCGGATCAACGCTCAGTGGCCAGCCATGCTCACCGAGGTCATCGAGCGGGGTGTCACGGCTGGGGTGTTCCGGTGTGACTCGCCCGAGCGCGTTGCCCGCCAGTTGTTTGCGGTGGCGATGGGCTATGCCGATGATCTGATGCTCAAGCCCTCCACCGAGTCGGCAGAAGCGGCGCTGGATGAAGTGTTGGAAGTGGCTGGGCTACTGCTGGATCTGCCCAAGGCCCCTTAGCCGATAGCCGCTGGCCGGTACTGCAGCGCTTCCGCCAAATGGTGCCGGGCGATCCCCTCCACCTGCTCAAGATCCGCCAGGGTGCGCGCTACCTTGAGCAGCCGATGGGCCGCGCGTAGCGATAACGTCAGTCGCTCGCAGGCGGCTTCGAGCCAGCCTTCATCAACTTTCTGCAGTTGGCAGTGCGCACGCAGCCCGGGCAGATCGAGGAAAGCATTGGCGCAGCCCTGGCGCCGTTGCTGACGCTCCCGCGCGTCGGCAACCTGCACCGAGGCCATGGCGGTGTTGTCGCCAGTCTGTCGGGCCGGGTTCAGCGCCGTGCTTTCCCTGGCCACGGTCAGATGCAGGTCAATACGGTCGAGCAAGGGGCCGGAGAGCTTGTTGCGATAGCGCTGGATTTGCTCCGGCGTACACCGGCAGCGCCCGCTCGGTTCACCCATATAACCGCAGGGGCAAGGGTTCATGGCGGCCACCAGTTGAAAGCGCGCCGGGAAGCGTACCCGGTCGCGAGCGCGGGAAATCACAATGTGCCCGGACTCCAGCGGCTCGCGCAGCACCTCCAGCACTTTGCGATCAAACTCCGGCAGTTCATCGAGAAACAGCACGCCATGGTGGGCGAGGGTGATTTCCCCGGGTTGTGGTTTAGAACCGCCGCCCACCAGCGCCGGTCCCGATGCGGAATGGTGCGGCTGGCGAAACGGTCGATGGGGCCAGTGACTCAACGGCGCCAGGCTGACCACGGATTGAATCGCGGCCACCTCCAGCGCTTCCTGTTCGCTCAAGGGTGGCAACAAACCGGGCAGGCGGCTGGCGAGCAAGGTTTTGCCGGTGCCTGGCGGCCCGCTGAACAGCAGGTTGTGAGCGCCCGCCGCGGCAATCAACAGCGCGCGCTTGGCCGCCAGTTGGCCTTGGACTTCGCTCAGGTCGGGGTAAGGTTTGTTCAAGTACTGCAAGCCGTCGGTCTTGAAGGGTTCAATCGGCACCTGCCCATTCAGGTGGGCCACCACTTGCAGCAGATGATCGACTGCAATCACCTTCAGGCCGGAGGCGAGGCACGCTTCCTCGGCATTCGCGCGTGGCACTATCAAGGTGCGGCCGGCCTTGCGTGCCGCCAACGCCGCTGGCAACACGCCTTTCACCGCACGTACTTCGCCGGACAGCGCCAGCTCGCCGAGGCATTCCACGTCATCCAGCATCAGCGCCGGCACCTGCACGCTGGCCGCCAGGATCCCCAGGGCGATTGCCAAATCAAAACGCCCGCCGTCCTTGGGCAAGTCGGCGGGCGCGAGATTGAGGGTGATACGACGCGCGGGGTATTGCAGCGCGGAGTTCAGAATGGCACTGCGCACCCGGTCCTTGCTTTCCTTGACGGCCGTTTCGGGCAGGCCTACCAGCGTCAGGGAAGGCAACCCGTTGGCCATATGCACCTCGACCGTGACGGCAGGGGCCTCGACGCCAATCTGGGCGCGGCTGTGGACAATGGCGAGGGACATGCTCGTTCCTTGAGGTGGAGGGCCGCTTCCTGCGGTTTTTCAAGGGTAGATGAGATTAAGGGGAGCGCAGTGCTGAGGTTTTACAGAACGTATCCCCAGCCGAACGCAGAACCAGCGCCCACATGTTGATCGAGTCGTATCAGGTTATTCCTGGACCGGACTCAGGCGTGCTTCCAGCTCTGCAACCTTCGCCTCGAGGCTTTCCAGGCGCGCTCGCGTGCGGGCCAGCACGACCATCTGGCTATCGAACTCTTCCCGGCTAACCAGATCGAGCTTGCTGAAGCCGCTCTGCAACAGCGCCTTGAACTGGCTTTCGATTTCATTGCGGGGCAGCGGGGTGTCGCCGCTGAACAGTCGAGCGGCGTGGCCGCTCAGGGCGTCGAGGAGGTCTTTGGGCGCGAGCATGGGAAATAATCCGGAATAACGGTTGGCGCGCAGTGTATCACGCAGCGTCTACGGCATTTCTGATGATGCTGGCCGCACGCTTTTCGCGCATCGGCCCGGGCGCTTGCGCACTGTTTTTGTGCGTATCGGCGACGCCGTGCTGGCCCTTCGCTGGGCATAAGTGGACAAGGGATTGATTTCAGTGGTTTTTACGGAGCTGGCAAGGTTTCTGCTTAGACGATCATGACCCATGCACTGATGCAGTCGCTGTGACGAATGCAGTGCGCCGACGGATCAGGGGTACAGGTTTCGTCATGGCGTCGCAAAGGCAATTGCCGAGGCGACGATGCGTTACAAAGCCAGGCACTGCGCTTAGACTTGAGTCGGGTTTGTTTTCCTGGGGCAAGTCCACCAATTCGGGAGAGAGTTTTCATGAAGCTAGTCACTGCCATCATCAAGCCGTTCAAGTTGGACGATGTACGCGAGTCGTTGTCGGAGATCGGCGTGCAGGGCATTACCGTCACTGAGGTCAAAGGCTTCGGTCGGCAGAAAGGTCATACCGAGCTGTATCGCGGCGCGGAATATGTAGTCGATTTCCTGCCGAAGGTGAAGATCGATGTCGCCATTGACGACAAGGATCTTGACCGGGTTATCGAGGCTATAACCAAGGCCGCCAACACCGGCAAGATCGGTGACGGCAAGATCTTCGTGGTCAATCTGGAACAGGCTATTCGCATCCGTACCGGCGAAACCGATACCGACGCAATCTAAGCCGCCAAACCCCAACGCCCCAGGAGAAAACAATATGACTCTGCGTAAATTCGCAGGGCTAGGAGCCCTGTTGTCCATCGTAATGCCCAGCCTGGCCATGGCGGCAGACGAAGTGGCGGCTCCAGTCCTCAACTCCGGCGATACCGCCTGGATGCTGACGGCCACCGCGCTGGTGCTGTTCATGACTATTCCTGGCCTGGCGCTGTTCTACGGCGGCATGGTCCGCTCCAAGAACATTCTTTCGGTGATGATGCAGTGCTTCGCCATTACCGGCCTGATCAGCATTCTGTGGGTCGTCTACGGCTACAGCATCGCGTTCGACACCACGGGCATGGAGCAGGGCGTCGTCAACTTCAACTCATTCTTCGGCGGCATGGGCAAGGCGTTCCTGTCGGGCGTGACTCCGGACAGCCTCACCGGACCTGCGGCGCTGTTCCCGGAAGCGGTGTTCATCACCTTCCAGATGACGTTCGCGATCATCACGCCGGCGCTGATCGTCGGTGCGTTCGCCGAGCGCATGAAATTCTCCGCCATGCTGATCTTCATGGCCATCTGGTTCACCCTGGTGTATGCGCCCATCGCCCACATGGTCTGGAGTGGCGACGGCGGCCTGATGTGGGATTGGGGCGTGCTCGACTTCGCGGGCGGCACGGTGGTGCATATCAACGCCGGCGTGGCTGGCCTGGTGGCGTGTCTCGTGCTCGGCAAGCGTAAAGGCTACCCGACCACACCAATGGCTCCGCATAACCTGGGTTACACCCTGATCGGCGCGGCCATGCTGTGGATCGGCTGGTTCGGCTTCAACGCCGGCTCTGCCGCGGCGGCCAACGGCACCGCCGGCATGGCGATGCTGGTCACGCAGATTGCTACTGCGGCGGCGGCACTGGGCTGGATGTTCGCCGAGTGGATCACCCACGGTAAGCCAAGCGCCTTGGGTATCGCCTCGGGTGTGGTGGCCGGCCTGGTGGCGGTTACCCCGGCTGCTGGCACCGTGGGCCCGATGGGGGCCGTGGTCATCGGCCTGGCGTCGGGTGTGATCTGCTTCTTCTGCGCCACCAGCCTCAAGCGCAAGCTGGGCTATGACGACTCGCTGGACGCGTTCGGCGTCCACGGTGTCGGCGGTATTGTCGGCGCGATTCTTACCGGCGTGTTCGCGGCGCCGATGCTGGGTGGTTTCGGCACGGTAACTGACATTGCCGCGCAAGTCTGGATCCAGGCCAAGGGCGTCGGTTTCACCGTGATCTACACCGGTATTATCACTTACGTCATTCTCAAGGTGCTGGACATGGTGATGGGGCTGCGTGTGACCGAAGAGGCAGAGGCGGTGGGTCTCGACCTGGCGGAGCACAACGAGCGTGGCTACAACTTGTAAGTTCGCTTGAAAAAATATGCCCGGCTTGCCGGGCATTTTTTTGTCTGGGGTTTGTCTGTCAGAAAGGCTTGTGAGATTTTTTCTGCGGAGTTTGTGACGCGATCCACAAGGTACTTTTCACTGTGCGAATGTCTTACAGGCATGTAGGCGTATTCGGCACTTTGTTTTTTCCCAGAGCGCGCTAGAATGCGCGCCGATGGGCGGAGAACTGTATGTGGCAACAGACCCTGATTACCCTGCGGGCCAAGCCTCGGGGCTTTCATCTGGTAACCGACGAGTTGCTCGCCGGCTTGCCTGAGTTGAAGGCGTATCGCGTCGGCCTGTTGCATCTGTGGCTGCAGCACACCTCGGCCTCGTTGACGATCAACGAGAATGCCGACCCGGCGGTTCGCCGAGACTTCGAGCGGTTTTTCAATACGCTGGTGCCGCAAGGCGCGGCGGGATATGAACACAACGACGAAGGTCCGGATGATCTGCCGGCGCACTTCAAGGGCAGCCTGTTGGGCTGCCAGCTGAGTCTGCCGATCAAGGCCGGCCGCTTGGCGATAGGAACATGGCAAGGCGTTTATCTGGGCGAGCACCGTGACCATGGCGGTGCCCGTAAAGTCCTCGTCACCTTGCACGGTGATGGGGCATAAGCCACTGGTTATCCGGTGGACGTTGATTTTTTCCGGCAGCCTTCGACAGATGGCGAAGCTGGGCTATAACTAATCTGCTTTTCGCAAGTCATGAGGTAGAACATGAGCGACGATGATCTGGAAAACGACGAACTCGAAGTAGGTGACGAGGACGACACCGAAGAGGGGCTTGAGGCGGCTGCCGAAGACGTGGCAGATGACGACGGTGGCGATGATGCACCGGTCCCGGCTGCGAAGGGCAAGGCCAAGGCTGCTGTTTCGGTAGACGAATTGCCGAGCGTTGAAGCCAAGAACAAGGAGCGCGATGCGCTGGCCCGAGCGATGGAAGAGTTCCTCGCCAAAGGCGGCAAAGTGCAAGAGGTCGAGGCTAACGTGGTGGCAGATCCGCCGAAAAAGCCGGACAACAAGTACGGCAGTCGTCCGATTTAAGACCTGTTGCATGCTTGCGTGAAAAAACCCGCCGTCGCTGCGTAATGCTGTTCAATTAAGAGTGTCCCATCCCTGTGGCGAGGGGGCTTGTCCCCCGTTGGGCTGCGTAGCAGCCCCAAGACCAGCCGCTGAGGAGTGTCTGATACACCGCATTTCTCTTTATTGGGGCTGCTGCGCAGCCCAACGGGGGACAAGCCCCCTCGCCACAGGAGACTTTCAGCCTTAATTGAACGGCATTGCGTCGTCGCTGCGGGCTTTTTCATGGATAGGACAAATGCCTGCAAATCGCCGCCTCTCAATGAGGGAGCGAGCAAGCCCGCTCCCTCATGTTGATCTTCAGTGTTGCCGCAAACGCATTACTTCCAGCTATTGAGCAGCACTGGCAGCTCGGTCAGACTGCGAATCTGTGCATCCGGGCGCTTTTCCCCTTCCCAGGCCTTGCCCGTCGGGTTGAACCATACCGCTCGCAGTCCCGCCTGCTGTGCCCCGGCAATGTCATCGCCAGGATGATCACCGACATGCACGGCCGCGCCGGCCTCCACTCCACCGCGTTGCAGGGCTTCCTGGAACAAGCGGGCATCCGGCTTGGCGATGCCGATGTCTTCGGCGCGCAGGGCGAAGTGGAAGTAGTCTGCCAGGCCCACACGCTGCACATCGGCATTGCCGTTGGTGATAACCCCCAGCAGATAGGTGCGACGTAGCGCTTGCAGCATCGGCTCTGCTTCGGGGAATACCGTGAGTTGGTGGCGCGCGTGAATAAACGCTTCGAAACATATATCGGCCATTTCCGCCGCTTCAGGCTGCGGGTAGCCCGCCTCCTCAAAGGCGTGCAGCAATACCCGGTGGCGCAAGAGGCTGATGCGGTTTTTGAGTTCGGGATGACGCTGCAGCACTTGCTGGCGAAGGCTGGCGAACTGTTCCAGGGGCAGGTCGCCCACCTTCGAGGCGTGAGTCGCCAGCCATTCGCGCATCGACGCTTCGGCGCTGATGATGACGGGTACATTATCCCAGAGCGTGTCGTCGAGGTCGAAGGTAATCAGCTTGATGCTCATGAGTCGCCGCCTTTAATACGTTTGGCTCGTGGATGGGCGCTGTCGTACACCGTTGCCAAGTGCTGGAAGTCCAGGTGGGTGTAGATCTGGGTGGTCTTGATATCGGAGTGGCCAAGCAGTTCCTGCACGGCGCGCAAGTCTTGCGATGACTCGAGCATGTGACTGGCAAAGGAGTGCCGGAGCATGTGTGGATGCAGGTTTTGCCCCAGCTCGCGTTCGCCAGCGGCCTTGACCCGCAACTGGATGGCGCGTGGCCCGAGACGCCGGCCTTGCTGGCTGACAAACACCGCGTCGTCCGGCGGATTGCTCAGCGCCCGCAGTGGCAGCCAGACCTGCAGCGCTTCCCGGGCCTTTTTGCCGACAGGCAACACGCGGGTCTTGCTGCCTTTACCGTGCACTTGCACCAGGCCATCCGCCAGGTCCAATTGATCGAGGTTGAGACTGGTCAGCTCCGACAGGCGCAAGCCCGAGGAATAGAACAGCTCAAGGATCGCCTGGTCGCGATGGGCGAGGAAGTCATCCTCGACCGCGCCGTCGAGCAATTGCAGGGTGCGATCGGCATCCAGGGTCTTGGGCAGGCGCCGTTCGCCCTTGGGCGGTGCCAGGCCGTTGGCCGGGTCGTGATCGCACAGGCCTTCGCGATTGAGGTAGTGATACAGGCCGCGTACCGCCGACAGCAGGCGGGCCAGGCTGCGCGAAGATTGGCCTTGCTGATGCAGGCGCGCGATCAGGCTGCGCAGGCCCTGGATATCGAGGGCCTTCCAACTGCTGATCTGTTGTTTTTCGCAAAAAGCCAGGACCTTGTTCAAGTCCCGCCGGTAGGCTTCCAGCGTGTGGGGCGACACCTGGCGCTCGCTGCGCAGGTGAGCGCAGTAGGCGTCCAGTTGCCGCTCCATGGCTAGCGCACCGCGCGCAGAGCGCTGGTAAAGCGCGGCAAGACCCGGCCCAGGACTTCGGCAATGTAGGTCAGGAAAAGTGTGCCCACCGAGCTTTTGTAGTGCTGGGGATCACGGCTGGCAATCGCCAGCACGCCATGCAAGCCTTGGTGGCTGAGCGCGACCACGGCGGTCGAGCCGATCTGCTGGCGCTGTTCTTCGCCAAACAGGAAGTCCAGCTCGTGCTCGCGCAAGGTACCGCTGATGGTCTTGCCTTCCGACAACAACCCGCCAATAGCGGTTTGCGCATCGCCGCCGGTGACCCAACGACCGACCGGCATCGGGGTGTCGTTGAACAGGATCAAGCTCACAAAAGGCACCTGGAAGTCCTGGCGCAGGCTGTCTTCGACGGCGATGACCACTTCTTCCAGGCTGTTGGCGTCCATCAGGCTCAGGACCAGGCGGCGGGTCTTGTCGAACAGACGGTCGTTGTCGCGAGCCACATCCATCAACTGCGAAAGTCGATGGCGCATTTCGATATTGCGCTCGCGCAAGATCTTCATCTGCCGCTCCACCAGCGATACCGTGTCACCACGCTGGTGCGGAATGCGCAAGGCCGGCAACAGTTCTTCATGCTCGACGAAGAAGTCCGGATTAGCCTCCAGGTAAGCGGCTACCGCCACTGCGTCCAGACTCTCGCTAGGTGAATGTTTGGCGGGTACCCGGGGCTTATCGGTCATTGGATTGGCTCTCTCATAGACGGACCTGTCCTTCGTATACGCGTGTGGCCGGGCCGGTCATCTTCACCGGTTGGCCTGGGCCTGCCCATTCGATGGACAGGCGTCCGCCGGGCAGGTCGATCAACAACGGCGAATCCATCCAGCCCTGGCTGATTGCGGCCACCGCCGCGGCACAGGCACCGGTACCGCAGGCCTGGGTTTCCCCGGCGCCACGTTCCCAGACGCGCAATTGTGCGCGCGAACGGTCGATGACTTGCAGGAAACCGACGTTAACCCGTGCCGGAAAGCGCGGATGGTGTTCGATTTTCGGCCCCAGCTCGTGCACGGGTGCATTGTTGATGTCGTTGACCCGCAGCACCGCATGGGGATTGCCCATGGACACGGCGGCCAGTTCAACTGTCTTGCCGGCGACGTCCAGCGAGTAACTCAACGCCTGTTCGTCAGCCAGGAACGGAATATCCGCCGGCACCAGCCGAGGTGCGCCCATGTCGACGCTGATCTGGCCGTCGCTGCGGATATCCAGCTCAATGATGCCGCTCTTGGTCTCGACGCGAATCTGCCGTTTGGCGGTCAGGCGCTTGTCCAGCACAAAGCGCGCGAAACAGCGCGCGCCGTTGCCGCACTGTTCCACTTCGGAGCCATCGGAATTGAAGATCCGGTAACGGAAATCCACTTCCGGATTGCTCGGGGCCTCGACAATCAGTAGCTGGTCGAAGCCGATACCGGTGTGGCGGTCGCCCCACAATTTGGCGTGCTTGGGCAGGATGTGCGCGTGCTGGCTGACCAGGTCGAGGACCATGAAATCATTGCCCAGGCCGTGCATCTTGGTAAAACGCAGCAGCATGGGCTTACTCCGGCAGCAGGCTTTCGCCAGCAAACAACTCGGCTACCGTCTCGCGGCGACGCACTTCAAACGCCTGATCACCGTCCACCAACACCTCGGCGCTACGGCCGCGGGTGTTGTAGTTGGAGCTCATGACAAACCCGTAGGCTCCGGCCGAATGCACGGCCAGCAGATCACCTTCTTCCAGGGCCAGTTCACGGTCCTTGGCAAGGAAATCGCCGGTTTCACAGATCGGGCCGACGATGTCATAGGCGCGAGCTTCGCCGTCGCGCGGGCACACGGCGCTGACATTCATCCAGGCCTGGTACAGCGCCGGACGGATCAGGTCGTTCATCGCCGCGTCGACGATGGCAAAATCCTTGTGTTCGGTGTGCTTGAGGTACTCGATCCGGGTCAGCAGTACGCCGGCGTTGGCCACGATATAGCGGCCGGGTTCGAACATCAGGGTCAGGTCACGACCTTCACAGCGTTCGCGTACGGCCTTGATGTAGTCGGCTACGTGCGGCGGCTCTTCGTCACGATAACGCACGCCGACACCACCACCGAGGTCGATGTGGTGCAGGTAGATGCCGCACTCGCCAAGGCGATCGATCAGCGCCAGCAAGCGGTCGAGGGCGTCGAGGAATGGCGGCAGGCTGGTCAGTTGCGAGCCGATGTGGCAGTCCACGCCGAGCACTTCCAGGTTTGGCAGTTGGGCTGCGCGGATGTACACGTCCTCGGCGTCGGCGATGGCGATGCCGAACTTGTTCTCTTTGAGGCCCGTGGAAATGTACGGGTGGGTGCCGGCGTCGACGTCTGGATTGACGCGCAGGGAGATCGGCGCGCGAACGCCCATCTCGGCGGCCACCACCTGCAAGCGCTCCAGCTCGTCGGTGGACTCGACGTTGAAGCAATGCACACCGACTTCCAGGGCACGGCGCATGTCTTCGCGGCTTTTACCGACGCCGGAGAACACGATCTTGTCGGCCTGGCCGCCAGCGGCCAGCACGCGTTCGAGCTCGCCACGGGACACAATGTCGAAACCAGCGCCCAGGCGCGCCAGGACATTGAGCACGCCGAGGTTGGAGTTGGCCTTGACTGCGTAGCACACCAGATGCGGTGTACCGTTCAGCGCGTCGGCGTAGGCACGGTACTGCGCCTCGATGTGGGCACGGGAATAGACATAGGTCGGTGTACCGAAGCGCTCGGCAATCGCGGACAGCGCCACGCCTTCCGCGAACAGCTCGCCGTCCCGGTAGTTAAAAGCGTCCATGATGTGCCCTTAATTGGTGTCGTGCTTATGCGCTTTGGATTGCGACGATTGCGCCTGTTCATTCGGGTCTTTGCTGTCGTCGGGCAGGTACAGCGGGCCTTTTTGACCACAGGCACTGACGAGGCAAGCGACCGCGACGAGCGCAGCAAGGGAAGAGATCAGGCGCTTCATGGCTAAATCCTTGAATATGCATTAATTGCGCCCGAGTATACCGGCCACCCGCTGGCTTGCCTATGCGCCGGGGCACCCGTCCGGCGGGGCTTTGCCGAGTTAGTTGTAAACTTGCCTACAGTAATCAAGGATATTTCACGCGGCTGTGGGGAATGAAATCGGTATCCTTTGCAATCATCGTGGCGCCTCCGTATCGTGCGGCGCTTGAGCGTGAGTAGACACTTTTTGAGGTTCCCACCATGAGTTTGACCGAAGCCCGCTTTCACGATCTGGTCGATACAACCCAGCAAATGCTGGAGGATATTTTCGACGAGAGTGACCTCGACATCGATCTGGAAAGCTCCGCAGGTGTGCTTACCGTCAAGTTCGAGAACAGCAGCCAGTTGATCTTCAGTCGCCAGGAGCCGCTGCGTCAGCTTTGGCTGGCGGCGCGCTCGGGTGGTTTTCATTTTGATTATGACGAGGAAAGCGAGCGCTGGATGTGTGACAAAAGCGAAGAGCAGTTGGGCGAAATGCTGGAGCGTCTCGTGCGTGAGCAGGCCGATATCGAGTTGGAATTCGAAGGTCTCTGATCGTGACCCAGCCCACACCCCCACGGCCGCCCAAACCGCTGTTCAGCAACGTCAGCCCAGCGGTACCGTCACCTTGTATCAGTTTGTGTCGCCTGGACGAAGAAAGGGTCTGCGTCGGCTGCTTCCGTCATGTGGAAGACATCCGGGAATGGCGATCTGCGGATGATCAGCGACGCCGATTGATCGTGGCCAGGGCCGAACAGCGCAAGGCCGGCGCCTGACCGTCGGGTCAGCCCGTCTTGTTTATTTATTGTGCTGTGGTAGTGTCCGGATACGCCTCAACTCATCGAGGTCCGTGAGAACCCCGCCTTTTCCTGGCGGGGTTTTGCTTTTTTGTGCAGAAAAAAGGAGTCTGCCTGAACCATGACCGCACCTTCCATCATCCTCACCCGCCTTGACGTACAGCGTCTGGAGCAACTGATCGACCGCTTGGGCGACGAGTTTCCTGGTGTCGAAGCGTTGCAAGCCGAACTCGACCGCGCCGAAGACGTGGTTGGCCACGATGAAGTACCGGCAACTGTCGTGACCATGAACTCCAGCGTGCATTGCCGTGAGCAAGGCAGCGGCAAGGACTATCACCTGACCCTGGTCTACCCGAAAGACGCGAACGCCGACGCAGGCAAGATTTCGATCCTGGCGCCGGTGGGCAGCGCCTTGCTGGGCTTGCAGGTCGGTCAACACATCGACTGGCCGGCGCCGGGCGGCAAGACCCTCAAGCTTGAACTGCTGAGTGTCGAAGGCCAGCCCAAAGACGGCGGCGCTTTCCCGCTCTAAATCTGCGCCAGCGCGCCATTGAGTCCCTGTTCCAGCTCCGCCTTGTAGCGTAAGTACAGATTGCTCGGGCTCTGAACATCACCGAGTAGGCCCGACAGGTCCAGGTCGGTGATGTAGCAGCGATAGCGTTCGGGCTCCCGGCGCTGCCCGACGATTTCCCGGGCCACCACGGCAAACAATTGATCGCCGAATTCCAACTCGGAAAATTCCCGTTGATCGCAGTACAGGGTAACGCTGACCTGGCCCGGCGCGCCTTTGCCAATAATCGCCTGCACGTCGTAGAACGGCTTGTTCGCCGGCGTTTGTGGCGCGGGGCGTGGTTCAACCCGGCGCGCGCGACCGCTGCCCGACGGCAATAGCCGGTAATACACAATCTGCACCGCAGCCAGCGGCTGTTGCGGGTCCAGCGGTGACAGCGCGTCACGTCGATAGATGATCGATTGCAGGAAGCGCTGCAATGGCACCAGCAGGCTTTGCTCGTCGTGGAACGGCAAGCGCTGTTGCCACAGCGCGTTGAACTCGTCCAGGACATACAGCTCGGCGAAGCCTTCGTTGATGCGGTAGAACACCTGCACACGCTCCGGCAGCCCCATGGGCAACAGCACCGCCAAGTCGTGGTCTTGCAATGCCATGGCGTCCAGGTGCAGCGGGCTGTAGCTGGCCAATTCTTCGCTGAGGTACTCCACCAGCGCCTGCTCGCTGGTCAGCGGCACGTGGTTGGCGTGTCCCGGCGACAGCTCCATCACGTGGTAATGCTGCTGCACCTGGATCAGGTACCGATGGTTGAGTCGGCTGAGCAGCAGGTTTTGCGCAGTGTCGAAAATTTCCTCTACCCGTTGTGCAATGAATTGCGCACGGTTATGACAGAAACAGCGCACGCGGAGCCGCGGCAGATGATCGCCCGGCAGTTGATTGAGGTAGTCACGCAGACAATCGAGCAGGGCGTGAGGCCCGTCATAGCGACTGACCATCACCTCGTTCCAACTGTTGAGGGTGACGTGATCCAGAGTCAGGACCAGGTTTTCCCTGACACCGGCGTAGCTCAGGGAGTCGGTGCGCTCGGTGGTCATCAGGATATTCAAGTCGCGGTGATGCTTGAGCGGATCGACGCCGACGTTGACCAGTAACAGCACCTCCTCGGGGATCGCCGTGCGCAGCAATCGGTCTTCTTCGACACTGGCCAGGGGCAAGGCAATGGTTTGCTGCAAGCTGCCCAGCAGATTGAACAGCTCGAATTCGGTCAAGTCGCTGGCGCCGGGGTGCAAGGCCAGGCGGGTGCTGCTGTCGATGACACCGTTGCGATGGCACCACGTAAGCATTTCCAGCAGGTCACGGCTGCGCTTGATCGGCGCGAAGTGCTCCCACTCCAGCGCGGTCAGGCTGCCGTTGTACAGACCCCAATGGTGCTGGCCCGGCTCCTTGCGGTTGGGCGAGTGGACCAGGGTCAGCGTATCTTCGGCCAGGTCCGGGGCAATGCCGGGGTTGATGAATTCGACCTTGCCGGCTTTGCGCTCAAACGCGGCGTAGAGGCGTCGGCCCAGGACGTTGAGGTCGCGCTTGTTAATCAGGCTGACAGTCTGCTCCGTACGGGCGAACTGAGTCAGGAAGCGATAGCTGTAATTGAGTTCGTTGACCAAGGCCCGGCGTTCGGAGGCGACCTGGCGGACCTTCCACTGGCTGCGGCTATCGAGCAGTGTCAATTGCCGTTGATCCCAGCCCCATTCGTTGGCCAGTCGCTCCAGCAGCGAGCGTTGCCAGCCTGGCGTGCGCTGGCCGGCACTGAGCTTGCGGTTGACCTTCAGGTACAGGCTGCGCCTTACCAGTTCCAGGCGCTCCGGCTCGTTGCGGTCCAGGAGATATTCTTCGATGCGGCGGTAGACCACGATGTAGGGGTCCAGCTCGTCAAGGTCCAGTTGATTGGCGAATACGGCACGCTTGAAACGCAGGCTCAGGCATTGCACCTTGGGGTGTTCGCTGGCGTAGACCTCGGTCAGCAGCAGCTTGAGCACGGATTTATAGGGCGACTCGATGCCCTTGAACAGCTGCCACAGGCCGGCGCCGACAAATTCGCCGGGCGGAATGTTCGCCAGGTGTCCCAGGTCGAGCGTTTCGTCCGCACGGATAAACCGTTTGGAAATCAGGGCGTGGGTAAACTCGGTGTAACGGCTTTCTTCATAGACGGGCACCAACCACCAGATGGGCGTGCGTCCGGCCAGCCAGATTGCGGTGCGATAGAACTCGTCCAGCAGCAGGTAGTGCTGGGTAGTGCCGCAGTCATCGGAGCTGAGTTGCGTGTCGCGATCACCCTGGATAAAACGGTTCGGCTCAACCAGGAAGAAATGGACTTCAGCGCCCATGGTCTGCGCCCAGGTCTCCAGCAGCTGGCATTTCTTGCGCAGTTCGGCCAGTTCCTCCTCGTTCAGATCCCCGGCGTGGCAGACCCACACGTCCATATCACTTTGATCCGCCTGGGCCAGCGTACCGAGGCTGCCCATCAGGAACAGACCGTGGATGGGACGTGGCGGATTGCCGTGGCGAGTCTTGTAGGAGAACGAGCGGGTCAGGCGCTGGGCTTCGGCCAGGACCTGAGCATCCGGTTCATAGTTCGACAGCCCGGCCGGCGTGCTGCCCGAGACATAACCGGGCAACAGCGGATGATTCACGTGGAAAAATAATGGCAGCAACGCCAGTACGCTTTGCTGGCGCGGTGTCAGGCCCTCGATGGCCCGGGCCATGCGGCCTTCATTCAAGCTCAGGAAGCGCGTGCGAAGGCGGGCCAGGACCTTGCGGTCAATGCCTTCGTCCAGGTCGGGGCGAATTTCGTGGGTGTTGGTCATGTCGAACTCGGCAGCTCGCGGAGCCCGGCGTGGGCGGCCGTTTTGAAGTCTACAGACAGAAGCGTAGGAGGTTTAAGGGGAATTTGTTTTTGACGTCAGAATTTTAGCGAAGGCGCGGGTATGCCCGCGGAATCCGTGAAAGAGGATCCCGTGGGCGATAGGAGTATCAGGCGGCTTCTTTGGTGTTGGCGGTGGTCAGGATCGTCAGTAATGTCTGGGCCTGTTCCGCGGCATCCCGACCCAGGCTGGTCAGGTAGCCACCGTCTGGCTGGTCGATCAGTTTTTTATCGAACAGGCGCTTGGCGGCAGCAATGGCAGAAGGTGCAGCGGTCTGATGGACTTTCAGACCTTCCTGGGAACTGCCCAGGTTGAAAAGTGCAAGGATTTCCAGTTCGGCAACCAACTCAGGGGTATACGACATAAGGACTCCGGACGTTCTAGGAATTGTTAGACGCTTGCAGCCCATAAGGTGAACGCACTTGAGCGAACTGTCCAGTGTGTAAGCGCGGGCTTGCTCGCGAAGAGCATTAACATTGACGCGGGGCAATTGGAGTAATGCGGGGTGCTGGGGGTTTCGCGGGCAAGTTCGCTGCTTCAGAGTGCTTATTGCTTCTCCGGCGGCAACTCCGGCAGCGCGCGCAACGCGGTTTCATACCAGTGGGTATCGAACGCGCGATCTTCAGCCAGCATCGCGTCGATTTCAAAGGCAAGTACATGCGCCATCAAATTGAGGATGTCTTCGCGTTCGTAGCCCACCAGGCTCAGCTTGTTGAAGGTGGCTTTGGCGGCAGGCGGAGTATCGCTTTCGATCTGGTTTTCGATCGCTTGAATCAACGTCGATTCGGTGAATTCTTCTTCGTCGTTGTCGATATCGGTAGGCTCGCTCATGGCAGGCTCCTGTCAGGATAGGGCGCCAGTTTACCCCCATTCAGCCCGGTGATGCTGCTGGTCAGGCGGCGTTTCACGTTCTATAACCAACCCGCCAACCCCCGCACGGCCTGGAGGCTATGTAATGCTCAAACTCTACGGATTTTCGGTCAGCAACTACTACAACATGGTCAAGCTGGCGCTGCTTGAAAAAGGCGTGCCCTTTGAAGAGGTGCCGTTCTTTGCCGGGCAAACCCCCGAGGCCCTGGCAGTGAGCCCGCGGGGCAAGGTCCCGGTGTTGGGCGTCGGACAAGGGTTTATCAACGAAACCAGCGTCATCCTCGACTATATCGAACAGACGCAGTCAGGACCTTCGCTGTTGCCTGCCGATCCGTTCCAGCGCGCCCAGGTATTGGCGTTATGCAGGGAAATCGAGTTGTACATCGAGCTGCCAGCCAGGGCCTGCTATGGCGAGGCGTTCTTTGGAATGGCGGTGCCGGAGGCAATCAAGGACAAGGCCAGGGCCGAGTTATTGCTGGGGGTCGCAGCGCTGGGCCGGCACGGGCGGTTTGCGCCGTATGTGGCGGGGGAGAGTTTTACGCTTGCCGACCTGTATTTCATGTACAGCGTGGATTTGGCTTGTGCGGTCGGCGGCAAGCTGTTTGGCCTGGATCTGCTGGCAGAGTTGCCAAAGGCCAAGGCCCTGCTCAACACATTGCAGGAATTGCCCAACGCTCAGCGAGTGGCGGCAGACAAGGACGCGGCGATGCCAGCCTTCATGGCGATGATCGCGGCGAAGAAATAATTCCGGACGCCTCGGACACAAAATGTGGGAGCGGGCTTGCTCGCGATAGCGGTGTAGCAGTCAATGCATCAGTGACTGAACCACCGCTATCGCGAGCAAGCCCGCTCCCACATTTGATCGAGTTGTCAGCGGCTGGCGAGCAGGGCCTGGCCGCGAACCACAGCGGCCTTGACCTGCGTCGGAGCGGTCCCGCCGATATGATTGCGGGCGTTCACCGAGCCTTCCAGGGTCAGCACCGTAAACACATCCTGTTCGATCTGGTCACTGAACTGACGCAGTTCTTCCAGGCTCATTTCCGCCAGGTCCTTGCCGGTGGCCACGCCGTATTTCACGGCGTGGCCAACGATTTCGTGGCAATCACGGAACGGCAGGCCGCGGCGTACCAGGTAGTCCGCCAGGTCCGTCGCGGTGGAAAATCCGCGCAGGGCCGCTTCGCGCATGATCGCGTGCCTGGGCTTGATCGCCGGGATCATGTCGGCAAAGGCGCGCAGTGAGTCGCGCAGGGTATCGGCGGCGTCAAACAGCGGTTCCTTGTCTTCCTGATTGTCCTTGTTGTAGGCCAGGGGCTGGCCCTTCATCAGGGTCAGCAGGCCCATCAATGCGCCAAACACTCGGCCGCTCTTGCCGCGTACCAGCTCGGGAACGTCAGGGTTTTTCTTTTGCGGCATGATCGAGCTGCCGGTGCAGAAGCGGTCAGGCAGGTCGATGAATTGGAACTGAGCGCTGGTCCAGAGCACCAGCTCCTCGGAGAAGCGCGACAGGTGCATCATCGCAATGCTGGCCGCAGCGCAGAATTCGATGGCGAAGTCGCGGTCCGAAACACCATCCAGGGAGTTGCCGCCCACCGCGTCGAAACCCAGCAGTTGCGCGGTGTATTCACGGTCGATCGGGTAGGTGGTACCGGCCAGCGCGGCGCTGCCCAGGGGCATGCGGTTGGCGCGCTTGCGACAGTCCACCAGACGCTCGTAGTCGCGGCTGAGCATTTCGAACCAGGCCAGCAGATGGTGTCCGAAGGTCACAGGCTGCGCGGTCTGCAAATGGGTGAAGCCGGGCATGATGGTGTCCGATTCACGCTCGGCCTGCTCCAGCAGGCCTTGTTGCAGGCGGGTGATTTCAGCCAGGATCAGGTCGATTTCGTCGCGTAGCCACAGGCGGATATCGGTGGCGACCTGGTCGTTACGGCTGCGACCGGTGTGCAGTTTCTTGCCGGTCACGCCTATGCGATCCGTCAGGCGCGCCTCGATATTCATGTGCACGTCTTCAAGGTCGACGCGCCAGTCAAAGGTGCCGGCTTCGATTTCGCCACGGATGGTGGTCAGGCCGTCGATGATGCTGTCGCGCTCGGCGTCGGTCAGCACGCCGACCTTGGCCAGCATGGTGGCGTGGGCGATGGAGCCCATGATGTCGTGACGATAGAGGCGCTGGTCGAAGTTGACGGAGGCGGTGAAGCGCGCGACGAAGGCGTCGACGGGTTCACTGAAGCGGCCGCCCCAGGACTGGTTGGTCTTGTCGGTGCTCATGGATTCGCTCGTGATCTGCTGAAAAAGGACGTGAAAGTGTGTCGCCGATAATAACAGGGTTGCCCCGGGAGGCGGTGATACAGCGTGCCGGCATTTTTATTTGCTTGCAGGCTGGCAAAGTGCCTTGCCGTCGAGCGCGTCCGGGACGAGACTGGAGAGCGCCCGCACCAGAAAATTGACGCGGTGGCTGTATGAAGTATCGCCTCGGTGTTTATTGAGACGATATTTGACGATTGAGCAATATCGTCTTCATGAACGTCTACAGTTGGACTGACAGAAGGTTCAACGCACCAATGTCAGGTGATGAGGTCGAACTCCAGGCAAATCATTAGAAAGGGGGTGTTCGTATTGTTTATCAACAAACCCTATGACGATGCTTCGCAGCATCGGGTTTTGGGCGCTATTGAACAGGTACGGATAAATATTGCTGCCGCTCTTGGGGCACTTTTTACCGCTCACGCTAGTCTTAGCGTGGATCGCCGTGACGGAAGTCACCGCACCTGTCTACGCTATCCTTGTGCGAGACTCACGCAGGAATCCAGCGCAATATGAATGTCCTGATCGTTGATGACGAACCCCAAGCCCGCGAGCGACTGAGCCGTATGGTCAGCGAACTCGAGGGATACAATGTCCTTGAGCCGAGCGCCTCCAATGGCGACGAGGCGTTGGCCTTGATCGAAAGCCTTAAGCCGGACGTCGTGTTACTCGATATCCGGATGCCTGGCCTTGATGGCCTGCAAGTGGCCGCTCGCTTGAGCGAGCGCGAATCTCCGCCTGCGTTGGTGCTGTGCGCCACCCAGGATGAGTTTTCCGTGGAGGCGCTGGAAGCCAGTGGCGCCAGCTTTCTGGTCAAGCCGGTGAGCGCCGATGCGGTGCTCAAGGCTTTGAAAGGCGCCGAACGCCCCAACCGTGTCCAGCTTGCAGCGCTGACGCAACCCGCGGCCCAAAGCGGCAACGGTCCGCGCAGCCATATCAGTGCCCGGACCCGCAAGGGCATCGAGCTGATTCCGGTGAGCCAGGTGATCTATTTTATCGCCGATCACAAGTACGTGACCTTGCGTCACGAGGCTGGCGAAGTACTGCTCGACGAACCGCTCAAGGCTTTGGAAGACGAGTTTGGCGAACGCTTCGTGCGCATCCACCGCAATGCACTGGTGGCTCGCGAACGTATCGAGCGCCTGCAGCGCACGCCCCTGGGACACTTTCAACTGTTCCTCAAGGGGCTTAATGGGGATGCGCTGATTGTCAGCCGGCGCCATGTCGCAGGTGTGCGCAAGATGATGCAGCAGCTATGACCTGAAGGTTGCTGCGCCACCTTTCACTCGAACTTCGGTACGGCGAGGCCAGGGAGGCCCCGCACTTGCTGATTCAAATCAAGGCGAATCTGCCTGAGCTGTTATTATCTGCCGTATCTATTCAGTACGGATTGATCCATGTCCTCTCGCGAAATCCGCATCGCCACCCGTAAAAGTGCCCTGGCCTTATGGCAGGCCGAATACGTCAAAGCACGTCTTGAGCAGGCCCATCCAGGTCTCAAGGTGTCCCTGGTGCCCATGGTCAGTCGCGGCGACAAGCTGCTCGACTCGCCGCTGTCGAAAATCGGCGGCAAGGGGTTGTTCGTCAAGGAGCTGGAAACCGCTCTGTTGGAAAATGCAGCCGATATCGCCGTGCACTCGATGAAAGATGTGCCGATGGATTTCCCCGATGGCCTCGGGCTGTTTTGCATCTGCGAGCGTGAAGATCCTCGTGATGCCTTCGTCTCCAATACCTATGCATCTCTTGATGACCTGCCCCTGGGCAGTATCGTCGGCACCTCCAGCCTGCGTCGCCAGGCACAATTGCTGACGCGCCGCCCGGACCTGCAGATCCGCTTCCTGCGGGGCAACGTCAATACGCGCCTGGCCAAGCTGGACGCCGGCGAATATGACGCAATTATCCTGGCGGCGGCGGGGCTGATCCGGCTGGGCTTCGAAGACCGTATGACCTCGACCATCAGCGTCGAAGACAGTTTGCCTGCCGGTGGCCAGGGCGCGGTAGGTATTGAATGCCGCACGCTCGACCGCGAAATTCATGCATTGCTTAAACCCCTGGATCACCACGACACCGAAGTGCGGGTCACCGCCGAGCGTGCGCTGAACAAGCACCTCAACGGTGGCTGTCAGGTGCCAATCGCCTGCTACGCGGTGCTGGAGGGTGAAAACCTGTGGCTGCGAGGCCTGGTGGGTGACCCCGAGGGCGGTACTTTGCTCACCGCAGAGGTGCGTGGACCGCAGTCTGACGCCACGGCATTGGGTATTCAGGTGGCCGAAGAACTGCTGGAAAAAGGCGCTGGCGTCATTCTGCAAAAAGTCTACGGCGAGGCCGGCCCGCAGTGACCGGTTGGCGCTTGCTGCTGACGCGGCCTGCCGAAGAGTCGGCGGCCCTGGCGGCGACGTTGTCCGAGCATGGCGTCTTCAGCAGCAGCCTACCCTTGCTGGAAACCGAACCCTTGCCTGCCACCGCCGAGCATGAGGCGATTTTTCGTCGCCTGGAGCGTTATTGCGCGGTGATCGTCGTGAGCAAACCGGCTGCTCGCCTGGCCCTGAACTTACTGGAACAATTCTGCCCGCACCCGCCGGCTGTGCCGTGGTTCAGTGTCGGTGCGGCGACGGCGCAGGTGCTGGCCGCGCATCGCCTGGACGTGAGCTATCCCGAGCACGGCGATGACAGTGAGGCCTTGCTTGATTCACCGCGGTTGCGCGAGGCTATCGCCGTCGCCGATCCGCGTGTGCTGATTGTGCGTGGCGAGGGCGGGCGCGAGCTGCTGGCTGAGCGCTTACGTGACCAAGGTGCTAGTGTCGATTATCTGGAGTTGTATCGCCGTTTTCTTCCGGCCTATGACGCAGGCGCGCTGACACGGCGCATCGATGTGGAACGCTTGAACGGCCTGGTGGTCAGCAGTGGGCAGGGTTTTTTACATCTGCAAACCCTGGCTGGTGTCGATTGGCCAAGCGTGGCACGGTTACAGTTGTTCGTGCCCAGTTCGCGTGTTGCCGAGATGGCACGCAGGGCGGGCGCGGAAAAAGTTGTGGATTGTCGGGGCGCCAGCGCCACGGCTTTGCTAGTGGCGTTACGGAGCCAGCCCGTTCCCACTCTCTAATAACGCAAAGGATGGAAACGTGAGCGAAACAGCCTTGCCTAAAGATGAAGCTCAACCCGCGCTTGATGCGCCTGTTGAGACACCTGTCATAGCGCCTCGCCGTGGCAACGGTTTGGCGATTTTCGCCTTGTTGCTGGGGGCCGCCGGCCTTGCGGCAGGTGGTTGGGGGATCTGGCAGGTCCGTGCCCTGCAAGCGAGCAGCCAGCAGCAGTCGGGACAGGTACAGAACCTGGATGAGCAGGCCCAGGGCATCAAGCAGGCTCAACAGCAGTTGACCACACGCCTGGCCCAGTTGCCCGGTGCTGATGAGCTGGAAGAGCGCCGTCGGCTGGTTGCGCAACTGCAGGGTGATCAACAGCGCTTGAACCAGCGCCTGGAAACCGTTCTGGGCGCCAGCCGCCAGGACTGGCGCCTGGCCGAGGCCGAGCACCTGCTGCGCCTCGCTAGCCTGCGCTTATCGGCGTTGCAGGATATCAACAGCGCGCAGGCGCTGGTCCAGGGGGCGGATGAAATCCTTCGCGAGCAAAGCGATCCAGGTTCGTTCGCGGCCCGTGAACAGTTGGCCAAGAGTTTGGCGGCGTTGCGCAGTATTGAGCAGCCAGACCGTACCGGACTGTTCCTGCAACTGGCGGCGCTACGTGACCAGGTGGTGCAACTGGCAGCCGTTTCTCCGGAGTATCAGCTTCAGGACGCCCCGCAAGGGCGCCAGAGCACCGATACTGACAATCGCTGGACCCAGTGGTGGGAGCAGATTTCCCGCTATTTCCGCATTGACTTCAATCCGGATGACAACATTCGTCCACTGCTTGCCGGCCAAGGCTTGAATCAAGTGCGCCTGGCCCTGAGCCTGGCGCTGGAGCAAGCGCAATGGGCAGCCCTCAATGGCGAGCCCGCGGTCTATAGCCGTTCCCTGAGCGAGGCCCGCAGTGTCTTGCAAGACAACTTCAACCAGGACAATCCGCAGAGTCAGGCGATGCTGGCGCGTCTTGCCGAGCTTGAGCCCAAGGCGGTCTCGGTGATCACCCCGGATCTGGCGGCGAGCCTGTCCGCGGTGCAGGCCTACCTCGAACGTCGTCATCTGTCTGCCGATGAAGCCAAGGCTTCTGCTGGCAAGCCGGCGACTCAGGAGTAAAGCCGATGAAACGCTTCTATGTGGTCCTGGTGCTGGCGATTGCAATTGCCCTGGCGCTGGCGGTAGGCATTTCGAAACACACCGGCTATGTGCTGATTACCTATCCCCATGTGCTGCATTACGAGTCTGGATTGTGGTCGACTTTGGTGGCGTTATTTGTCCTCGGCCTGGCGATCTATCTGCTGCGCGTGCTGCTGAGCCTGGTGACGACCTCCGGCGGGGTAGTCAACCCTTGGTCGCGGCGTAATCGCAGCCGGCGGGTTCAGGTGGCGATCGAGCAAGGTCAGATGGACCTGGCAGAAGGGCGCTGGGCCAGTGCCGAGCGTCACTTGCACCGCGCCGCCGAGGCCGAGCGTCAGCCATTGCTGTACTACTTGGGTGCGGCACGGGCGGCCAATGAGCTGGGTCGCTACGAAGAGTCGGACAGTTTGCTGGAGCGCGCTCTGGAGCGACAGCCTCAGGCCGAGCTGGCGGTGGCCTTGAGTCACGCACAGTTGCAGGTGGATCGTGGCGATACCGAGGCGGCCCTGATCACCCTCACCGCGATGCATGAACGTCATCCGCACAATGTCCAGGTGCTGCGTCAGTTGCAGCGTTTGCATCAGCAACGGGGTGACTGGTCGTCGGTGATCAAGTTGCTGCCGGAGTTGCGCAAAGACAAGGTGTTGCCGCCCTCGGAGCTGGCGGATCTGGAGCGTCGGGCATGGGGTGAGAACCTGACCCTGGCGGCCCAGCGTGAGGAGCGTGGTGAAGTCGGCCTGCAATCGCTGGAACGGGCCTGGCAGCAATTGACCTCTGCCCAGCGCCAGGAGCCGCAGTTGGTACTGGCTTACGCCGAGCAACTACGCCAGCTGGGTGCCGATGCCACGGCTGAAGAAACCTTGCGCGGGGCGCTCAAGCGTGGGTATGACAGCCACTTGATCAGGCTCTACGGCTTGCTGCGCGGCAGTGATCCGGCGCGGCAGTTGAAGTTTGCCGAAGGCTGGCTCAAGGATCATCCGGGTGATGCAAGTTTGCTGTTGACGCTGGGCAGACTGTGCCTGCAAAACAGTCTGTGGGGGAAAGCGCGGGACTACCTCGAGAACAGTTTGCACGTTCAGCGTAACCCTGAAGCCTGTGCCGAGCTGGCGCGGTTGCTTGCCCAGTTGGGTGACACCGAACGCAGCAATCAATTATTCCAGGAAGGCCTTGGCCTGTTGGACAGCCGCCTGCTGGCTTCACCGTTGCCAGTACCTGCGCGGGTTTGAAGTAGGAAGACTTGTGGGGTTGGCTCGGAAGTCTCTGACAGCCAACCCTTCAAAGCCGCCATCTCAGCAGGATTTAAGGGGGGCAGGGTAGATTCTTACATCGGACTACGTAAAGTTACCCTCTCTCTGACGGGATATCCCTACACTCTCGCGGAATTGTCTGCTCCAACGCGTATTGAAAGGGGTAAGGCCTTTCCTCTACCGTAACTACCTATCTCTTGCGTTGCGGATAAACAATGTCTTTGGTCCCCTCACGCTCCTTGTTCTTCCTGGCATTCATGGCCGGTGCGCTGACCTTGGGCGCGTCCTTTTACCTGGAATACGGGGCGCTTTTGCGCCCTTGTTTCCTTTGTCTGATTCAGCGCACTCTGCTGGCTGCCTTTACGCTGATCAATCTGGTGGCGGCGCTGCATGGCCCCAAGCGTTCGGGCATCTATCTGTATTGGTCGGCCAGCATGCTGTGCGCGCTGTTGGGGGCCATAACCGCGGTGCGTCAGGTTTTGTTGCAAAACATCCCTCCTGATCAGTTGCCCAATTGCTGGCCAAGCCTGCAGTACATGATCGAACACCTGTCGCCGTGGCAAGCCTTGCAACTGGCCTTCAAGGGCACCGTCGACTGCGCGGAAATCAACTGGACGCTGTTCGACTTGAGCATTCCTGAATGGAGTCTGCTGTTCTTCGTGGCGATGCTGATGCTGGGAGCAACACAGTTCTCGCGCTTGCTGTTCCGTCAGAGGTTTCGTTTGGCGAGGTACTGATTAGTTGCCTTGGGCCGTAGGACGGGATTAAACACTTGTATGAACTTTCTGTCCTGCGTACCTTGAAGCCATAGTCATGCGGGCATAATCTGGCCCGCACGAGTTATTGAAACAGTTTGTTCGATGCGGCTTTGTCCGGTTGCCGCTTTATCCTTGAAGTGTTGCGCGGGCATACAACGGCACCGCCCATAAGGGAAGAGATCATCATGCTGGAAAGTTGTCAGAATGCTCAGGAACGCTGGGGTGGGGTGCACAAGCTGATCGACAGCTGGTTGAAGGCACGTCACGAACTGGTTCGGGCCTTTGATGCACTCGGCGCCAAGCCCGAGGCATTGGCTGAGAATCGCAAACCGCTGCAAGAATTCTGTGAAGTGTTGGTGGACTACGTGTCTGCCGGGCATTTCGGTGTCTACGAGCAACTGACCAAGGAGGCGGAGGCCTTTGACGATCAGCGTGGTCTGGACTTGGCCGAAACCCTCTATCCGCGTATCGACGTCATCACCGAAAAACTGCTGGCGTTTACCGACCTGTGTGATGCGGGAAACTGTGTCGCAGAAAAGTTCAAGGAATTGGGCGCGCTGCTCCATGAGCGTTTCGAGTTGGAAGACTGCCTGATCGAAGTGCTGCATAACGCCCACAAGGAAGAGCCTGCAACCCAGGCTTGATCCTCAGCGGTGAATATAAAAACGGTGCGCATGGCGCACCGTTTTTCGTTGGGTCAGGGACGGCTATCGAGCAATTCAATCTCGAATACCAGCGGCGTATAAGGCGCAATCAACTCGCCGGCCCCGTCCGCCGCATAGGCTTGCGCCGATGGAATCACCAGGCGCCATTTCGCGCCTGCCGGCATCTGTTGCAACGCGCTCCGCCAACCGCTGATCACGCTGTCCAGGCGAAACCATTGGGGTTGTGTGCTCTGATCGAAAATTGTCCCGTCGGGCAATCGTCCAACATAGTTCACTTGCACCTGATCATTGGCCTGTGGTTTTTTCCCGCTGCCAGGGGCAAGTTCGGTCAGCAAGATGCCGTCAGTCAATTCGCGAACGCCAGCTTTGGCTTTTTCCGTGGACAAAAACAACTGCTCGGCGGCGAGGGCTTTTTCACTTTCCGGTACCTGTGCATCGATACTGGCCCGGGCTTCATGTTGTGCGAGGATTTGTTCGATGCGCGCCTCATCCAGGGCGAGCGGTTTGCCTTGGTAGGCGTGTTCGAGGCCTTCGAGCAAGGCGCGGATCTGCAGGTCGGGAACCTCCAGACGCAGGCGTTCACCGAGACTGGCGCCTAAGCTGTAGGCCAGGTCATGGCTGTCTTTGGAAGAGGATTGCGCGCTCGCGCCGGCCGCTGAAAAGGACAACATCAAGATGAAAAAAAGGTAACGCGACATGGGTATTCTCCAGCCGAAAGTGCGGTGGATTATGCCAGTGTGCATGAGCAAAAACCGGAGCGGTTCTTCGTTATATCGATAAGAATTTTTGTGCAGTGCAACGCGAGGCATTCGATACTGTCAACATGCCCTAGCGGCGGTAAGAGCAGAGGGCTAGTATGAGCCGCACCCACGTCAGCCAGGAGGTAAACCATGTCGGCCAAACAGAAGCCTGTAAATACCCCATTGCACTTGCTCCAACAACTCTCGGGCAGCCTGCTCGAACACTTGGAAAGCGCTTGCTCCCAAGCCTTGGCTGATGCAGAGAAATTGCTCGCCAAGCTGGAAAAACAACGCGGCAAGGCTCAGGAAAAACTGCATAAATCCCGCACCAAACTGCAAGATGCAGCAAGCGCAGGTAAATCCAAGGCGCAAACCAAGGCCAAGGGCGCGGTGAAGGAACTTGAGGACTTGCTCGACGCCCTCAAAGATCGCCAATCCGAAACGCGCGCCTACATTCTGCAACTCAAACGCGATGCTCAAGAGAGCTTGAAGCTGGCTCAGGGCGTTGGACGAGTGAAAGAAGCGGTGACTAAGGCGCTGAATACGCGTACTCCGGCTAAAGCCGTAGCTGCCAAGGCCCCGGCCAAAACCGCTGCTGCAAAACCTGCGGTCAAGCCAGCGGCTAGAACTGCAGCTGCAAAACCTGCAGCCAAGCCAGCGGCCAAAACCGCTGCTGCAAAACCTGCGGCCAAACCAGCGGCTAGAACTGCAGCTGCAAAACCTGCAGCCAAGCCAGCGGCTAAAACCGCTGCAGCAAAACCTGCGGCCAAACCAGCGGCTAGAACTGCAGCAGCAAAACCTGCAGCCAAGCCAGTGGCTAAAACCGCTGCAGCAAAACCTGCGGCCAAGCCAGTGGCTAAAACCGCTGCTGCAAAACCTGCAGCCAAGCCAGTGGCTAAAACCGCTGCTGCAAAACCTGCAGCCAAGCCAGCGGCTAAACCTGCTGCTGCAAAACCTGCAGCCAAGCCAGCGACTAAACCTGCTGCTGCAAAACCTGCAGCCAAGCCAGCGGCTAAACCTGCTGCTGCAAAACCTGCAGCCAAGCCAGCGGTTAAACCTGCTGCTGCAAAACCTGCAGCCAAGCCTGCGGCTAAACCAGCAGCTGCAAAACCTGCGGCCAAACCAGCGGTTAAGCCCGCCGCTAAACCTGCGGCAACCGCAGCGAAGCCGGCTACCTCGCCAGCACCTGCCGCGACTCCGGCAGCGTCCACCGCGCCAGCCGCTCCGGCCGCCAACCCTGCTGCGCCGACACCAAGCACCACCCCAAGCAGCGCTTCCTAAGTGCTGGCGACCGCGGCGCGCAGTTGATGCAGTGCGTCGCGGTCGAGGTTGGCGGCTTCTGTCGCCAGTCCTTCAAGCCAGGGTTCATGTCCGGCCATTGTCTCTGTCGGCCATGCCAGCGCTTGTGCGTGCAAGCGTGACAACAGCTGCCGCTCGGCGTCCAATTCCAGGGTCTTGAGCCGTTCGCGCAACACTCCCAATTCCACATCGTGCTGCGCCGTGGCGCGCCATTGCTTGCGTAGCCGACGCAGGGGTTCGATCACCTGGGCCTGCCAGGGCTGTGCAATCTGCTTCAACGCTTGCACGCGCATGGCATCAGGGGCGACGCCACGTTGTTCCAGCCACAACCCGCAGAGCAACAGACACACATCGGCTCCTTGCGTCTGCAGGCGCAGGCATGAGTCTTCCACGCCCGGGCGGGCGTAAGTCGAGAGGGCAAAGCTCCACAGGTCAGCGCACATATTCCTACCCAAGCCAGCGGTCAACGAAGCTGGTAGACTCCGCCGCCATTATGATCCGACTTCAAAGCCTAACATTACAGCGTGGCCCGCAACGTCTTCTCGAAGACGCCGAGCTGACCCTGCACGCCGGTCACAAAGCCGGCCTGATCGGTGCCAACGGCGCCGGCAAATCCACATTGTTCGCCCTGCTGTTGGGTGAGCTGACGCCCGATTCGGGGGATTGTCAGTTGCCGGCCGATTGGCGCATCGCCCATATGCGCCAGGAGATCGACACCCTGGATCGCATCGCGATCGACTACGTGCTCGATGGCGATCTGCGTTTGCGTCAGGTGCAGCGCGAGCTGGCCGAGGCTGAGAAGACCCAGGACGGTGCCGCGCAGGCGCGCCTGCACGCGGAGCTGGACAGCGCCGACGGTTACACCGCCGATGCCCGCGCGCGCAAAATGCTCGCTGGTCTCGGGTTCACCAACGAACAGATGGATCGTCCGGTCGCCGACTTCTCGGGTGGCTGGCGCATGCGCCTGAACCTGGCCCAGGCGCTGATGTGCCCCTCGGACCTGCTGCTGCTCGACGAGCCGACCAACCACTTGGACCTCGATGCGATCCTGTGGCTGGAAGACTTCCTGAAAAGCTACCCCGGCACCTTGTTGCTGATTTCTCACGATCGTGATTTCCTCGACGCGGTGGTCGATAACATCGCCCACGTCGAGCAGAAGAAAATTACCCTTTATCGCGGCGGCTACACCGCGTTCGAGCGCGCCCGTGCCGAACGCCTGGCCCAGCAACAGCAGGCTTTCGAGAAGCAGCAGGCGCAACGTGCGCACATGGAAAGCTATATCGCGCGGTTCAAGGCCCAGGCCACCAAGGCCCGCCAGGCACAAAGCCGGATCAAGGCCCTGGAACGCATGGAAGAGCTGTCGGCGGCCCATGTCGATTCGCCCTTCGACTTCGTGTTTCGCGAGTCGGTGAAAATTTCCAGTCCGTTGCTCGACCTGTCCGACGCTCGTCTTGGATACGGCGACAAGACCATCCTGGAGAAGGTCAAGCTGCAGCTCACGCCCGGTGCGCGGATCGGCCTGCTCGGCCCGAATGGCGCAGGCAAGTCGACGCTGATCAAGAACCTGTCCGGCGAGCTGCAACCGCTGGCTGGACGCCTGACCCGTGGCGAGAATCTGGTGGTGGGTTACTTCGCTCAACACCAACTTGACTCCCTTGATGCCAAGGCCAGCCCGTTGTTGCATTTGCAGCGTCTGGCCCCCACCGAACGCGAGCAGACTTTGCGCGATTTCCTCGGCGGTTTCGACTTCCGTGGCGCGCGCATTGATGAGCCCGTAGTGAATTTCTCCGGTGGCGAAAAAGCCCGTCTGGCCCTGGCGCTGATTGCCTGGGAGCGGCCAAACCTGTTGCTGCTCGACGAACCCACCAACCACCTGGACCTGGAAATGCGCCTGGCGCTGACCATGGCTTTGCAGGAGTTCAGCGGTGCGGTGCTGGTGGTGTCTCACGACAGGCACTTGCTCAAGAGCACCACCGATAACTTCCTGCTGGTGGCCGATGGCAAGGTCGAGGAGTTCGACGGTGACCTGGACGACTACGCTCGTTGGCTGACGGACTATCGTTTGCGTAACGCGCCGGTCAGCAACACGCCGGTCAACCCGGACAAAACCGACAAGAAAGCCCAGCGCCAGGCTGCCGCGGCCTTACGTCAGCAACTGGCGCCGCACAAACGCGAAGCCGACAAGCTGGAAGCCGAGTTGGGCAAGGTTCATGAGCGCTTGGCCAGGATTGAAACCAGTCTTGGCGACAGCGCGGTGTACGAAGCGGCGCGCAAGGATGAACTGCGTGACTTGCTGGCCGAACAGGCCAAGCTCAAAGTTCGCGAAGCGCAACTGGAGGAGAGCTGGATGGAAGCCCTCGAACTGCTGGAAAGCCTGCAAGCGGAGCTGGAGGCGTTGTCCTGATGGATACCCTGCAATTGATGCTGCCGGCGCATTGGGTCGCGCCGTTCTGGATCGGTGTGCAAATTCTACTGATCCTGTTGGCGGGTTACCTGACCCAGCGCTTTGTCGCCAAAGGCCTGACGCGCCTGGGCGAACGCTACCCGTTCCCGCCGCAGTTGCTGATGCCGCTGCGCGGTGGCCTGCGCTGGCTGATCATGGGCAGCGCACTGATTTTTGTGCTGGGGCGCCTGGGCGTTTCGGCCACGGTGCTGTGGACCGCGCTGTCGGGTTTTGTCGCGGTGGCGGCGGTGGCGTTCTTTGCCATGTGGTCGGTACTGTCCAACCTGCTGTGCGCGATTCTGATTTTCACGGTGGGGCCGTTTCGCCTGGGGGATCTGGTCGAACTGGTCGATACCGTCGACAAGCCCGGGGTCAAAGGCCGTGTGGTGGCGATCAACTTGCTGTACACCACGCTGATCGAAGTTGAAGAGGCGGGCACCGACAGCGCCATGGTGCAAGTGCCCAATAGCTTGTTTTTCCAGCGTTCGGTACGCCGCTGGCCAGGCACGCATGTGTTTCCGAGCGACCGTTGATGTTCGCATCGGGTAAAAACCTATAGCCAACTTTCAGTCGGCGGCGTTAGCTTAAGGCCCAACAGCAAACTCCCGATTGAGGTGTGTAATGGCGCTCGAAACATGGCTGGCCTTTTTTGCCGCCAGTTGGATCATCAGTCTCTCTCCTGGCGCGGGCGCCATCGCCTCGATGTCCAGCGGTCTGCAATACGGTTTTCTGCGCGGCTACTGGAATGCCTTGGGCTTGCAGGTGGGCCTGGCGATGCAGATTGCGGTGGTGGCTGGCGGTCTGGGCGCGATTCTCGCGGCGTCTTCCACGGCGTTCTACGTGATCAAATGGTTTGGCGTTGCTTACCTGGTTTATCTGGCCATCAGGCAATGGCGTGCGTTACCGGCGGATTTGACCGATGACGCCGCCGTGCGCCCCATCGGCAAGCCTCTGGCAATGATGTTCCGTGGCTTCCTGGTGAACGCCAGCAACCCCAAAGCCTTGGTGTTCATGCTGGCGGTGTTGCCACAGTTCGTGAACCCGCAGGCACCGTTGTTAAGCCAGTATCTGATCCTGGGGGCGACGATGATCAGCGTCGACATGATCGTGATGGCGGGCTACACCGGCCTGGCGTCGAAAGTCTTGCGCCTGTTGCGCACACCGAGCCAGCAGAAGCGCGTGAACCGCACGTTTGCCGGGTTGTTCGTCGGCGCTGCGGCGTTCCTGGCCAGCTTGCATCGCGCCACGGCCTGATCACCCCGGCCCGGCTGAAGAAAGCAGGCTTTGCCGATCGCTCGTCCCTTGGCGGGTTATTCCGCCAACACATCACTAACGCCTTGAGTCAAAGCGCTTAACACTCGACAATGTGTTACTTCTTGTTTCCATTTGAGAGCCATTCATGACTGCCCCTTCCCGTTTTCTCGCCTGGCTGCTGTTGCCGGCGTTGGTGTCGTGCAGCTTCAACCTGCTGGCGGCTACTCCAGAAGGTGCGCCCAAGGCCCTGCATTTGCTGGATTATATTGGTGCTGACTATCCACCGACGGTGGTGGCGGGCAAGGTTGTCGACGAGTCTGAATACCTCGAACAGGTCGAGTTCCTTGGGGTTTTGCAGGGGCTGGTGGCGCAATTGCCGGACAAGCCCGAACGCGGCGAACTGGTGAAAGGCGTCGATGAACTGCTGGCGGCCGTGAGCGCCCACCAGGACGGTACGGTGGTGGCTCGTCAGGCGCGCCAACTGGGCGCCAAGCTGGCGGTGGCCTATGAGGTCAGCCAGGCACCGGTCATTACGCCGGATCCGGCGCGGGGGGCGCCGCTGTATGCCCAGCATTGTTCGGTATGCCATGGCGCGAGCGGTGCTGGCGATGGCCCGGCCGGGGTTGGCCTGGTGCCGCCACCGGCCAACCTGCGCGATGCCACGCGGTTGGACCGCTTGAGCCTCTACGGGATTTACAACACCTTGGGCCTGGGCGTGGAAGGTACCGACATGCCTTCCTTCGCCGATCAGCTGGATGATCGTCAGCGTTGGGACCTGGCCACCTATATCGCGGGCTTCACCGCCGATCCGGCAGCGGCAAAAGGTGAAAAATCCTTCAACCTGGCTGAGCTGGCGCGCCAGACGCCCGAGGAAGTGCTGGCCGCCGACGGTCCGGATGCCGCGCGTGTTTTCCGTGCCCAGCGGGCACAGCCGCCGCAGGTCCAGCGGGGCCCGGCACAGTTGCTCGACTACACCGCGGCCACCTTGGACAAAAGCCTGGCGGCATTCCGCAATGGTGAGCACGAGCAGGCCTATGACCTCTCGGTCGCGGCGTATCTTGAAGGTTTCGAACTGGTTGAAAGCTCCCTGGACAACGTCGACGCCAACGTGCGCAAAGACACCGAAAAAGCCCTGATGGCTTATCGGCAGTCGTTGCAGGATGGATTGCCGATCGAACAGGTCCAGCAGCGCCTGGACGTGGCCAAGGGCAAACTTACCGAGTCAGCCGGCCTGCTGGGCGGCGATGGCTTGAGCTGGACGCTGAGCTATATCTCCGGCCTGCTGATTCTGTTGCGCGAAGGCCTGGAAGCGATTCTGGTGCTGGCGGCGATCCTCGCGTTCCTGCGCAACACGGGCCAGCAATCGGCCGTGCGCAGCGTCAACCTGGGTTGGGGCCTGGCGCTGGTGGCCGGCTTGGCCACCTGGGCGCTGGCGGCGTATGTGATTGATGTCAGCGGCGCCCAGCGTGAACTGCTGGAAGGCTGCACCGCGCTGTTTGCCAGCGTCATGGTGTTGTGGCTCGGTGTGTGGATGCATGACCGACGCCACGCGGCGGCCTGGCAGGATTACATCAAAAGCAGCCTGGTGGGCGGCGGTGGGCGTTTCGGCTTTGCAGTGCTGGCGTTCTTTTCAGTGTACCGCGAGCTGTTCGAGGTGATCCTGTTCTACGAAACCCTGTGGCTGCAAGCCGGGCCTGCCGGGCATGATGCGGTATTGGCCGGCGGTGCCACGGCGTTGGTGCTGCTGATGGGCCTGGCGTGGATCATCCTGAAGGGCTCCGCGAAGCTGCCGTTGGCGCTGTTCTTCGGCATCAACGCGGCGCTGTTGTGTGCTTTGTCGGTGGTGTTCGCCGGACATGGTGTCAAGGCGTTGCAAGAAGCCGGCATCTTCGGCACACGGCCGGTGGCGTTCTTTGATTTCGATTGGCTGGGCATTCACGCCGACGCTTATTCCCTGAGCGCCCAGGCGGTGGCGATCATCGCGATTGTGCTGTTGTACAGCCGCAGTCGAATGGCCGATAAGCGCCGGATAGCGGCTTCCTGACCACACCCTCAATCACTATGTGGGAGCGGGCTTGCTCGCGATGCAGACGCCTCGGTGTATCCACTACACCCAGGTGAGGCTATCGCGAGCAGGCCCGCTCCCCCATTGAGCGGTGAACAGGCCAGGATGGCTCAGTCATTCTCGTGGGTCAGCTCCAGCACTCGGTCCACCAGTTTGTTGATCCCGGATGCTACTTCGCTGATGTTCTTGGCCAGCATGTAGGCGGGTGTGCAGACCAGTCTGCGCGCCTTGTCTTCGACAATCTCGTCTACCACGCACTCTTGATGAGTCGCGCCCATCTTGTTCAGGGCATCTGCCGTGTCGGCATCGTTGCCAATGGTGCATGTCACGCCGGGGCCGTAGATCTTCGCTGCCAGCGCCGGCGAGATGCAGATCAACCCTACCGGCTTGCCGGCTTCGGCAAACGCTTCGGCCAGCGCCAGCAACTCTGGATTGACGCTGCAGCCAGCGCCTTCGACGGCAAAGTTCGACAGGTTCTTCGCCGCCCCGAAACCGCCCGGCACAATCAGCGCATCGAAGTCCGCGACGCTGGCCTCGCGAATGTCCTTTACGTCGCCGCGGGCGATGCGCGCCGATTCAACCAGCACGTTGCGCGATTCGGGCATCTCTTCGCCGGTCAGGTGATTGATCACGTGCAGTTGTGCAATATCGGGGGCAAAACACTGGACCTGAGCGCCGCGCTGATCCAGGCGCAGCAGGGTGATTACGCTTTCATGGATTTCAGTGCCGTCGTAGACGCCACAGCCGGAAAGGATCACTGCAATCTTTTTGCTCATGGGCATTTCTCCTGATTTATGGCGTTAAATGTCTACTTATTTGTCACTCATTGCCAATGGGATATCTCGCCAGTACACCTAATCTTGATGTAACAATAATTGACCGGACTTGCCCATGGACTTCGTCCCTTACGCGGTACCGTTTTTCATTGCCTTGATTGTGGTCGAACTGCTGGCCGACCGCTGGCGCGGCCAGCGCAATTATCGGGTCGCAGACGCCATCAACAGCCTGAGTACCGGTGTGCTCTCCACCACCACCGGGTTGCTGACCAAGGGGGTGGGGCTGCTGACCTACGCCTTCGCCCTCGAACACCTGGCCTTGTTTGAACTCCCGGCCCACAGCATCTGGACCTGGGTCGTTGCGTTTGTCTTCTACGACTTCTGCTACTACTGGCTGCATCGCTGTGGTCACGAACGCAACATCCTCTGGGCCGCGCACTCGGTGCATCATCAAAGCGAGGACTACAACCTCACCACAGCCTTGCGCCAGACCAGCACGGGCTTTTTGCTGAGCTGGATCTTCTATCTGCCGCTGGCCGTGATCGGCGTGCCGTTGCTGGTGTTTATCAGCGTCGCCTCCCTGAATCTGCTGTACCAGTTCTGGGTTCATACCCGCCATGTGCCTAAGCTGGGCTGGTTCGAGTGGTTCTTTGTCACACCCTCCAACCATCGAGCCCACCATGCACAGAACGCTCTCTACATGGATCGCAACTACGGCGGAGTGTTCATTATTTGGGACCGGCTGTTTGGATCTTTCCAGGAGGAAGATGAAAACGAACCGGTGATCTTTGGCGTGACCACGCCGCTGGCAAGCTGGAATCCGCTATGGGCCAACCTGCAGTTTTATGCGCAGTTATGCAGCGATGCGCGGCGAACCGAGCGCTGGTGGGACAAGCTGCGGATCTGGTTTATGCGCACGGGCTGGCGTCCGGCTGACGTGAAGGCGAAATACCCGTTGGCGAAGCCGGATCTGCGTCAGTTCCGCAAGTTCGAGGTGCCGCTGGACCTGCGTCAGCAGATCTACATTGCCCTGCAATTTGCCGTCTATGTGGGCTTTGGCAGCTACTTGATGAATGCTGGCGAAGGCATGCCGACTGCCGCCCTGGTGCTCGGCTGGAGCGCGATGGCGCTGGGGTTGTTTACCCTGGGCGTGGCGCTGGAGAATCGTCCGTGGGCCTTGAAGGCTGAACTGTCGCGCCTGGCACTGAACGTGCCGTTAGTGTGGCTGGCGCCGCTGCTCGGATTATGGCCGGCCAGCAGCACACTGGGCTGGCTGGGACTGGCCAGCTACAGTTTGCTGAGTGTCATCGGCCTCTACTGTTGTCGGGCGCGGGTTACTCGGCTGGTGTCGTAGGTTCGTTGCAGTTCTTTGCCTCGCTTAGTTGCTGTTGCTCCAGGCGAGACTTTTCCGCGGCGCAGGCTGCGCGGGTCAGGCGGGCATTCTTGATGCGGCGCCGCAGCCACAAGCCCAGGCCGAGCACCAGCAGCGCGCCCAGAACCCAGAGCTCATATTTCTTGACGCTGCCCAGCATGCCTTCAAGCACCGCACCGAAATGATAGGCCGCTGCTCCCAAGGCCGCGGCCCAAATGGCGGCACCGATGCCGTTGAGCAGCAGGTAACGTCCCGGCGGATAGCCTGACAGGCCAATCGCCACGGGCATCACGGTGCGCAGGCCATAGACAAAACGAAAGCTCAGTACCCAAATGTCCGGATGTCGGCGGATGTGCTCCAGCGCGCGGTCCCCCAGCAATTGCCAGCGCGGCTTGCGTGCCAGCAACTTGCGTCCGTGCTTGCGGCCCAGGAAGTACCACAGCTGGTCGCCGGCGTAGCTGCCGCAGAACGCAACCACGACCACCAGATTGATATCCATGTATCCGCGGAACGCCAGGAAGCCTGCGAGGACCAGGATGGTTTCGCCTTCGAAAAACGTGCCCAGGAGGAGAGCAAAGTAGCCAAAGTCATTCAGAAATTGTTGGAGCATTGTCTGGGTGCTGGCGAAGTGAACGCGCAGCCTACGCCTTCGCGCACATTCATGAAAGTATCGAAATGTGTCACGAGATGAACATTTCCTACAGAAACCGTGAGCACAACTCCAGCGGGCATGCCGTGAGTATGAGGGAGCACAACTGTAATTCCTTCGTCATAATGACCGCTTATAACTGTCACGCTCGCCCGTCAACCCGGGCTCAGGAGTCTGCCGTGAGCTTTACCCCCGCCCAACGCCTGTTTCCCGCCACTCGCCTGCGCCGCAATCGTCGGGATGATTTTTCTCGCCGCCTGGTTCGTGAAAACGTGCTGACGGTGGATGATCTGATCTTGCCGGTATTTGTGCTGGACGGTGAGAACCGGCGGGAAACGGTGGCGTCGATGCCGGGTGTCGAGCGCCTGAGCATTGACCTGTTGCTCGAAGAGGCTGCGCATTGGGTCGAGTTGGGGATTCCGGCCCTGGCGTTGTTCCCGGTGACCCCGGCCGGACTCAAGTCGCTGGACGCCGCACAAGCCTGGAACCCCGAGGGCATTGCCCAGCGCGCGACCCGCGCGCTGCGCGAGCGTTTTCCGGAGCTGGGGGTGATTACCGACGTCGCGCTGGATCCGTTCACTACCCACGGGCAGGATGGCGTCCTGGACGCAGACGGCTATGTACAGAACGACATCACGGTCGACGCCTTGGTCAAGCAGGCTCTTTCCCATGCCGCCGCGGGCGCCCAGGTGGTCGCTCCGTCGGACATGATGGATGGTCGCGTCCAGGCGATTCGTGAAGCCCTCGAAATGGCCGGGTACGTCAACGTGCGCATCATGGCCTATTCGGCCAAGTACGCCAGTGCTTACTACGGCCCGTTCCGCGATGCCGTCGGCTCGGCGCTGAACCTGGGCAAGGCCGACAAGGCCTCGTACCAGATGGACCCGGCCAACGGTCACGAGGCCTTGCACGAAGTGGCGGCGGACCTGGCTGAAGGTGCCGATATGGTCATGGTCAAGCCCGGCATGCCGTATCTGGACATCCTTTATCGGGTCAAGGATGAATTCAAGGTGCCGACCTTTGTCTATCAGGTCAGTGGTGAATACGCCATGCACATGGCAGCGATTCAAAATGGCTGGTTGAGTGAAGGGGTGATTCTTGAGTCCCTTACGGCCTTTAAACGTGCGGGTGCCGATGGCATCCTGACTTACTTTGCCGTCCGTGCCGCCCAATTGCTTAGAGAGCAACAATAGCCCTCACAGGAACACTCCATGAATACCGAAGGACTCACAGAAGTTGCTGTAAAAGACGCGCTCCCGGTGGTTGAACACGACACCGAAGCCCCGCCGGCACTGGAGCTTGAGCAGCCCGCCGTGATCGCTGAGCCGGTGGCCGCGGCACCGGCGATGGTGATTCCGAACCTGGATGACAGCAGCCTGTACATCCATCGCGAACTGTCGCAACTGCAATTCAACATCCGCGTGCTGGAACAGGCGCTGGATGAGTCCTACCCGCTGCTGGAGCGATTGAAATTCCTGCTGATCTTCTCCAGCAACCTGGACGAGTTCTTCGAAATTCGCGTCGCCGGCCTCAAGAAGCAGATCACCTTCGCCCGTGAGCAGGCCGGCGCCGACGGCCTGCAGCCGCACCAGGCGCTGGCCCGCATCAGCGAGCTGGTACACGGTCATGTAGACCGTCAATACGCCATTCTCAACGACATCCTGTTGCCGGAGTTGGAAAAGCACCAGGTCCGCTTCATCCGCCGCCGTAACTGGACGGCCAAGCTCAAGACCTGGGTGCGACGTTATTTCCGTGACGAGATCGCGCCGATCATCACTCCGATTGGTCTCGACCCGACGCACCCGTTCCCGCTGCTGGTGAACAAGAGCCTGAACTTCATCGTCGAGCTGGAAGGTATCGATGCCTTCGGTCGTGACTCGGGCCTGGCAATTATTCCCGCGCCACGCCTGTTGCCACGGGTTATCAAGGTGCCGGAAGAGGTTGGGGGCGCAGGCGATAACTATGTATTCCTGTCCTCGATGATCCACGCCCATGCCGATGATTTGTTCCAAGGCATGAAGGTCAAGGGCTGCTACCAGTTCCGCCTGACCCGTAACGCCGACCTGGCGCTGGACTCCGAAGACGTTGAAGACCTGGCCCGCGCCCTGCGCGGGGAGCTGTTCTCGCGGCGCTACGGCGATGCGGTGCGTCTGGAAGTGGCGGACACCTGCCCGAAACACTTGTCGGACTACCTGCTCAAGCAGTTCAACCTGGCCGAGTCCGAGCTGTATCAGGTCAATGGCCCGGTAAACCTGACGCGCCTGTTCAGCATCACCGGCCTGGACAGCCATCCGGAGCTGCAATACACGCCGTTCACCCCGCAGATTCCGAAATTGCTGCAAAACAGCGAGAACATTTTCAGCGTGGTCAGCAAGCAAGACATCCTGCTGCTGCACCCGTTCGAATCGTTCACGCCGGTGGTCGACCTGCTGCGCCAGGCCGCCAAGGATCCGCATGTGCTGGCCGTGCGCCAGACTCTGTACCGCAGCGGCGCCAACTCGGAAATCGTCGATGCACTGGTGGACGCGGCGCGTAACGGCAAGGAAGTCACCGCAGTGATCGAGCTGCGCGCGCGGTTTGACGAAGAGTCCAACCTGCAACTGGCCAGTCGCCTGCAAGCGGCCGGCGCGGTGGTGATCTACGGTGTGGTGGGCTTCAAGACCCACGCCAAGATGATGCTGATCCTGCGTCGCGAAGCCGGTGAAATCGTGCGTTATGCGCACTTGGGTACCGGCAACTACCATGCTGGCAACGCCAAGCTCTACACCGACTACAGCTTGCTGACCTCCGACGATGCGTTGTGTGAAGACGTTGGCAAACTGTTCAGCCAGTTGATCGGCATGGGCAAGACCTTGCGCATGAAAAAGCTGCTGCATGCGCCATTCACCTTGAAAAAGGGCATGCTCGACATGATTGCCCGGGAAACCCAGTTCGCCCTCGACGGCAAACCGGCGCACATCATTGCCAAGTTCAACTCGCTGACCGATCCGAAGATCATCCGTGCGTTGTACAAGGCCAGCCAGTCCGGCGTGCGCATCGATCTGGTGGTGCGTGGCATGTGCTGCCTGCGGCCGGGGATTGCCGGGGTCTCGCACAACATCCACGTACGCTCGATCATCGGGCGTTTCCTGGAGCACACGCGGGTGTTCTATTTCCTTAACGGTGGCGAAGAACAGATGTTCCTGTCCAGCGCCGACTGGATGGAGCGCAACCTCGACAAGCGCGTGGAGACCTGCTTCCCGGTGGAAGGCAAGAAGCTGATCATGCGGGTCAAGAAAGAGCTGGAAAGCTATCTTACCGATAACACCCACAGCTGGAGCCTGCAGTCGGACGGCCGTTATGTGCGCAACACGCCAACCGGCAACCAGAACCCGCGCAGTGCGCAGGCGACGTTGTTGGAGCGTCTGGGCCTGCCGTTGCTGAGCGTTCGCTAAACCCGCGCCTGGTTCTGCAGGAGCGAGCAAGCTCGCTCCTGCAGGCGCTTGTCGGCGTTAGCCAGTCAGCGCACGTTCAGGCTGAAGCCAACCCGCGCCAGCCACTCTGCCTCCTGGGCGAAATCGGCCTGGGTCAACTGGTTTTCGTCCAGCCAGTTGTCAGGAAACACTACATCGAGGCTGTCGCCATTGGCGCGCAGGGTCACCTGTGGCATTTGCCGGGTGCCACGGATGTGGTGGAACAGAATCGCAAAACGCAGCAATGCGCACAGGCGAATCAGCTTGATGCCCTCGTCACCGAACTCGGCGAACTTGTCCTTGGGGATATTGCGGCGATGACCGCGCACCAGTAGCGCGAGCATCTGTTGGTCTTCCCGGGAGAAACCCGCCAGGTCAGAGTGCTCGATCAGGTAGGCGCCATGTTTGTGGTAATGGTAGTGGGCGATATCCAGGCCCACTTCATGGACCTTGGCCGCCCAGCCCAGCAGTTCACGCCAGACCCCGGTTTCCAGTTCCCAATCTTCGGCCACCTGGTCGAACGCATGCAGCGCCTTGCGCTCGACCCGCGCCGCTTGCTCCAGGTCGACGTGATAACGCTCCATCAGCGAACCTAGCGTGCGCTCCCGCACATCCTCGTGGTGATGGCGCCCCAACAGGTCGTAGAGCACACCTTCACGCAGGGCGCCATCACAATGGTCCATACGTTGCAGTTCAAGGGCGTCGAAGATCGCCTCCAGAATCGCCAGGCCCGCCGGGAAGATGGTCCGACGGTCAGGCTTGATTCCGTCGAAGTCGATTTTCTCGACGTCACCAAGCTTGAACAGCTTGCGCTTGAGCCACGCCAGGCCTTCCGCGTTGACTTCGCCAGTTCCGTGACCGCCAGCCTTGAGCGCCAGGCCAATGGCGCGGATGGTGCCGGATGAGCCGATGGCTTCATCCCAGGTCAGGCGGTGCAGCGCGTGCTCGATGCTCATGATCTCCAACCGCGCCGCGGTGTACGCCTGCGCGTAGCGAGCCGGGGTGATCTTGCCATCCTTGAAATAGCGCTGGGTGTAGCTGACGCAGCCCATCTGCAGGCTTTCGCGCAGCAGGGGTTCAAAGCGCTGGCCGATGATGAATTCGGTACTGCCGCCGCCGATGTCGGCCACCAGGCGCTTGCCCGGGGTGTCGGCCAAGGTGTGGGAGACGCCCAGGTAGATCAGGCGTGCTTCTTCACGGCCGGAGATGACCTCCACGGGATGCCCGAGGATTTCCTCGGCGCGGCGGATGAACTCGCCACGGTTACGCGCTTCACGTAGGGCATTGGTGCCGACAATTCGCACGGCGCCTGGCGGCATGCCGTTGATCAGTTGGGAAAAACGCTTGAGGCAATCAAGCCCGCGCTGCATCGATTCTTCGCTGAGCTTGCGCTCGTCGTCGATCCCGGCGGCCAGTTGTACTTTTTCACCGAGCCGCTCAAGGATACGAATTTCACCGTTCTGGGCCTTGGCCACGACCATGTGAAAACTGTTGGAGCCCAGGTCGATGGCGGCGATCAGGGACAGACTCTTGGCTTGGGATTGCGGCATGGGTAGGGGATCTCGGTCGATAACCTCGCCATCGTGCCACGATCAACGGCTGACGCCAACGCGTAGTGTTCGGGGATTTCTCCTGCCACCTGGTGCGGACAGGGTGCGCGGGAAATATAGGACAAATCCATGAGTGGCTGATGACTCTGTATTAAAGCGGGTAGGACAATAACGTTTTATTTGGACCGTTCGTTGCACATGAGTTTTCCTACATGAGCGAGTTTCTTTTGTTAGTTTGAGAATTACATCGGACTACTATAGGCGTAGGTAAAGAAGACGGTTGTATTTAACTGGTCTCACAGATGTTGGCGCGTTGTCTGATTTTATCCAGGCGGTCGAAGAGTAAGACTGTGATCCGGCAATTATGCCGTGGTGTTATTTATTTATGGTTTTGTATATCAGGGGAGAGGCCTCGTTGAGCGTGGAGTCGCCCGAACCATAATAAAAACGCCTGACACTTACTGACGTTAGGATAAGCATGAAAAAACTAGCAGGTTTGACAATGGGTGCTATTTGTCTCGCGGCCAGTCTCGCGGCTCAAGCTACGAATGTTGCACAGTTGATAGTCCGCGGAACCATCGTTCCGGCGGCCTGCAATCTCAGCCTGGGCAGCGGCGGCATCATCGATTACGGGACCATTCGTTCTGGCGAGCTGTCCCAGACGGCTTACAACCCCCGCGAAGAAAAAGTCACGTCGCTGATGGTCAATTGCGGCACCACCCCGGCAAAGTTCGGGTTGACCTTGACCGACTTGCAGGCAGGCACCAAGGTTTCGGGCATTCTGGGCTCGGGCTATAGCGAAGCGCAGAACTACGGCTTGGGGGCGGTATCCGGCCGCCGTACCGGAGGCTACTCGGTCACATTGAAGGATCTGCGGTCTTCGGGTGTTACGTTGCACCCGATCATGCGGGTCAGCAGCGGTGCCTGGCAGCACAGTGATGGCAAAGTCGCTCAAGTGCCCACTCAGTATTCGTGGCGTAACGGCTCGACCGTTACACCCGCATCCATCGCCCAACTAACGGGTGTCATTGCAGTGAAGGCAGTCATCAATAAGGCGCAAGCCCTGGATCTTACCCGAGACGTCACACTCGATGGGCGCGCCACGTTGGTATTGAGTTACCTCTAAATACCCAACAAGCAGCCGGTATTGAAACAGAAGTTTTCACGGTACTTGTGTTTCTTATCGGCGGCTTTCGTGTGGGTGCTTGTTTGTCTGCTGTTTTTAGAATGTGACGGGGAAAACTCGGTGAGTGCTCTTTCGAAAGTGCGTGCAGCGTTGTTATGTGCAAGTTTTTCAGTGTTGGGAGTCACACAGGTAAACGCCGATGGCATGCAGCCTGAAACAACGGTCGTGGTCCTCTTTGAAGAGGACGGCGAAGCGACGATCAATATCAGGAACACCGACCCTGGACCTGCGTTATTGCATTCGGTGATCGAAAACGTACCCGAGGATCAGGAACCGCTGTTGATTGTCACGCCTCCGATTACCCGCGTCGAGGCAGGCGAAACCCAGCTGGTTCGCTTCATCAGTACGTTGAAGACACCGCTCAAGACCCAGCGTCTGAAGCGCGTGTCGTTTGAAGGTATTCCCCAGGCTCGTAGCCCCGGTGGTGCGACCATTGGTATCACGCTGCGGCAGAACCTGCCGCTGATCCTGCACCCACACGGCCTGGCCAGGCATCAGGCGCCGTGGGAGCTGCTCAAGTGGAAGCGTCAGGGGGACGGCCTGAGCGTGCACAACGACAGTGCCTATGTGGTACGCCTGGCACTGGAGGTGCAACTGATCCCGGAAAAACAGCTCGCCACGCTCCCTCGCAGCTATGTCCTGCCGGGTGAGACGCTCAAGGTGAATACCCGTGGAGCGTTGGTGGGCGTCACTTCGGTGGTGATACAGCCAGCCACTGTGTATGGGTTCACGGTCGACACCTATCACGCGGATGTTGTCGATGATGGGATTTGACCGGGCCTTGGGAAAGGGGGCGAGTGGCGTTTGCTGTTCAGGATTTTTCGTGGGGTTGGCAACCCTGTGCGGACTTCCCGGTGACGTGCGGGCGCTCGAATTGGGCGAGGGTTTTGACCTGGCCGCACTGACCAGCCATGGCATTGATCCGAAGGTTTCAGACTATTTTCGCAGTGCGGCGCGTTTTCGCGAAGGTGTCCAGGTGGTGGGGCTACGGGTCAACGGCGCGCCGTTGGGGCTGGTGGATGCGCGCTTCGATTATCAGGGACAGCTGTGCTTTACCCGGAGCCTGTTGGACAAGGCTGGTTTACGGACCCCCTCTGCGATCCTGCAGTCGGGTGTCTCGCCGGATCAGGCGTGTCATGACTTTCTTGGCGAGTTTCCGGCGACCCTGGTGAGGCTGCGCCCCGGCAGCGACGAGGTCTCCCTGGTGGTGCCCACGCAATCGTTGCGTGGGCCGGATTGGCAGGCGGGAAGCTTCACTCAGGGTGGAGCAGCAGCCATGCTCAATTATGACCTGCTGGCATTTGACACCGATGGGCACAGTGGCCCCAGTCGTTTCGTGTCGGCGTACACCGAAGCGGGATTTAATCTGGGCAACTGGATTGTGCGCAGTCGGCAATTCTATGTGTCCGACAACGGCAAGGGCAGTAGCGAGCACGTGTACGCCTATGCCCAGCGGGATATCGGCAGCTTGCAATCGACCTTCCAGGTCGGGCAGATAGCCACCCGCAGTCCGGTATTCGGGGGCCTGCAACTGTCGGGCTTTCAGCTGTTTCCTGATGGCGTCTCGCGCATCGCCGTGGGTAACGATGTGGTGGTAGAGGGTTTGGCACATAGCCAAGCCAGGGTCGAGGTACGCCAATCCGGGGTGTTGATCCATTCGACACTGGTGCCTGAAGGGCCCTTCAGTCTGACCGGCCTGTCGTTGCTCAACGGCACCAGCGATCTGGCAGTGAGCGTGATCGGGACCCGAGGTGGCAAACGTAGCTTCGTGGTGCCCGCTGCCTCGTTTGGCTCGGGTGTGCCCGTGGCCCCCGGTTTCGATTTTGCCTTGGGCAAGGTACGAGAAGCGGTTGCCGATGGCAGGGAGCAACCGGTGGTCGCCATGGGGAGCGGTACCTGGGGGCTTGGCGCGGGTACATCGCTGGGGTTTGGCGTGTTGAGTACGGACGAGTACCACGCAGCGGGTGGTACGTTGAGCCGCGTGTTTTTCCAGCGGGTGGCGATAACTGCCCGGCATAACCTGTCCCGAGACACGGCGCGGGGTGTGAGTGGTGCGCGCAGCGCCTTGTCATTCAGCAGCCCGCTGGGCGCCGGGATTGAGATGAGCCTGAGTGCCACCACCCAGAGTCGAGGTTACCGCGACCTGACGGAGGCCGGCGCCGCACCCAGCGCAGACGCTCTGGATTCCTTGTTCCGGCACCAATACACCGCTGGTTTGACCTGGATCGATCCAAGCGTGGGGGCTTTGTCCTTGAGCTATTCGCGCAGCGTTCAGTTTGATGGCCAGGGCACCGGGCACGTTTTTGCTTCGTGGAGCAAAGGCTTCAAGGGCGCGGATGTGGCGCTGATTGCCGACTCGCAAATAGGCCAGCCACGACGGCGCAAAGATCGTTACACGGACAGGGACGAGCGCACTGAACTGCCCTCCACCGGCCTTTCACTGCGCCTTCAAGTCAGCCTGCCCATCGGCGGGAATCACCGTCTTACATCCTACGCCAGTCGGCGGAACCGGCGCTCTGACCTCGGCACCGCGCTGGCCGGACGCCTCAATGAGTACGTGAACTACGAAGTGGGGACCGAGCGTGATCTGAATCAGCGCGAACAGGCAGTACGCGCTCGCGCGGAGATTATGCCGCGCTATACGCGGATTGGCCTGGGAATGAGTCGGGATGCTGCGAATACCAGCTACACCGGACAGCTGCAGGGCGGCATCGTGGCCCATCCACAGGGTCTGGCGTTTTCTCCCTATGCGGTCCAGGACACCTTCGGCATTCTCTCGGTCGGGAACATTTCGGGCGCCAGGGTCAGTACGCCCCAAGGTCCCGTCTGGACCGACTATCGCGGTTACGCGGTGATTCCCGGGTTGCCTGCGTATAGCAACAGTCATATCGAAGTACAGACCCAGTCCTTGCCCAGGCGCGCTGACCTCAAGAACGGCAGCAAAATCCTCGCGGCCGGGCGCGGCTCATTCAATACCGTGGGCTTCGACGTCGTGAGCGTGCGTCGTGTACTGCTGGAAGCGCGCGATGAGCGCGGCCGGCCCTTGCCTCAGGGCGCGGCGGTATTTGGTGAGGACAAGGCTTTCCTGACCAGCGTTGTAGGCGATGGCTTGATTTTCCTGAACAACAGCGATCAGCAGAAAAACCTCAGCGTTGCGCTGCCTGACTCGACCACTCCCTGCCTGCTGCAACTCAATCTGGAGCCAGAACCCGCGCATGAAAAACTCTACGAAACGACGTCGGCCATTTGCCGTGCTCCCTGAATCATCAACTGGCTGCGGCTTGACCGCTCTGCGCCGATTGCTGGGCTTTTTCCTGCTGCTCCTTACGATGCTGATGACCTGCGAGGTGCGCGCCGCCAGTTGCCAGCTGTCCCTGAGCCAATCGCGGATCGACTATGGCGTGCTGCGTCAGGCGCAGCTGTTGAATGACCGCTTCGGTCCGCAGATCATCGCGCCGGGCAAGCGCACCCTTCACCTGAGCGTCCTGTGTGTCGATATCAGCCCCATGGCCATACGTTTTAGCGGCTCACCGGCGGGCGCGCAGGGCTTTCGTTTTGGCCATGGCGGCAGCTTCACCCTTGGAATCAAGAATGCCCGCCTGGATGGTCGAAACGTCGAGCTGAGTGCCGAGCGACCGCAGGCGGGGATACCCGCCGGGCGCCTGTTGCCCGGTCATGTACTGATAGCTCGGGCGGGGGGTGTGCCGGCGACGGGGCGACGACTTTCGGCAGAAGTGGACGTCGACACCTATCTGCCAGTCGCCCTGTTTTCTGTACGCCGCGAGACAACGCTTGAAGGGCAGGGACAATTTGAATGGCTGCCCGGTGCCGTAAGTGTCAGCCCGGCTGCTCCACCGAACCAATGAAATTGGCCAATTCAGCGGTACGCGGCTGGGTGAACAGCGTTTTTGGATCGCCCACCTCGTGAACCTTGCCCTGGTGCATAAACACCAGAGTGTCACCTACTTCCCGGGCGAAGCGCATTTCGTGGGTCACCATAATCAGGGTCATGCCGTCTCTGGCCAGTTGGCGGACCACGCTGAGCACTTCATTGACCAGCTCGGGGTCCAGCGCCGAGGTAATTTCGTCGCACAACAACACTTTGGGCGACATCGCCAAGGCACGGGCGATGGCTACACGCTGCTGTTGTCCGCCGGACAGGCGATCGGGAAACGCGTCGAACTTTTCCCCCAGTCCGACCCGTTCCAGCATCTCGCGCGCCAGTTGCGCCGCCCGGGTCTTATGTACTTTTTGCACGACCTGGGGCGCCAGCATGACGTTTTCGCCCACCGTCAGATGAGGAAACAGGTTGAACTGCTGGAATACCATGCCGACTTTTTGCCGCAGGCTGCGCAAGTCGGCGCGGGCTGCGTCGAGGTATTCGCCGTCCACTTCGATGACCCCGTCGTTGATCGACTCCAGGCCATTGAGCGTGCGTAGCAGGGTGGACTTTCCCGAGCCGCTGCGGCCGATGATCGCCACCACTTGACCCTCTTCAACCGTCAGGTCGATGCCCTTGAGCACATGGTGATCGCCGTAATACTTATGCAGCGCGGATATTCTAAGCAGAGGCATGCAGTTTCCTTTCCAGGTAGCGGGCACTGAGGGACAACGGGTAGCAGAGCAGGAAATAACCGAGTGCGACCAAGCCATAAACCATGAAGGGTTCAAAGGTGGCATTGGCGAGCATGCCGCCAGTCTTGGTCAGTTCGGTGAAGCCGATGATCGAGGTCACCGCGGTACCTTTGACCACCTGCACCGAAAATCCCACGGTGGGCGCCACGGCGATACGCAGGGCCTGGGGCAGGATCACGTAGCGCAGTTGCTCATAAGGGTTGAGGGCCAGACTGGCCGAGGCCTCCCACTGGCCGTGGGCGATGGACTCCACGCAACCGCGCCAGATCTCGGCCAGGTAGGCGCTGGTAAACAGGGTCAGGGCGATCGCGGCCGCCAGCCACGGCGAAATGTCGATCCCCAGCAAGGCAATACCGAAGAACACCAAGAACAGCTGCATCAACAGCGGAGTGCCCTGGAACAGCTCGATATAGCTGCGTGCGACATTGCGCGGCAAAGAACCACGGCTGATGCGCATCGTCATCACCAGCAGGCCGATCAAGCCACCCCCGATAAACGCCACCAGCGACAACAGCAAGGTCCACTGCAGGCCGGTGAGCAGATTTCGCACGATGTCCCAGAAGGAAAAATCACTCATCAACCGTTCCTCGTCACATAGCGGCGACCGATCCAGTTGAGCAGTTGGCGGATCATCAATGCCATGCACAGATACACCAAGGTCGTCAGCGCATAGGTTTCAAACGCACGGAAATTGCGCGACTGGATGAAGTTGGCGGCAAAGCTCAACTCTTCAGTCGCAATCTGCGAACAGACGGCCGAACCGAGCATCACAATAATGATCTGGCTGCTCAGCGCCGGCCAGACCTTGCCGAGTGCCGGCAGCAGCACCACGTGGCGGAAGGCCTCGAAACGGCTCATCGCCAAGGCAGCGGCAGCCTCCAGTTGCCCGCGTGGGATGGCCTGGATGCCGGCGCGGATGATTTCCGTGGAATAGGCGCCCAGGTTGATCACCATCGCCAGCACCGCGGCCTGCCATTCGGAAATGTGCAGGCCAAGGGACGGCAGGCCGAAGAAGATAAAAAACAATTGCACCAAAAATGGCGTGTTGCGGATCAACTCGACATACACCCCGAAGATCCAGCACAGCGGCTGGATCTTCCACGCTCTTACGACTGCGCCGAGGGTGCCAAGGGCGACGCCCAGCACCGCGCCGATAGCCGTCAACTGCAGGGTAAACAGTGCGCCACGCAGGAGCAGGTCGGTATTGTTCAGGACCGGCACAAAGTCGAATTGGTAGGCCATCAATCAGCTCCGTCGCCGTGCTCAGAGGTCTGCGGGCAGCGGCTGCTTGAGCCACTGTTGCGCGTTCTTTTCCAGGCTGCCGTCAGCCTTGGCGGTAGTGAGAATCTGGTTGACCTTGTCCAGCAGCGCAGGCTCGTTCTTGTTCACGCCGACATACACCGGCGAGTCCTTGAGTTTCACTTTCAGCGCGGGGACACGCTTGGGGTTGCGCTCACTGATCGCCACCATGACCACGTTGCCGCTGGCGATCAGGTCCACCTGGCCGGCGAGGTAGGCGGCGATGGTCGAGTTGTTGTCTTCGAAGCGCTTGATCGTGGCTTCCTTGGGCGCGACGGCGGTCAACTCGATGTCTTCGATGGCGCCGCGGGTCACGCTGATGGTTTTGCCCTTGAGATCGTCAGTGGTGGCAATGGCCGCGTCAGGTGGGCCGAACACCGCGAGATAGAACGGTGCGTAGGCCTTGGAGAAGTCGATGACCTTTTCCCGCTCCGGATTCTTGCCCAGACTGGAAATCACCAAGTCGACCTTGCCAGTGGTTAGAAACGGAATGCGGTTAGTGCTGTTGACCGGGGTCAGTTCCAGCGTGACCTTGAGCTGGTCGGCCAGCAGCCTGGCGGTGTCGATGTCCAGGCCGCGGGGCTGCATGTCCGGACCCACTGAGCCGAACGGCGGGAAATCCTGGGGCACGGCCACCTTGAGGGTGCCACGGGCGACGATATCATCCAGGCCATTGGCCTGGGCGGGCGCTTGGCTCAGCATCAGGCTGGCAAACAGGGCTGTGAGCAGGGCGCGGCAACGCTTGGTCATGACAACTCTCCGAAACGGGCGAAGGAATTTTCTGAGGTCTGCCACTGCACAGGCTATGCCAGTCACTGCGCAATGCCCGTAAGGCCGGTGTTTGTCGGGCAGCGGCGCTCTTGCGGGCCCGAACCGCCGAGCGGTCTCATGCACCTTTTCCGGGCGTCGCCAACACCCGGCGAGGCCCCTTTAAGGTGCGTTCGTACAAGAGCCGCCCGCGCCAGGATCGACAAGCATGACGTGCCACAGAGCGCGCAAGCCTTGAGCCATACCCAAACTCATGGCACGCGATAGCAAGAGTCAATCAGCTGCGACTTCCTGAACGTGGGAAGGGCGGCTATGATGGGCAACGTTTTTTTTGCTTACAACCCGGAGACATCCATGAGCAACGAACTTATCAAGCACGTCACCGACGCGAACTTTGATGCCGAAGTCCTCAAGGCTGAAGGCCCGGTGCTGGTGGACTACTGGGCTGAGTGGTGTGGTCCTTGCAAAATGATCGCTCCGGTCCTGGACGAGATTGCAACCACCTACGCAGGCAAATTGACCATTGCCAAGCTAAATATCGACGAAAACCAGGAAACCCCGGCCAAGCATGGCGTGCGTGGTATTCCGACCCTGATGCTGTTCAAGGACGGCAATGTCGAAGCGACCAAGGTCGGCGCACTGTCGAAGTCGCAACTGGCTGCATTTCTCGACGCCAACATCTAAGCGTCGTCAAAAAAGCCCCGCGAATCGCGGGGCTTTTTCGTGAAACAGGGCTAGACGCTCTGAAAATCAAGTGGTACATTCGGCCCCGCACTGGTTTCTCCACTGCCCCCTGCAAGCCGTCGCCGACGCACTCCTTTTCGATTAGTACGCGATCCTGTCGCCTTCTCTGCGGCGCGGCCTCATTAAGCCAAAAGCTTAATTTCCCCCCTCCATAAATGATTACGTCATTCCTATATGAATCTGACTGAACTCAAGCAAAAGCCGATTACCGAACTGCTCGAATTGGCCGAACAGATGGGCATAGATAATATGGCCCGTTCGCGCAAGCAGGACGTGATTTTCTCCCTGCTGAAAAAGCACGCGAAAAGCGGCGAGGAAATCTCCGGTGATGGCGTGCTGGAGATTCTCCAGGACGGCTTCGGCTTCCTCCGCTCTGCGGACGCTTCTTATCTCGCCGGTCCAGACGATATCTACGTCTCTCCGAGCCAGATCCGTCGCTTCAACTTGCGCACCGGTGACACCATCGTTGGCAAGATCCGACCTCCAAAAGAAGGCGAGCGGTATTTCGCCCTGCTGAAGGTCGACACGATCAACTTCGATCGTCCCGAGAACGCGAAAAACAAGATTCTCTTCGAGAACTTGACCCCGCTGTTCCCGACCGTGCGCATGAAGATGGAGGCCGGTAACGGTTCCACCGAAGACTTGACGGGTCGTGTCATCGACCTGTGCGCCCCGATCGGCAAAGGCCAGCGTGGCCTGATCGTCGCACCGCCGAAAGCCGGTAAGACCATCATGTTGCAGAACATCGCAGCCAACATCGCGCGTAACAATCCGGAAGTTCACCTGATCGTACTGCTGATCGATGAGCGTCCGGAAGAAGTGACCGAAATGCAGCGTACTGTGCGCGGCGAAGTGGTTGCCTCGACATTCGATGAGCCACCAACCCGCCACGTGCAGGTGGCCGAAATGGTCATCGAAAAGGCCAAGCGCCTGGTCGAACACAAAAAGGACGTGGTGATCCTGCTGGATTCCATCACCCGTCTGGCGCGTGCCTACAACACCGTGATCCCGAGCTCCGGCAAGGTCCTCACTGGTGGTGTCGATGCCCACGCCCTGGAGAAACCGAAACGTTTCTTCGGCGCTGCGCGGAACATCGAAGAAGGCGGCTCGCTGACCATCATCGCCACCGCGCTGGTTGAAACCGGTTCGAAGATGGATGAAGTGATCTACGAAGAGTTCAAGGGTACCGGTAACATGGAACTGCCTTTGGATCGCCGTATCGCTGAAAAGCGTGTGTTCCCGGCCATCAATATCAACCGTTCCGGCACTCGTCGCGAAGAGTTGCTGACGGCCGACGACGAACTGCAGCGCATGTGGATCCTGCGCAAGCTGCTGCACCCGATGGACGAAGTTGCCGCCATCGAGTTCCTGATCGACAAGCTGAAGACCACCAAGACCAACGACGAGTTCTTCTTGTCGATGAAGCGCAAGTAAAACCTGCCGTTTCACTGGTCGAAAAAATGGCGCCCCACGTGGGGCGCCCTTTTTTTGTCGAGAAAAGGAAGGTTTTGTCACTGAACTTGTCAGTTTAGATACGTTAAGGTGTGCGCCCTGGCTACGTTTTCCTACTTTCCGCTCTGACAGACAATTAGATTTATGACCACACTTGCTTATCGAAGGGATATCGACGGCCTGCGCGCAGTTGCTGTAATCGCTGTAGTCCTTTTCCATTTTGGCGTTCCCGGTTTCACGGGCGGCTTTGTCGGCGTCGACGTGTTTTTCGTGATTTCCGGCTTCCTGATTACTTCCATCATCTGGCGCGAGCGTCAGGCCAAGCGCTTCAGCTTCGTGGACTTCTGGGCGCGTCGTGCGCGTCGCATCCTGCCGGCGTTGTTTGTGATGATCGTGGCCACGCTGGCGGTGGGCTGGTTCCTGCTGGCGCCCAAGGACTATGAAGAACTGGGCCGCTCGGCGCGTTACCAGGTGTTGTTCGTCTCCAATCTGCTGTTTATGCGTCAAGACGGTTACTTTGATGTGGCGTCGGACCTCAAGCCGTTGCTGCATACCTGGTCGCTGGCGGTGGAAGAGCAGTTTTATATTGTCTTCCCGCTGTTGCTGAGCGTGCTCTCCGCTCGCCTCAAATACTGGCGCACGGCGCTGTTCGGGGTGTTGCTGGTGTCGTTCGGCCTCAGTGTCTGGGCCGTGGCCCAGCATCCGGAAAAGGCTTTTTTCCTGCTGCCGATGCGTGCCTGGGAGTTGTTGGCTGGCGCGATGCTGGCCGTCGTGCCCAGAAGTGAATGGCGCGCCTCCCCTGCGCTGGCCCAAGGGGTCAGTCTGGCCTCCATGGGACTGATCCTGGTGGCCGTGTTCGGTTTTGATCCCCGCACGCCGTTCCCCGGCGTGGCGGCACTGTTGCCAGTGTTGGGCGTGGTCGGCTTGATCTGGGCCAACGGGCACCAGCAGACATGGGTGGGGCGCCTGTTGAGCACGCGGGTGATGGTGGGTCTGGGGCTGATTTCCTATTCCTGGTACCTGTGGCATTGGCCAGTATTCGTGTTCGCCACTTATGCCAGCGTTGAGGCCCTTGCGCCCTTCGAGCTGGCCGGGTTGATGCTGCTGACATTGGTGCTGGGTTACCTGTCCTGGAAACTGGTGGAAAGTCCGTTCCGCGAGAAGCGCCTGCTGCCGGGACGCAAGGCCATATTGCTGGCGGCGGGGTGTGGGATTTTGTGTATTGGCCTGGCGGGCCAGGCCTTGCGCTGGACTGATGGTTTGCCTTGGCGGCTGTCCGAGCAGGCTCTGCGTTTTGCCCAGGCCAAGGAGTGGAGCCCGGAACTGCTGGCTTGCCTGGCTGAAAAAGACACCCCTGATGATCGGTTGTTCTGCCACTTCGGACCCAAGGGTAACTCGACGTCTGCGCTGGTGTGGGGCGATAGCCATGCAACCGCATTGATCCCGGCCCTGGCAAAAGGCGCGAAGCAGCACGATATCAGTCTGGTCCAGGGCAGTTTTGCCGGTTGTGTGCCGATTGACGGGCTGGAAAATATTCCGCGCTGTGCGCATTTCAACCGGCGTGTGGAAAAAGCCCTGGCTCAGCAGTCATTCAGTGATGTGGCGCTGGTGGCGCGTTGGAGCCTGTATCTCTACGGACAGATGTCCGGCGACACCGAGCACGCCATCAAGGACCCCGCCACCGGCCAATACGACCGGGCCACGGCCGAGCGCCGGTTCGCCGAAGGGTTGCGTCAGCGGATTGCCGGGTTGCGCGCCGCCGGACATCGGGTGTGGCTGGTCAAGGAAGTGCCGCTGCAGGAGTTCATCGTGCCTTACCGCCTGAGTCGGCTGGCGATGCTTCATCGACCGGTGGAAGGCCAAGGTTTGCTGTTCGCGCATCACCTCAAGCGCCAGCAGTTTATCAGCCAGCTATTCAATGAGATTGCCAGCGCCGATCCCGGGGTCAAGGTGCTGGACCCCGCGCCCCAACTGTGTGATTCCAATGGTTTGTGCCGGGTCGAACTCGATGGTCGCGCCCTGTACACCGACGATAACCACCTCTCCGATGTCGGCGCGTTGCATATCGAGCAGTTCCTGGAGCCCTTGTTCCGGTCGCTGCAATCGCGGGGGTTGACGGCCAATTAAGCCTGCGCGGTGCTCAATTGCACCGCGATAAGCTGCCAGCCGCCCTCAGAGCAGGTAGGATGTACGCCTATTTTACGGGTGTGATGGTTAATGAAATTCAAGGATCTTCGGGATTTCGTGCAGCAACTTGAGCAGCGCGGAGAGTTGAAACGTATCCAGGTGCCGATTTCCCCGGTCCTGGAAATGACTGAGATTTGCGACCGTACCTTGCGCAACAAGGGGCCGGCGCTGCTGTTCGAAAAACCTGCAGGCTTTGATATCCCGGTCCTCGGCAACCTGTTCGGCACGCCCGAGCGTGTCGCCTTTGGCATGGGCGCCGAGTCGGTCAGCGAATTGCGCGAGATCGGCAAGTTGCTGGCCTTCCTCAAGGAGCCCGAGCCGCCCAAGGGCTTGAAAGACGCCTGGTCGAAGCTGCCGATCTTCCGCAAGATCATTGCCATGGCGCCCAAAGTGGTCAAGGACGCGGTGTGCCAGGAAGTACTCATCGAAGGCGATGACGTCGACTTGGCGATGCTTCCGGTGCAGACCTGCTGGCCCGGCGACGTCGGTCCGCTGATCACCTGGGGCCTGACCGTCACCAAGGGGCCGAACAAGGACCGCCAGAACCTCGGTATCTACCGTCAGCAAGTGATCGGCCGCAACAAGGTCATCATGCGTTGGTTGAGTCATCGGGGCGGCGCGCTGGATTTTCGCGAGTGGTGCGAGAAGCATCCTGGCCAGCCATTTCCCGTCTCCGTGGCGTTGGGTGCGGACCCGGCGACCATCCTGGGTGCCGTCACGCCGGTACCTGACAGTCTTTCCGAATACGCCTTTGCCGGCCTGTTGCGGGGCAATCGCACCGAACTGGTGAAGTGCCGCGGCAATGACCTGCAAGTCCCGGCCAGCGCCGAAATCGTCCTTGAAGGGGTGATTCATCCGGGCGAAATGGCTGACGAAGGTCCTTATGGTGATCACACCGGTTACTACAACGAAGTCGACAGCTTCCCGGTGTTCACCGTCGAGCGCATCACCCACCGCATCAAGCCGATCTACCACAGCACCTACACCGGCCGCCCGCCAGATGAGCCGGCGATTCTCGGCGTGGCGTTGAATGAAGTGTTCGTGCCGATCCTGCAGAAGCAATTTCCGGAGATCACCGACTTCTACCTGCCGCCTGAAGGCTGTTCGTACCGCATGGCTATCGTGACCATGAAGAAGTCGTATCCGGGCCATGCCAAGCGCGTCATGTTGGGTGTCTGGTCGTTTTTGCGACAGTTCATGTACACCAAGTTCGTTATTGTCACTGACGACGACATCAACGCCCGGGACTGGAACGACGTGATCTGGGCCATCACCACGCGCATGGACCCCAAGCGCGATACGGTGATGATCGACAACACGCCGATCGACTACCTGGATTTCGCCTCGCCGGTATCCGGCCTGGGGTCGAAGATGGGTCTGGACGCCACGCATAAGTGGCCGGGCGAAACCGCGCGGGAGTGGGGCCGGGTGATCGTCAAGGATGAAGCGGTGACTGCCCGTATCGATGCGCTCTGGAATGAATTGGGAATAGATTGATGCGTGTAACCCTGCAGCCTTCCGGTGCGGTCCTCGACTTGCAGCCCGGTGAGCGGATTCTCGATGGCGCGCGGCGCTTGGGTTATGAATGCCCACAGGCCTGTCGCAACGGCGTGTGCCACGTTTGCGCAGCGCTGCTGGTCGAGGGTCGGGTCCGGCAGGCCGGTGAAGTGCGTGATCATGGCGAGTTCTATACCTGCATCGCCGAGCCTCTGGACGATTGCATCGTCCTGTGGGATGGCGTGCTGGCGCCGGGAGAGCTGCCAGTGCGCGCACTCGCGTGCCAGTTGAGCGAGTGCGTGGACATCGGCGGCGATGTCTGGCGCGTACGCCTGCGGGCGCCTGCCGGCAAGGCGCTGCGTTATCACGCCGGCCAGTACGTGATGATCGAACGGGATAATGGCGAGAAATCGGCATTTTCACTGGCTTCGGCGCCCCACGCCGGGCGTGAACTGGAGCTGCACGTGCTGGCGCGCGAAGACAGCGCCCGCAACCTGATCGAACAGCTGCAGCGCAACCAGATGGCCCGGATCGAATTACCCTTTGGCGATACGCACCTGGCGGAACTGCCCGACGGGCCGTTGGTGCTGATCGCCGCCGGTACCGGCATGGCGCAGATGCACAGCCTGATCGAGCATTGTCGAGCCAGTGGTTTCAAGCATCCGGTGCATTTGTATTGGGGCGTGCGGCGTCCCGATGATTTCTACCGGATCGAGCATTGGCAGCAGTGGCAGCAATTGCCCAATCTGTTCCTGCATAAAGTGGTCAGCGACCTGTGCGGTTGGGAAGGGCGCTGCGGCCTGTTGCATGAAGCCGTCTGCGAGGACATCAGCGACCTCAAGGGCGTGCACGTCTACGCCAGCGGCTCGCCGGCGATGGTCTACGGGACGCTGGATGCGCTGGTGAATGCCGGGATGGATGCGCACCAGATGCGTGCCGATGTGTTTGCCTACGCGCCCAGGCCTTGATGCGGTGCGGTTTATCAGAACCGCACGCCTGTGGTGAGCATCGCTGCATTGAACCCCAGTAACACCAGTTCCGCTGCCACCGGGCCATAGTGAGTGCCCACTGACGGGATGATCACCGGCGCTACGCCGTAGCGGTTCAGCGGAATCTTGTCGCGGTACTTGCCCCGATATCCCTGGATCGCCCCGCCGGTGACCTTCAGGTACACCGGATAGTCAGTCATATCGAAACGTTGACCGGCATAGGCGTAGTAAGAGCGCTGGCGGAACGAGTTGCGAAACGTGGCGCCGCCATACACCCGCCCCGATGCTTGATTGCGTTCCAGGCCGATCAGGTCTTGATGATTATTGTGTGCAGGGTCGGGGGCGAAGTGCCGTGTGTAAACGCTGGTCTGGGCATACCAGAAGCCTTTGTCGTCCTTGACCGGCGCTTCGCCAGCCCAGCTGATGGCGGCCTGCGTCAATAACAGCAGGCCTGAAAAACGCTGTTTCATGGGGCGACCTCGGTAGTCGATGATTGCGCCTAGTGGGTCGTGATATGGCTTATTTTGAGGGCTCCTGACCCGCAAAGGCTGAACGGGAGCTGAAAGTCCCGGGATTTCACCGGCTATTCCGACGGGCGCATCGCCTGTTGCGGTTTTTCGCCTTGCGACCGCCAGCGGCGAGCTGTGTTACGGTAAAGTCGCTTACATCTGGTAATACAACGGGAGTCGAACGTTATTCGCCATGACCGCCACTGAATCCGATCTTTTGAACAAGGCTTACCCTCCCCGGCTGGATCTGGGACCGCAACTGACCCAAGAGCAGTTGATGAACTCGATGCAGGCCACCCTGGGTTTGCACAAGGGAGGACCGGTCTGGCTCTTTGCGTATGGTTCATTGATCTGGCGTCCCGAGTGTTCGGCCATAGAGCGTTTGCGCGCGCGGGTGCATGGCTATCATCGAGGCCTTTACCTTTGGTCCCACGAGCACCGTGGCACACCGCAATTGCCGGGGTTGGTATTTGGCCTGGATCGCGGCGGTTCGTGCAGCGGCTTTGCTTATCGCTTGCCGGAGGAGCAGCTGGAAGCGTCGCTCTATGCCTTATGGCAACGTGAGATGCCTTATCCGTCTTACCGTCCGCACTGGCTCAGTTGCCGTCTTGAAGATGGCAGCCAAGTGCAAGCCTTGGGCTTTGTGCTGGAGCGCCACCTGCCCAGCTATGCCGGCAATCTGCCGGACAGCGTTCTGAGCCAGGTGTTCGAGAGCGCTTGCGGACGTTACGGCACCACTCGCGATTATGTCGAGCAGACCGTCAACGCCCTGCGTAGCCACGCCATGCCAGACAAGAATCTGGAGGCGCGGCTCAAGCGCTGTTTCAGAAGCTGTGCAGATGATTAGCGTGCAGAGCTGACGCTATTGGTGTGCCACAGCGTTGGGATCAGGAACGCGATGGCCAACAGGCACGCACCGATCAGCAGCACAAAGCCGCCGTCCCAGCCGAAGTGGTCCACGGTGTAGCCCATGGCCGCACTGGCCGCGACCGAACCACCGAGGTAGCCGAACAGGCCGGTGAAGCCTGCCGCTGTCCCCGCGGCTTTCTTCGGCGCCAGTTCCAGCGCCTGCAAACCGATCAGCATGACCGGGCCATAGATCAGGAAGCCGATAGACACCAGCGCGATCATGTCGACCATCGGGTTGCCCGGTGGGTTGAGCCAGTAAACCAGGGTCGCGATCGTCACCAGCGCCATGAACACAATGCCGGTCAGGCCCCGGTTGCCACGGAAAATCTTGTCTGACATCCAGCCGCACAGCAGCGTGCCTGGAATGCCTGCCCACTCATAGAAGAAGTACGCCCATGATGATTTATCGACGGTGAAGTGCTTGGCTTCCTTGAGGTAGGTCGGTGCCCAGTCCAGCACGCCGTAGCGCAACAGGTAAACGAAGACGTTGGCGAGGGCGATGTACCAGAGCATTTTGTTGCGCAGCACGTACTTGACGAAGATTTCCTTGGCGCTGAATTCTTCTTCGTGGCTGGCGTCGTAGCCTTCCGGGTAATCGTTCTTGTACTGCTCGATGGGCGGCAGGCCTACCGATTGTGGGGTGTCGCGCATGGTGATGAAGGCGAAGGCCGCCACCATCAGGGCCACGGTGGCGGGGACGTAGAATGCCGCGTGCCAGTCATTGAACAAGGCCATGCCCAGCAGGAACAGCGGGCCGATCAAGCCGCCGCCGACGTTATGCGCCACGTTCCACACCGACACCACGCCGCCGCGCTCTTTCTGCGACCACCAGTGAACCATGGTCCGGCCACTGGGCGGCCAACCCATGCCCTGGGCCCAGCCGTTGATGAACAGCAAAATGAACATCATGGTGACGCTGGACGTTGCCCAAGGCGCGAAACCGAAAATGAACATCACCCCGGCGGACACCAGCAAGCCGAAGGGCAGGAAATAACGCGGGTTGGAGCGATCGGACACGAGGCCCATGAGGAACTTGGACAGGCCGTAGGAAATCGCGATCGCGGACATCGCCAGGCCGAGTTGGCCCCGGCTGTAGCCCTCGTCGATCAGGTATGGCATGGCCAGGGAGAAGTTTTTACGCAGCAGGTAGTAGCCGGCGTAACCAATGAAAATACCGGCGAAGATCTGCCAGCGCAGGCGTCGGTAGGTGCTGTCTATTTTTTCTTCAGGCAAGGGTGCCTGGTGGGCGGCAGGACGAAAGAAAGCAAACATTCAAGAGCTCCAAATTTCTTGTTTTGACTGCGGATGCGAATGTTACAGTTTCGTTACCGAAAATAGCATTGCCTCTTATCTGGGAGTGCAGGAAATTTGCGCCATTGGATGTTCTTTTTTGAACATGTCGCTAGTGGATAAGTATGGGTCGTGATGGGATTCTGATAACACCGACGATCAAAAAAATGGGAGCGGGCTTGCTCGCTCCCACATTGACCGCCTTTCGAATTATTTAGCGCACTTGTACGACTACCTTGCCTACTGCCTTACGTTGCCCCAGGTCATTGATCGCCTGGGCGGCGTTCTCAAGCGGATATACTTGCGAAACCAGTGGCTTGAGTTTGCCCTCGGTATACCAACTGAACAGCTGCGCGAAATTCGCCGCATTGTCTTGCGGCTGACGCTGGGCAAACGAACCCCAGAACACCCCGACCACTGCCGCGCCCTTGAGCAGCGCCAGGTTTACCGGCAGATCCGGAATGCGCCCGCTGGCAAATCCGACCACCAGCAGGCGGCCGTTCCAGGCGATGGCGCGGATCGCCTGGTCGAACAGATCGCCCCCCACCGGGTCGTAGATCACGTCGGCCCCTTTGCCGTCGGTCAGTCGCTTGATTTCATCCTTGAGGCTGGCCTCGCTGTAGTTGATCAACTCATCGGCTCCCGCGGCCTTGGCCACGGCGAGTTTCTCGGCGCTGCTGGCGGCAGCGATTACCCGCGCGCCCATGGCCTTGCCGATTTCCACGGCGGCAAGGCCGACGCCGCCGGATGCACCCAGCACCAGCAAGGTTTCCCCTGACGCCAGATGGCCCCGTTGCTTGAGTGCGTGCATTGAGGTGCCGTAAGTCATGCTGAAAGCAGCGGCGGTGTTGAAGTCCATGCTTGGCGGAATCGGCAGCACGTTGTAGCCCGGTACGGCGACTTGTTCGGCAAAGCTGCCCCAGCCGGTCAACGCCATGACCCGGTCGCCGACCTTGAGGTGGCTGACCTTTTCCCCCACTTCGCTGATCACGCCTGCCGCTTCGCCGCCTGGCGAGAACGGGAAGGGGGGCTTGAATTGATACTTGCCCTCGATGATCAGGGTGTCTGGGAAGTTCACCCCGGCGGCATGTACATCCAGCAGGATTTCGTTCTTCTGGAGCCCGGGGCTGGCGACGTCTTCCAGCACCAGGGTTTCGGCGGGGCCGAAGGCTTTGCACAGCACGGCTTTCATCGGACTCTTCCTTTTGGCGTAGTGGCCGATAAGTGTAGGTGGGTCAGTGAGCGGGTCAACGAGCATGGCCCGGCCTGATAAGTCGCCATAAGCTTGTGCTCAGCCTTGCTAGCGTTATGCTACTGGGCAATCGATCGTGAGGAATGAACTGTGAAAGCGTGGATCCTGTTGATGCTGGCCCTGACGTTGCCGATGGCAGCGCATGCCGAAGAAGCCAAGGAGGGCGAAGCACCGAAGGTCAGTTATATCAGCCTGACGCCGCCCTTTGTGGGCAACTATGCCCTGGATGGCGGACCGAAACTGCGGGTGTACAAGGCTGACGTCGCCCTGCGGGTGACCGGAACCGAGGCGGCTGCGGCGGTCAAGGCCAATGACCCGCTGATTCGTAACCAGTTGGTGGCGCTGTTTGCCCAGCAGACCGCCGAGAGCATGAGCAGCGTCGAGGGCAAGGAAAAACTGCGTCAGGAAGCCTTGAAGCAGACCCAGCAAGTAATGAATGACGAGACTGGCAAGCCGGTCGTTGAAGACCTGCTGTTTAACAACCTGATCATTCAGTAGTTGCCTGCCGGGGGCCGGCACGCAGATGCTCAGGGTTTCCCTATGGGTTGAGGGCGCGTACGGCGGCCCACTGTTCAACGGTCACCGGCATCACCGATAAACGACTGCCTTTTTGTACCAGCGGCAGCTCGGCCAGAGCGGCTTGCTGTTTCAGGTAGCCGAGCCCCAGAACCTTGGGAAAGGTCTCGACGTGGGCCACGGTGATGGCGCTCCACGGATTTTTCTCGGGCGTGGCCTTGGCATCGAAGTAATGGCTGTCTGGCTCCAGTGCGGTCGGATCGGGGTAGGCAGCCTCGATGATTTTCCCCACGCCAGCGATTCCCGGTTCCGGGCAACTGGAATGGTAAAAGAAGAATTCGTCGCCCACGGTCATCGCCCGCAGGAAGTTGCGCGCCTGATAGTTGCGCACGCCGTCCCAGCGGGCTTCGCCGAGCTTTTCCAGGCCTTTGATGGACAGTTCTTCGGGCTCGGATTTCATCAGCCAATAGGCCATGTTTTCGCTCCTCAAAAAGCAATTGGGCAAGTTGTCTGGCAATTTCATGACAAACCGACGGTCGGTTGACGTCAAGGTTTGCGTGTTGGTTCACGTTAACGCAGAATGCCGGGATTTTAAGCTTGACGCAGCTGGAACGGACTACTTTGGAACGTTGCTGTCATCGTGTGTGATATGCCTGAAGGGGGGCAATCGATGAAACGCAAACCGGATTTACTATGGATATTGGTTGTTTTGTTTGGTCTGGGCGTCGTGACCACCGGTTATGCACAGAGCTTGTGGTCGAACAAGACCGAAGCGCCGATTGAACTTACGCAGCAGCAGTCACAACTCTTCAAGCGTTGATGCTACTTCGGCGCCGTTGAATCCAGCGGCGTCTCTTGCGCGACATACCATTGCTTGTTCGTGACCGTGCCTTGCAGCGGCACATCCCAGCTCGCTTGCGTCAACTGTCCGACTTTCTGGCATTCATGGGCCAGGCCTAACAGCGTCGGTTTGCGCCAGGCTTTTCGCCGTGCCAGGTACGCCAGGCTACGGTCGTAGAAGCCGCCGCCCATGCCCAGTCTGCCGCCCGCATCATCGAAGCCCACCAGCGGCAAGAGCACCAGATCCAATGCCCAGACCTTGCGCTGCCGGGCGGCGTTGATCCGAGGCTCAAGAATGCGGAAACGATTGGGGCTCAGTTTTTCTCCCGCGCGTACTCGCTGAAACACCATCTTGGTCCGCGGCCAGGCACTGAGCACCGGCAGGTAGGTGGCTTTGCCGAGACGTTGAGCCGCCCGCAACAGCAGGCGCGGATCGATTTCACCGTCCGACGGTAGATATAAGGAAATGTGCTTGGCCCGGCGAAACAGCGGGTGCTGTGCCAGTTGCCGATACAGGCCGAGGGCGGCCTGGCGCTGCTCGCTTGGCGTCAGGGCGCGGCGGGCTTTGCGCAACATGCGTCGAAGTTGCGGGCGGGAAAGCGGCGCAGGTTCGGTCATGGGTGTCGGCTTTTTTCAGGTGATAAAACAATGCCAGTCACATGACTGGCATTGGATTGGAAATCAGGCTCCCCGACAGAACCGCTGTCGACTTAGCCCTTGAACCCGAAAGTTCAAGGTGGAAGAAGCAGTAGGCTTTAAGGCTTTCCGTCTAGCGGACATGCACACCAGCCCAACGTGCAACTTCCAGGGTAGTGCGAATCGGCTCCGGGACATCGCCGACTGGCAAGCACGCCAGGGAGTGGAGCGAGTATACCCGAAACAGACGCTGCAATCAGCCCTTGGGTGCTTCTTGATCGTTGGAAAGTGCCAGATCCACGCGTTCCAGCAGGTCCCGTACCTGCTCACGCGTCGAGCCGCTGGCCTGTACGTCAGGGCGTTCCTGCTTGTGCAGCAAGTCGTGGGTAATATTCAGCGCTGCCATGACCGCAATGCGGTCGGCACCGATGACTTTGCCGCTGCTGCGGATCTCGCGCATCTTGCCGTCCAGGTAGCGGGCGGCGCTCACCAGGTTGCTGCGTTCTTCCTGGGGGCAGATGATCGAATATTCTTTGTCGAGAATCTGCACGGTGACGCTATTGCTTGAACTCATGAGTCTTGCTCCAGGGCCTTCAGGCGCGAAATCATCGATTCGACCTTACGCCGGGCGATTTCGTTTTTTTCAATGAGGTGAGCGCGTTCCTCGCGCCAGGTCTTTTCCTGAGCTAATAGGAGTCCGTTTTGACTCTTTAGTTGCTCGACCCGGTTAATTAGCAATTCGAGTCTGGCCATCAGCGCTTGCAAGTCGGTGTCTTCCATTGGGTTCCACTGGATTTGTCTGATGAATGGCAACTGCAGGATAAACGATCTGACGCCCTCGATAGTCTGGTGCGTCTGCCGGTGCTAGGATACATCGCTTCATTCTAGTCATTGCGCTGCCTGGCGCCTAGCTCACCATGCCTAATCAGAATTCCCCGTACGATGCTTTTTCCAAACTGCTGAGCACCAGCGGTCATCCTTGCTCGCCCGCCGAACTGCACGGTGTGCTGCTCGGACGCAGTTGCACCGGTGTCGGCTTTGACGCCGACAACTGGCTCGCCGACGTCGCCGAGTTGCTGGAAACCGAGCCCCAAGAGAGCGTGCGCAACGCTTTGATCGGTCTGCAAGAGATGGTCAAGGGCGAGCTGACCGGTGATGACGTCACCGTCGTCCTGCTGCTCCCCAGCGATGACGCCCCGCTCACGGAACGAGCCGCCGCACTGGGCCAGTGGTGCCAGGGTTTCCTTCATGGCTTTGGCGTGAATGCCGGCGGCCTGGACCTGAGCACGGATGCCAAGGAAGTGTTGCAGGATCTCGCGGCCATCGCCCAGGTACAAGACGCCCTGGAAGAGTCCGAAGACGGCGAAGGCGACTATATGGAAGTCATGGAATACCTGCGCGTCGCGCCATTGCTGCTGTTCACCGAGACTAAAAAGCCCGCGGAACCCGCTGCACCCAAGCCGTCGCTGCACTAAGAGAGGAAGCCCATCTGCCCATGGTTCATATCCCCAAGGCGGAATACACCCGCCGCCGCAAGGCGCTCATGGCGCAGATGGAACCCAACAGCATCGCGATCCTGCCCGCCGCCGCCGTGGCGATCCGCAACCGCGACGTCGAGCACGTGTACCGTCAGGACAGTGATTTCCAGTACCTGAGCGGCTTTCCCGAGCCCGAAGCGGTGATTGTGCTGATGCCCGGCCGTGGCCATGGCGAATACGTGCTGTTCTGCCGCGAGCGCAATGCCGAGCGTGAGCTGTGGGACGGTCTGCGCGCCGGTACCGAAGGCGCGATTCGTGAATATGGCGCTGACGATGCATTTCCCATCACCGATATCGACGACATCCTCCCCGGCCTGATCGAAGGCCGCGACCGGGTGTATTCGGCCATGGGCAGCAATGCCGAGTTCGACCGGCATCTGATGGAGTGGATCAACGTCATTCGCTCCAAGGCGCACCTCGGCGCCCAGCCGCCGAACGAATTTGTTGCCCTGGATCATCTGCTGCATGACATGCGCCTGTATAAATCCGCCGCCGAAGTGAAGGTCATGCGCGAAGCCGCGCGGATTTCCTGTGCGGCCCATGTGCGGGCGATGCAGGCCAGCCGGGCCGGGTTGCACGAGTTCAGCCTGGAAGCCGAACTGGATTACGAGTTCCGCAGGGGCGGGGCGAAGATGCCGGCGTACGGCTCCATCGTTGCCTCGGGACGTAACGCATGCATCCTGCATTACCAGCAGAATGATGCGCTGCTCAAGGACGGTGACCTGGTGCTGATCGACGCCGGTTGCGAAATCGATTGTTACGCCAGCGACATCACTCGCACCTGGCCGGTCAACGGCAGGTTTTCGCCGGAACAGAAAGCGATCTACGAAATAGTACTGGCGTCGCAGGAAGCCGCCTTTGCCGAAATCGCGCCGAACAAACACTGGAACCAGGCCCATGAAGCCACGGTGCGGGTGATCACGGCAGGGTTGGTGAAGCTGGGATTGTTGCAGGGCGATGTCGAGGCGTTGATCGCCGACGAAGCCTACAAAGCCTTTTACATGCACCGTGCGGGTCATTGGCTTGGCATGGATGTGCATGATGTCGGTGAATACCGGGTCGGCGGTGAATGGCGGGTACTGGAAGTCGGCATGGCCCTGACCGTGGAACCGGGCATTTACATTGCCCCGGACAACCGGAACGTGGCAAAAAAATGGCGTGGCATAGGCGTGCGCATCGAGGATGACGTGGTGGTGACCAAGCAGGGCTGTGAAATTTTGACCGGCGGCGTGCCGAAGACGGTGGCCGAGATTGAAGCGTTGATGGCGGGCGCCCGATGAGCCGGGTCAATCTTGCCATTATCGGCGGCGGCCTGGTGGGCGCCAGCCTGGCCTTGGCGCTGCAGGCCGGGGCCAAGGCGTTGGGGTGGAAGATCGTGCTGATCGAGCCTTTCGCCCCCGGCGACAGCTACCAGCCGAGCTACGACGCACGCTCGTCAGCCTTGTCGTTTGGCGCGCGGCAGATTTATCAGCGCCTGGGCGTGTGGCAGCAGATTTCCCGGCGCGCCGAGCCGATCAAGCAAATCCATGTCTCGGACCGGGGACGCTTCTCCACCGCCCGGTTATCGGCCATGGAAGAAGGCGTTCCCGCCCTGGGCTATGTGGTGGAAAACGCCTGGCTCGGGCAATGCCTGTGGCAAGGGCTGGACAAGGAGGTGATCAGTTGGCGCTGCCCGGCCGAAGTCACCGGCATGGAGCCCTTGCCTGACGGTTATCGCCTGACCCTCAACGATGAAACGGTGCTGGAGTGTGACCTTGCGGTACTGGCCGACGGCGGGCGCTCCGGGCTGCGGGAGCAGTTGGGGATCGGTGTCAGGCAACGTCCTTACAACCAGAGCGCCTTGATCGCCAACATCACCCCGAGCGAAGCGCATAACGGCGAAGCGTTCGAACGCTTTACCGATGATGGCCCGATGGCTTTGTTGCCGTTGCCGGACAACCGTTGCGCGCTGGTCTGGACCCGCGTCGGTATGGATGCGCAGCGCTTGGCGGCACTCGACGAGGGCAGTTTTCTCAGCGAATTGCAGGGTGTCTTCGGCTACCGTCTCGGCACCCTGAAACAGGTGGGCGCCCGCCACTTGTACCCGTTGACGCTGGTGGAGGCCGAAGAGCAAGTGCGCTCTCATCTGGTGATCCTGGGCAACGCGGCTCACAGCCTGCATCCGATTGCCGGGCAGGGTTTCAACCTGTCCCTGCGCGACGCCTATGCCTTGGCCGAGGCCTTGCTGGCCGGGCCGCGAGTACCCGGCGACCTGGCGACGTTGCAGGCGTATCGCGAGCGCCAGCGCCTGGATCAAAAGCTGACCGTGGGTTTCTCCGACCAGGTCACGCGACTGTTTGGCAGTGGCCAGCCGCTGGTCGCCATGGGCCGCAACCTGGGCTTGCTGGGCCTGGACCTGCTACCGCCGGCCAAGCGCTGGTTCGCCCGTCAGGCCATGGGCCTGGGGACGCGTCCCGATGTGTAAGTGGTTGATCCAGCGATTGGGCAAGGCGCGTTTGCTGCGTTGGCTGATGACCTTGTATCCGCCTTATCTGGGGGCGGGTGTCCGGGTGCGGCACATCAGCGAGGATTTTCGACAGGTCAAGGTGCGCATGGGCCTTGGCTGGTACAACCGCAATTATGTCGGCACCCAGTTTGGCGGCAGCCTGTACTCGATGGTCGACCCGTTCTTCATGTTGATGCTGATGGAAAACCTGGGGCGTGACTACATCGTCTGGGACAAGGCCGCGACCATCGATTTCATCTCGCCGGGCAAAGGTCCGGTGTTTGCCGAATTTTCCATCGATGAGACCTTGCTCGATGAGGTGCGTCGGCAGACCGAAGGCGGCGCGAAATATTTGCCACGGCTCAAGGTCGAGATTCATGACGGCTCCGGCACGTTGGTGGCGCGAGTCGACAAAACCCTTTACGTGCGGCGCAAGCCGCCAGCGAAACAGGCTTAAACCATGGATATGCGCGCAGATGTGCTGATTGTCGGGGCCGGAATGGTCGGAAGTGCGCTGGCGCTGGCGTTGCAAGGCAGCGGCCTGCAAGTGCTGCTGATCGACGGCGGTCCGCTGAGCGTCAAACCGTTCGACGCCGCCGCCCCCTTCGAACCGCGGGTCAGCGCCCTGTCAGCCGCCAGCCAGCGCATTCTCGAGCGTCTGGGTGTCTGGGATGGCATCGCCAGCCGCCGCGCCAGCCCTTACGGCGAGATGCAGGTGTGGGATGGCAGCGGTACCGGGCAGATCCATTTTTCAGCCGCCAGCGTACATGCCGATGTGCTTGGACATATCGTCGAAAACCGTGTGGTCCAGGACGCGCTGCTCGAGCGCTTGCATGATTGCGACCTGGGCCTGCTGGCCTCTGCGCGCCTGGAGCACATGCGTCGTTCCGGCGATGAATGGCTGCTGACCCTGGCCGATGGCCGCACCTTGCGCGCGCCGCTGGTGATTGCGGCCGATGGTGCCAACTCGGCGGTGCGGCGACTGACCGGTACCGCCACGCGCGAATGGGATTATCTGCATCATGCCATCGTCACCAGCGTGCGCAGCGGCCAACCGCACCAGCGTACGGCCTGGCAGCGCTTCACCGATCAAGGGCCGCTGGCCTTCCTGCCGCTCTCGCGAGACGGCCAGGAGGATTGGTGTTCCATCGTCTGGTCAACCACGCCGAGTGAGTCCGAGCGTCTGATGGCACTGGACGACGAGCGCTTTTGCCGTGAGCTGGAACGTGCCTTTGAAGGGCGCCTGGGCACGGTTCTCAGCGCCGATCCACGGCTGTGCGTGCCGTTGCGCCAGCGTCATGCTAAACGCTATGTGGCCGAAGGTCTGGCGTTGATTGGCGATGCCGCGCATGTCATCCACCCCCTGGCGGGGCAGGGCGTCAACCTCGGCTTCCTGGATGCGGCGGTACTGGCCGAGGTGCTGTTGCAAGCGCTGGAGCGCGGCGAGCGGTTGGCGGATGTGAAGGTGCTCAGCCGCTACGAGCGGCGACGCATGCCGCATAACCTGGCGCTGATGGCAGCGATGGAGGGCTTTGAACGCTTGTTCCAGGCTGATCAGTTGCCGTTGCGCTGGCTACGTAATGCGGGGCTGAAGATGGTCGACCAGATGCCCGAGGCCAAGGCGCTGTTTGTGCGGCAGGCGCTGGGACTGACCGGGGATTTGCCGGACTTGGCCAAGGCCTGAGCACGCCGGGATTATTTGTCGCAGGGTAAACCTTAATTGTGCAACATCTCGTAACGCCTCGACCGAGTGTTCGGTTGAGATGCTAAATGTGAGTCCTTATCATTTGCACTCCTTCGATTACGAGAGACCGCCCCCATGTTGGCACCCAAGCGCCTCCTGACTGCCCTGGCACTCACCCTTATCGGCAGCAGCACCGTCCAGGCGGCTGACGAAGTCGTGGTCTATTCCTCGCGTATCGACGAGCTGATCAAGCCGGTGTTCGATGCCTACACCAAGAAGACCGGTGTGCAGGTGAAGTTCATCACCGACAAGGAGGCGCCACTGATGCAGCGCATCAAGGCTGAAGGCGAGAACGCCACTGCCGACCTGCTGCTCACCGTCGATGCCGGCAACCTCTGGCAAGCCGAGCAGATGGGCATCCTGCAGCCGTTCACCTCCAAAGTGATCGACGCCAACATCCCTCTGCAATATCGCGCTTCCAGCCATGCCTGGACTGGCTTGAGCCTGCGCGCGCGGACCATTGCCTACTCCACCAAACGCGTGAAACCGGGTGAACTCACGACCTACGAAGCCCTGGCCGACAAGCAATGGGAAGGCCGCCTGTGCCTGCGTACCTCGAAAAAGGTCTATAACCAGTCGTTGACCGCGACCCTGATCGAAACCCATGGCGCGGCCAAGACCGAAAAAATCATCAAGGGTTGGGTCAATAACCTGTCCACCGATGTGTTCTCCGATGATACCGCCTTGCTGGAAGCGATTGACGCCGGCCAGTGTGACGTCGGCATCGTGAATACTTACTACTATGGCCGCCTGCACAAGCAGAAGCCGGACCTGGGGGTAAAACTGTTCTGGCCGAACCAGGGCGACCGTGGCGTACACATCAACCTGTCGGGCATTGGCCTGACCAAGTACGCGCCGCACCCGGAAGCCGCCAAGGCCATGGTGGAGTGGATGACCACGCCTGAAGCGCAGAAAATCTTTGCCGATGTGAACCAGGAGTTTCCGGCTAACCCGGCGGTACAGCCGTCGGCAGAAGTGGCTGCCTGGGGCAAGTTCATTGCCGACACCTTGCCGGTGGAAGTCGCGGGCAAGCGCCAGGCCGAAGCGATTCGCCTGATGGATCGCGCTGGCTGGAACTGAGTACACTTTACACGTCGCCGCAAAGCCAATGTGGGAGCGGGCTTGCTCGCGATAGCGGAGTGTCAGTCGATGTATCTTTGACTGGTGCAGCGCTATCGCGAGCAAGCCCGCTCCCGCACTGTTTTGTGTATGTCTTCAAATGATCCATTTCCTGAGAACCTGCTCTTGGCCCATCCCGCCCAACGCCGCTGGTACCTGCCGGTCTTCACCGTCGCCGCCCTGGTACTGCTGCCGCTGAGCGTCCTGCTGTTGTCCTGGCAAAGCATCGACGTGCAAATCTGGACCCACCTGTGGGAAACCCAGATGCCGCGCCTGCTGGGCAATACCTTGACCCTGGTGCTGGGCGTCGGTGTCGGCGTGACGGTCCTGGGCGTCAGCCTGGCCTGGCTGACCAGCCTCTGCGAATTCCCCGGAAGGCGTTGGCTGGATTGGGCGCTGATGTTGCCGTTCGCGATTCCTGCGTATGTGCTGGCGTTCGTCTTTGTCGGTCTGCTGGACTTCGCAGGGCCGGTGCAGACGCTGCTGCGCGAATGGTTCGGCAGCGGCCTGCGCCTGCCGCGTGTGCGGTCTACCAGCGGCGTGATCATCGTCCTGGTGTTGGTGTTCTATCCCTACGTCTACCTGCTGGCACGCACGGCGTTCCTTGCCCAGGGCAAAGGATTGATGGAAGCGGCGCGAGTGCTGGGCCAGTCGCCATGGCAGGCGTTTTGGCGAGTTGCCTTGCCCATGGCGCGACCGGCCATCGGTGCTGGCGTGGCCTTGGTATTGATGGAAACGCTGGCGGACTTCGGGGCGGTATCGGTGTTCAACTTCGATACGTTTACCACCGCCATCTACAAGACCTGGTACGGCTTTTTCAGCCTCTCCAGCGCCACGCAACTGGCGAGCCTGTTGCTGCTGGTGGTGATGCTGGTGCTGTACGGTGAGCGCCGCGCCAGAGGCGCCAGTCGACCGAGTAATGAGCGACCGCGTGGCAAGGCGCTCTATCATCTGCGCGGGCTCAAGGCGGCTGCGGCGAGTGGCTGGTGCGGATTGGTGTTTGCCTGCGCCTTTGTCATCCCGATGCTGCAGTTGATGGTCTGGTTCTGGCAGCGCGGCCGGTTCGACCTCGACGAACGATATGCCGGGCTGATCGTCCACACGCTGTATCTGGGCGGTATGGCGGCGCTGATTACGGTCAGTGTCGCCTTGGTCCTGGCGTTCGCCAATCGCCTGGCCCCGACCCGCGCCGTACGATCCGGGATCAGCCTGGCCAACCTGGGTTACGCATTGCCGGGCTCAGTGCTGGCGGTGTCGATCATGTTGGCGTTCAGCTATCTGGACCGCGAACTGGTGATTCCGCTGTCCGGCTGGTTGGGCGGTGCCGGCAAGCCCTTGCTGCTGGGCAGCCTGTCGGCGCTGTTGCTGGCCTATCTGGTGCGATTCATGGCGGTGGCCTATGGCCCGCTGGAAAACAGCCTGGCGCGAATCCGTCCGTCTTTGCCGGAAGCCGCCCGCAGTCTGGGCGTGGGCGGACCACGACTGTTTTGCAAGGTGTATCTGCCGCTGTTGCTGCCAGGCACCTTGAGTGCAGCGTTGTTGGTGTTCGTCGACGTGCTCAAGGAAATGCCGGCTACCCTGCTGATGCGCCCGTTCGGCTGGGACACACTGGCGGTGCGCATCTTTGAAATGACCAGCGAAGGGGAGTGGGCCAGGGCTTCGTTACCGGCGCTGACGCTGGTGTTGGTGGGGCTCTTGCCGGTCATCGGGCTGATTCGACGTTCAGCGCGACGAATCGGTTAGGTGCCAGTCATACGGCTTGAGGCTACAATGCGCGGCATTCGGTGCGGTCCATCTTTCAGATCGGATAGCTGAGCGTGGTTCCAGGCCTTGTATTTCAAGGCGTGTGGCTATAACGGCTACCGTCCGCACCTTCGCCAAGCCCGGAAGGAGAAACCCATGGGACAGCGTACGCCTCTGTACGACCTGCATCTCGCCCTAGGCGCGAAAATGGTCGATTTTGGCGGTTGGGATATGCCTTTGCATTACGGCTCGCAGGTCGAGGAGCACCATCAGGTGCGACGTGACTGCGGGGTGTTTGATGTTTCCCACATGACCGTGATCGATGTCACAGGCCTCCAGGCCAAGGAATGGCTACAGTATCTGCTGGCCAATGATGTTGATCGTCTGCATGGCTGCGGCCGTGCGTTGTACAGCGCCATGCTCAACGAACAGGGCGGGGTGGTGGACGATATGATCGTCTATCGCAACAAAGACGGTTACCGGTTGGTCGTCAATGCCGCTACCCGTGACCAGGACATTGCCTGGATGCAGGCGCAACTCGGTAGCTATCAGGTGCACATCCACGAGCGGTCGGAATTGGCCATGCTCGCTATTCAGGGCCCCCAGGCCCGGCAAAAGATCGCTGAACTGGTGAGCCAGTCCCGCGCATCCCTGATTCATCAACTCAAACCCTTTGAAGGCCAGGCCGACGGTGACTGGTTTATTGCCCGTACCGGCTACACCGGTGAGGACGGTCTGGAAATTGTCCTGCCTGCGAATCAGGCTCCGGCATTCTTCAACGATCTGGTCGGGGCGGGCATTTCGCCGATCGGCTTGGGCGCGCGTGACACCCTGCGCCTGGAAGCCGGCATGAACCTCTACGGCCAGGACATCCATCAGCAGGTGTCACCGCTTGCCGCCAATATGGCCTGGAGCATTGCCTGGGAACCGCGCAGTCGCAATTTCATCGGTCGGGCCGCGCTGGAAGCCGAGCAAGCCTCGGGCGTGGCGCTCAAGCTGGTAGGGCTGGTACTGGAAGAGCGTGGCGTTTTACGTGCTCATCAGGTGGTTCGTATCGCCAATGTTGGCGAAGGGGAGATCACCAGTGGTAGTTTCTCTCCTACGCTGAGCAAATCCATTGCCCTGGCGCGGGTACCGATGGCTACCGCCGACCGCGCCGAGGTGGAAATTCGCGGTAAATGGTACCCGGTGCGAGTGGTCAAGCCGACCTTCGTGCGCCATGGCAAAACCTTGATCTAACCTTATTTGGCTGGCCGCTGGCCGCTGACATTTCTTTTTGAGGACACAGACAATGAGTGATATCCCTGCCGACCTGCGTTTTGCCGAAAGCCACGAGTGGGCGCGTCTGGAAGCTGACGGCAGTGTGACCGTCGGTATCTCCGATCATGCCCAGGAAGCATTGGGTGATGTGGTCTTCGTGGAGCTGACCGAAGTCGGCACGGTGTTTGGCGCGACCGATCAGGCTGGGGTGGTTGAGTCAGTGAAGGCTGCTTCGGATATCTACTCACCGATTGCTGGCGAAGTGATCGCGGTCAACGACGACTTGAGCGGCAGCCCTGAGCTGCTGAACTCCGACCCTTATGGCGCCTGGATCTTCAAGCTCAAGCCAAGCAACCCGGCTGATCTGGACAAGCTGCTGGATGCTGCCGGTTACAAGGCTGCCATCGGCGAGTAAACGCAAATCCCACTGTGGGAGCGGGTTTTCTCGCGAAGGCGGAGTGTCAGTCAATACATCAGTGGCTGGCCCACCGCATTCGCGAGCAAGCCCGCACACTGAACTGTATCAACCGTGGGTTTTCAGTACCGCTTTGACCGTCGCTACAACCCGCTCCACATCCGCCTTGGTCATCGCCGTGAACATCGGTAACGACACAATCAAACGCCCGATTTTTTCCGCCACCGGGAACATACCTTCCTTGAATCCCCGCGCCCGATACAGGCTCAGCAGATGGATTGGCGGGTAGTGATAACCGATACCCACGCCGTGGGCCTGCATCTGCTCCATGAACGTGGCGCGTGCCGGCAGGTCATCCCGACGCTCAGGCAGCACCAGTTGGAACAGGTGCCAGTTACTGTTTTCAAAATCCGCAGGCGGCGTTTGCGCGCCGTAGGTGGCTTCAAAATCACTGCCAAGACACTCGAAGTAATGACGTGCGAGGTCCCGGCGATGGGCGGTGATCTTCTCGATATGTGCGAACTGCCCCAACCCGATGGCGGCTGCAATATCGGTCATGTTGAACTTGCCGCCTAGCACATCCACGTCCAAGCCGTCGAAGCCGCTGCGCGTCACCCCCTGCAGGCGATATTTCTCCGCTAGCCGTGCTTCATCGGCATTGTTCAACACCAGGCAACCGCCTTCGGAACAGGTGATGTTCTTGTTGGCCTGGAAGCTGAAGGATACGAAGTCGCCAGTGGCGCCAATCCGTTGGCCCTCCCAACTGGACCCCAGTGCCTGGGCGGCATCCTCCACAATACGCAGGCCATGCTTGTTGGCCAGCGCGTAAAGCCTCGGCATGTCCAGCGGCAGGCCAGCCAGATACACCGGGATGATTGCCTTGGTACGTGGTGTGATCGCGGCTTCCACTTGAGCGAGGTCGATATTGCGGGTAACCGGATCAATATCGGCAAACACCGGGGTAGCGCCCACCGCCAGAATCACGTTGGCCGTCGCCACCCAGGAAATAGGTGTGGTGATGACTTCATCCCCGTGCCCTACACCGGCGATGCGCAAGGCAATCTCCATGGTGCAGGTGCCCGAGTTGAAGGTGCGTACCGGCCGACCGCCGAAGTATTCCGACAATTGCGCTTCAAACGTCTGCACCTTCGGTCCGCTGGTGATCCAGCCAGAGCGCAACACATCACCGACCGCCGTGATCGTGGCTTCATCGATGGTGGGTTTGGAAAAAGGTAGAAAAGGCAGTTGGCTCATGACGAGAAAGGCATCCGTTTCAAAAGGACCAGGCGTGAAAAACGCGTCGACCCCGCCAGGGTGACACACAGTGACTGAATATAGCCTGTCATCCGTGAGCGAGTCGTCAACCGACGGGCGAAAAAAAGCCGCTTTAAAAAGCGGCTTTCTCATGAGGCGATGTTACTCGGCGGCAATAGCGTTTTTGGCCAGGATGGCGTTGGCCAATTCCATGTCCGTGGCTTTCAGGCCCGGGTTGTCTGCGCGCACTTTCTGCATGGCAGCTTCCAGGTAAGGACCACGGATGCCGCCGTCGCTGGCGACGAAACTACCGGCGTCGTCCTGGGCGGCGACCACCAGCTTATGGTCCTTGAACGTCAGGTATGTCGAGCCGGTGGTGGCGCCCGACGAGATGACATTACGCCAGAAGCTGTCGGCCATCGCCGAACCGACAGGAAGGGACAGCAAGGCAAGGGTAGCGACAGCATATTTAAGACGCATGATGGATGACTCCGACTAGGTTATCTGAACCGTTTGATTATGAATAACCCAGCCTAGTTCCGTGACTGACTAAACAGTTTCCACGCGTAAAATCACGCCGTCCTGGCCAATCACCCGGACATGGACCCCGGCGGGTGTATCAGGCCCGGTGACTATCCATACGCCATCGTTCACCTTTATTTTGCCCCGACCCTCGATGATTGCCTCATGCACCAAGAACGTGCGCCCGATCAGTTCTGAACCGCGCATGTTCAGCCCAGGCTGATCGCTGGCCTTGGCGGCGCTGCGCTGGCGTTTCCACCAATACACCGCTGTCAGTATGGACAGCACGGCAAACAGCAGCAGTTGCAATTCCAGCCCAAGTCCCGGGATCAGGAACTTGAGCACGCCCACGGCGGCGGCCGCGATCCCCATCCACAACAGGTAACCGCCGGTCCCGAACACTTCAAGGATCAGCAGCACCGTGCCCAGTGCCAGCCAGTCCCAAAACGACAGATGTTGCAAGAACTCCCACATGGCGCGTGCCTCAGGCTTTCTTGTTGTCGAAGGTGGCCTTGACGATTTCGCCGATACCGCCCACCGCGCCGATGACCTGGCTGGCTTCCAACGGCATCAGGATCACTTTGCTGTTGTTGGCCGAGGCAAGTTTGCCCAGGGCATCAATGTATTTTTGAGCGACAAAGTAGTTAACGGCTTGCACATTACCCGAGGCGATAGCTTCCGATACCACCTGCGTCGCTCGGGCTTCCGCCTCGGCCTGACGCTCACGGGCTTCGGATTCAAGGAACGCTGCCTGACGACTGCCTTCGGCTTCCAGAATCTGCGCCTGCTTCTTGCCCTCGGCCGTCAGGATCGCCGATGCCCGCAGGCCTTCGGCTTCGAGGATCTGGGCACGCTTGATCCGTTCGGCTTTCATCTGGCCGGACATGGCCGCCATCAGGTCCGCGGGCGGGCTGATGTCCTTGATCTCGATACGGGTGATTTTGATGCCCCACGGAGCCGTGGCTTCGTCGACGGTGCGCAGCAGTCTTTCATTGATGCCGTCGCGCTGGCTGAGCATGGCGTCCAGCTCCATGGAGCCGAGCACCGTACGAATGTTGGTTTGCAGCAGGTTGCGGATGGCGTGTTCGAGGTTGTTCACCTCGTAGGCCGCCTGGGCGGTGTTGACCACCTGGAAGAAGCACACGGCATCGATCTGCACGGTGGCGTTGTCGGCGGTGATGACTTCCTGGGGTGGAATATCCAGCACGCTTTCCATGACGTTGATCTTGCGGCCGATGCGATCCATGACCGGAATAATGATGTTCAGACCCGGCTTGAGCGTGTTGGTGTAGCGCCCGAAGCGCTCGACCGTCCACTGGTAGCCCTGCGGCACAACCTTGAAGCCCATGAAGAGGATGGCGATGGCCAAGCCTACGAAGAGGAGAAGAACGGTACCGGTCTGCATAACGATTCCTTGTCTGGATAGTGGCGGTAACACGGATTTTGTTGAGTGTAACGGGCTTGTCAGAGATAGGAACGGTTTACTCGCTCATCAATAAAGCGAAGGTGTTACTCGAAACACTTCTTCGAGACTGGTCAGTCCGGCCGCCACCTTGTGTGCGCCGGCAAGACGCAGACAGTGCATGCCGTTTTCGAGTGCTGCGCGGCGCAGCGCCTGGACGTCAGTCTCGGCGCTGACCAAGGTTCTGGTTGCGTCGTTCATCAGCATGATTTCGTAGACGCCGGCGCGCCCGCGATAGCCGCTTTCGCGGCATTCCGCGCAACCGTTGGCGCTGAATATCTGCGCTGGCAATGGAACCGGCCAAGGCTGTGTCACGCGTTGCCAGTCTTCATGGTTCACCGCGACAGGGCTTTTACAGTGGGGACACAGCAGCCGCACCAGACGCTGAGCCATGACGCCGAGCAACGTTGCCTTGATCAGGTAATGTGGAATGCCCAGCTCCAGCAATCGGCTGATGGCGCTCGGGGCGTCGTTGGTGTGCAGGGTCGACAGCACCAGATGCCCGGTCAACGCCGCCTGGATCGCCATTTCGGCCGTTTCCGCGTCGCGGATTTCACCGATCATGATGATGTCCGGATCCTGGCGCATCAGCGCGCGTATGCCGCTGGAAAACGTCAGGCCGATGTTGTGTTGGACCTGCATCTGGTTGAAGGCTGGTTCCACCATCTCGATCGGGTCCTCCACCGTGCACAGGTTGATCTCGCGGCTCGCCAGTTGCCTGAGGGTGGTGTAGAGGGTGCTGGTCTTGCCCGAACCGGTGGGGCCGGTGACCAGGATGATGCCGTTGGCCTGGCCGGTCATGTGCTGCCAGCGTTGTCGGTCGCTGGGGGACAGTCCCAATTGCTGGAAGTCTTTGAGCAGTACCAGGGGATCGAAAATCCGCAGCACCAGTTTCTCGCCGAACACCGTGGGCAAGGTTGAAAGGCGCAGTTCCACTTCGCCGCCGCCCGGGCTTTTAGTCTTGACCCTCCCGTCCTGGGGTTTGCGCTTTTCGGCCACGTTCATGCGTCCGAGACTTTTCAGGCGGCTGACCACCGCCATGCTGACCTGGGACGGAAACTGATAGACGTCATGCAACAGCCCGTCGATGCGAAAGCGTACGCGGCCATGGTCGCGGGCGGGTTCGAGATGGATGTCGCTGGCGCGCTGGTCAAATGCGTATTGCAGCAACCAATCGACGATGTTGACGATGTGCGCGTCATTGGCCTCGGGTTCCTGGTCGATAGCGCCGAGGTTGAGCAGGTGCCCGGTGTTGGCCGTGGCGAGGATCTTGTGATCGGCGCCGCTGACTGACTTGGCCAGCCTGTAGAACTCCAGGGTACAGCGCCGGATGGTCACGGGGTTCGCCACCACACGCTTGATGCGGCGCTTCAGGACATGTGCCAGGCCAGCTTCCCAAGTGTGCAGGTAAGGCTCGGCGCTGGCGACCGTGACGCTGTCGGCGTCGAGGCCGACGGCGAGAATGTGATGGCGCTGGGCAAAGGCGCAGGACATCAGCGGCACCACCGTGGTCACGTCGATCTTCAGTGGATCGATACGCAGATAGGGTTGATCAACATGGTGGGCCAGCCACTGCGTCAGCGTTTCCAGGGACAAGGACTGATCAGGGCAGGCAGGGTCGACGAGCGCTTGGCTGGCGAGCAGCTCCAGAGGGTGCAAATCGCGGATGGGCAGGTCGAGCAGTCGCGCGACCGTCGCTTCGCTGATCAGCCTGTGGGCGGTCAAGGCGGGCAGCAACTCGTTGAGGGTCAGCCGACGATCCTGGAGTGCTGGCTCAACGGTCATGGCGGCTGTCCTGGGCGGTCTTTAGGTAGCACCAAGGTTAGTCGCCCCTTGGCCGCCACCGCCCAGAATGGTATTGCAGGTTCTTACCGGGCCATCCGCCACCACGGACGGCCAGATGCTCTTGCGCTGTGGGGTTTTACAGCCGCAGCAAGGTCTTCCACGCGCGGTTCTGATAGACCGCAATCACCTGATGCATACGCGCATCCAGCGATTCGTCGGTGATCGGCTGGTTGGCCAATGCCGCCAACTTGTTCAACTCACCGTACAAACGATCCAGTTCCGGGATCTCCAGCAGATGACGGGCATGGTGCAGCCAGGCCTGCAGGCGTTCGATGCGCGGCAGTTGTTCAGCCAGGTCTTCCGGCTGTTGCTGGTAGCGCGGCAGGCGCAGGGCGACGGCTTCGTCGGCCAGCAGGCGCGGCAGCCAGTTGGCGATCTGCGCGGCGCCCTGGCGGTTGCCGCGTACATTGCGGTCCAGGCTCCAGGCGCGGGCCAGCAGCCAGCGCGAGGTGTTCAACGAGAACAGGCCCCAGCGCACATCGCCTAGCTCTTCGATGAACTGCTCGGGCGCGGCCTTGCGCACGTCTTCGTCCTCGTCGCCCGCCTGGACCAGCGGGCGCCAGTCTTCCAGCAGGGCATCCAGGGTGCTGCGCAGTTCGCTGGTGGTTGGGCGTGGCGCGGCCTGGCCAAGGCTGCCGATCAGGGCACGCAGTTCGGCGAGGTTCTCCACCCAATCCTGCAACAGGCGCCAGTGACCGTTGAAACGGTACTGCTCGGCCAGGCGCTGGCTGCTGCCCAGCAAGTGCCAGGTCAGTGCGGCGAACACCTCGTCCAGCGGCATTTCCGGGGCCAGCACCGGAGCTGGCAGGCTCAAGGAGTAACTGTTGGCGTCGAACAGGCGATAGCCGCGCTCGGCCTTGCTGATGTCACACGGCATCAGCGCCAGGGTCTGCGCCAGCTCGGCGGCGAGTTCCAGCAGGGCGGCCGGCTCGCCTTCGCGCAGCTCCAGTTCCAGCTCGCAGATTTCTTCTTTCTGCTTGCCGACGATGACGTGACCCAGGTCCAGCGCCGCTTCGATCACCACCTTGGCCTTGCCACGGCCCCAGGCGATTTCGGCCCGTTCACGCACGAAATCCGTGGTGAAAATCGGCTTCAGGGTCTTTTTGTCGAGTTCGGCCAGTTGCTCGGGCCAGCATTCGCCGTCGAGTTTCTTTACGTCGAGCTTGGCTTTGGGCAGCTTCCAGTCGTATTCATTACGCTCCGACAAACCGGCGATGCTTTGACCGCGGGTCTTGAGGGTCTGGATCACTTCGTCGCCGTCCCGGCGCAGGCGCAAGGCGACTTTGGCCTGGGCCAGGTCGCGCTGCGGGGTATCGAAGTACTGGTTCATCAACTCACGGCGTTCCCAGCCACTTTTGTTGCGTTTTTTCAGTAATGGGTGCTCACGTAGCGCGGCGAGGGTCTCGCGGCTGACGCGGAGCTTGATTTCGGTTTCTTTCTGCATGGCCGGAAAATCCAGGATCGGGAGCGCAGCCGGGTAAATGTGTGGCTGCCAAGGTCGTGCAGTGTACAGGACTGAGCCCGGCAACGTGCCGCAACGGTTTATTGTGCGACGCAGATGGTTCTATGATGAGTTTCATCTGGAAGTTGAGAGACAGCGCATGCCTTTACCGTCGATGAAAGAACAGTTTGCCGCGCTGATCGCCGCGCCCTCGGTCAGTTGTACCCAGGCCTCTCTCGATCAAACCAACCGTCCAGTGATCGATTTGCTCGCCACGTGGCTCGGTGACTTGGGGTTTTCCTGCGATATCCAGCCGGTCAGCCCCGGCAAGTTCAATCTGCTGGCCAGTTTCGGGACGGGCCCTGGCGGCCTGGTATTGGCGGGGCATAGCGACACCGTGCCCTACGACGAAGCGCTGTGGCAGACCGATCCGTTGAAACTGACGGAAGTGGATGGCCGCTGGGTAGGACTGGGTAGTTGTGACATGAAGGGCTTTTTTGCCTTGGTCATCGAAGCCGTATTGCCGCTGTTGGACCAACCGTTCAAACAACCGCTGCTGATCCTCGCCACCTGCGATGAAGAAAGCTCCATGGCCGGCGCCCGTGCCCTGGCTGAAGCCGGTCGTCCGTTGGGACGTGCGGCGATCATCGGCGAGCCCACCGGCCTCAAGCCGATCCGCCTGCACAAAGGCGTGATGATGGAGCGCATCGATATTCTCGGGCGCAGCGGTCACTCCTCGGATCCGCGCCTGGGTCACAGCGCCCTTGAAGCGATGCATGACGCCATGGGCGAGTTGCGTGGCCTGCGCCTGGCCTGGCAACGGGAATATCGCAACGCGCAATTCAGCGTACCGCAACCGACCTTGAACTTTGGCTGTATCCATGGCGGCGACAACCCCAATCGCATTTGCGGCCAATGCTCCCTGGAGTTCGATTTGCGGCCCTTGCCGGGCATGGATCCCGAGGTATTGCGCGCCGCTATTCGACAGAAACTGGGGCCCGTTGCCGAGCACCATCAGGTGCAGATCGAATACGCGCCACTGTTCCCCGAAGTACCGCCCTTCGAGCAGCCTGAAGACGCAGAACTGGTGCGCGTGGCGGAACGTTTGACCGGTCATCGCGCCGAAGCAGTAGCGTTTGGCACCGAAGCACCTTATCTTCAGCGCCTCGGGTGTGAAACCCTGGTGCTTGGCCCCGGCGATATCGCCTGCGCCCACCAGCCGGGCGAATACCTTGAAATGTCACGCTTGACGCCTACAGTGCGTCTATTGCGGGAACTGATTGAACATTACTGCCTCAAGCCTGCATAAATTAACCCCACCTCATCCCGTACATAAAAGGAGAGCGAGCGTGTCGCCAAGCCTGTTCCGACGATAACCATCAGCCCGCTGTGCGTTTAGCGATTCATCCTTTTTTGGCTGCTTTTTATTACAGGCCCAGGTTTTATGCCCGAATACGTCAATTGGCTTCGTCACGCTTCCCCTTACATCAATGCCCACCGCGACTGCACCTTTGTGGTCATGCTGCCGGGTGACGGCGTGGACCATCCGAACTTCGGCAATATTGTCCACGACCTGGTGCTGCTCCACAGCCTCGGCGTGCGGCTGGTGCTGGTCCACGGTTCGCGCCCGCAAATCGAAACCCGCCTCGCGGCGCGCGGCCTGACCCCGCATTACCACGAAGGAATGCGCATCACCGATGCCGCGACCCTGGAGTGCGTGATCGACGCGGTGGGCCATCTGCGCATAGCCATCGAAGCGCGCCTGTCGATGGACATGGCGTCATCGCCGATGCAGGGCTCACGCCTGCGGGTCGCCAGTGGCAATCTGGTGACCGCGCGGCCTATCGGCGTGCTGGACGGCATCGACTATCACCACACCGGCGAAGTGCGCCGGGTCGACCGCAAGGGCATCAATCGCCTGCTGGACGAGCGTTCCATCGTGTTGTTGTCTCCCTTGGGCTACTCGCCGACCGGGGAGATTTTCAACCTGGCCTGCGAGGATGTCGCGACCCGTGCGGCGATTGATCTGGGGGCCGACAAGCTGCTGTTGTTTGGCGCCGATCTGGGCCTGATCGACGAAAATGGTCGGTTGGTGCGTGAATTGCGCCCGCAGCAGGTACCCGCGCATTTGCAGCGCCTTGGCAGCAACTATCAGGCCGAATTGCTGGATGCCGCGGCCCAGGCGTGCCGGGGTGGCGTGGGCCGCAGCCATATCGTCAGTTATGTCGAGGACGGGGCTCTGCTCACCGAGCTGTTTACCCGGGACGGCGGTGGCACCCTGGTGGCCCAGGAACAATTCGAATTGGTACGCGAGGCGGCGATTGAAGACGTCGGTGGCTTGCTGGACTTGATCAGTCCGCTGGAAGAACAGGGCATTCTGGTGCGCCGCTCCCGGGAAGTGCTGGAACGCGAAATCGAGCAGTTCAGTGTGGTGGAACGCGAAGGCATGATTATCGCCTGTGCCGCGTTGTATCAGATCGCCGAATCGGACGCTGGCGAGTTGGCCTGCCTGGCGGTCAACCCGGAGTATCGACACGGCGGGCGTGGTGATGAGCTGCTCGAACGTATCGAGACCCGTGCTCGCGCCCAAGGCTTGAAGACGCTATTCGTGCTGACGACGCGCACTGCCCACTGGTTCCGCGAGCGGGGCTTTGTGCCCAGCAGCGTGGATCGTCTGCCGTCCGCCAGGGCGTCGTTGTACAACTTCCAGCGCAATTCGAAAATCTTCGAAAAAGCCTTGTAAAACACCCACCCACGGCAGGGGCGAGCCCCGCTTTCCCTGCCGCCGGTGTGCTTTTACTCGCCTGCACAACCTCTCCGCGACCCGCGCCGAATAGTCCGGCAACACGTACATTTAAAAAAACGTGAGCGATACAAAAACTGTAACAAATTGACGAGAGGATGCGCGTTTGGCCATGATGGCGTCGCGTTTTCGATCGTGAGTGACGTATGCAGCGGTGCATTCACGCGAAGCGATCTGAAAAACGGCCAAAAATTACCCTTCAGAAATCAGCGTATGGCGCGATACCCCATTGCGGGACCATCGTCTCATGGCGTGACTTATTCCTGAAATGAATGAAAAAGAACGAAATTATTCTTTTCGGAAGTATGGAAGTCTTATTACCCTGCAAGGACCCAATAAACGGTGATTAGACGAAGGTCGTAGACACACATGCTTACGATTGACTTGTCAGTCACGATCTGGCGCTAATCGCGCATCTGTGGATCGAGGGCGTCAGACCCGAGACCAAAGAACTACAAAAATTAGAAACGAGAGGAGCGGTACATGAAGAAGTCCACATTGGCGTTAGCTATTGCGGTAGCTGCGTTGGCTCAGCAGGCTGGGGCAGCAGGCTTTATCGAAGACAGCAAGGCATCGGTGAGTTCCCGGACCTTGTACTTCAACAATGATCAGCGTGAAAACGGCGGGGCTGATCAGCGCGAAACGGCCACGGGCCTGAAGTTCAATTACCAGTCGGGTTTCACCCAAGGCACCGTTGGCTTTGGTATTGATGCTCAAGCACTCGTCGGTATTCACCTGGACGGTGGTCGTGGTCATCACCCGGACAGCAACACCTTCGTTCCAAGCGATACCGATGGTTCGGCTGTGAGCAACTGGAGCAGCGCGAGTGCCAACGTGAAGGCCCGCTTCTCCAAGACCGAAGCGCATCTGGGTGGCGCCCTGGCACCGAACCTGCCGATCCTGGTCGCGAGCGACGGTCGTCTGTTGCCACAAACCTTTGAAGGCGGCACGGTCACCTCCAAGGAAATCGACAATGTGACCTTCAACGCCGGTCAACTCGAGCATGCCACTGGCCGTGCCTCGAGCAACAGCACTGGCCTGTCGGTCAACGGCGCGAGCCAGGAAAGCAACAAGTTCCGGTTTGGCGGCGCTGACTGGAAAGTCACCAAAGACCTGACGCTGCAGTACTACTACGCCAACCTGGAAGACTTCTATAAGCAACACTTCCTGGGCCTGGTTCACGTCTATCCGATCGCCGAAGGTCAATCGTTCAAGACCGACGTGCGCTACTTTGACAGCAGCTCCGACGGCAAGAATGGTCAGGCTGGCTATCAGTTCAACAACAACGGCGGTTACGCGAAAGACGCTGGCGAGGTCAATAACAAGACCTGGAGCGCCATGTTCACTTACACCTTGGGTGGCAGTGCGTTCCTGTTGGGTCACCAGCGCGTCAACGATGATGGCGGTTTCGTCTGGTTGAACCAAGGCAGCGTTGTCGACGGCAATGGTCGTAACGAAGGTGCCGGTGGCGCGAGCTTCTACCTGTTCACCGATAGCATGATCAACTCCTTCGTGCGTGCGGGTGAAAACACCACGTTCGGCCAGTACTCCTATGACTTCGCGGCATTGGGCGTTCCAGGCTTGAAAACCTCGATTGCCTACCTGCATGGCGACAACATCAAAGCCAAGAACGGTGGCAGCGACCAGTCCGAGTGGGAGCGTGATATGCGCATTGACTACACCATTCAAGAAGGCGCACTTAAAGGCTTTGGTACCACGTTGCGTCACGGTGTCTACCGTGGCAGCGGCACCGGTATCAACGACCAGGATCAGACTCGCCTGATCTTCAACTACACCTACAGCTTCCTGTAAGTCCGGTTGATAAAAAAACCTCGCCTTATCGCGTAATGCCGTTCAGTTAGCAAGTGAAGCGCCTGATACCGCTTGTGTGGCGAGGGGGCTTGTCCCCCGTTGGGCTGCGTAGCAGCCCCAAAAGCCTGCCCCATCGTCCAGTCAAACCGGGGGGCAGGTTTCAGGGCTGCTGCGCAGCCCAACGGGGGACAAGCCCCCTCGCCACAGGCGGTGTTCGGCACGCGACTTTCTTAACTGAACGGTATTACGCGTTATCGCGGGGTTTTTTTGGGGTGGATTTTTATATTTCTTTTTGATCTAAATAAATCGATATTTATTCTTTTTAATTTGTTTTTGTCGCAGGCACAGTAGGCTCCATAAGCACTTCATCAGGAGCCAAATCATGAGCCTCAGACTGGGTGATATCGCCCCCGACTTCGAACAGGAATCCAGCGCCGGCAAGATTCGTTTTCACCAGTGGCTGGGTGATAGCTGGGGCGTACTGTTTTCCCATCCGGCGGACTTCACGCCGGTCTGCACCACTGAGCTGGGTTTCACCGCCAAGCTCAAGGACGAATTTGCCCGGCGCAGCGTCAAGGCCATCGCCTTGTCCGTGGACCCGGTGGACTCCCATCACAAGTGGGTCGAAGACATCAACGAAACCCAAGGCACCGTCGTCAACTTCCCGATTCTGGCCGATGCCGACCGCAAGGTCTCCGACCTGTATGACCTGATCCACCCGAACGCCAGTGACACGCTCACCGTGCGCTCGCTGTTCGTGATCGATCCGCACAAAAAAATTCGCCTGACCATTACCTACCCGGCCAGCACGGGCCGTAACTTCCACGAAATTCTGCGGGTCATTGATTCGCTGCAACTGACCGACCACTACAAAGTCGCGACCCCGGCCAACTGGCAGGACGGTGATGAAGTGGTGATCGTGCCGTCGCTCAAGGACGAGGAGGACATCAAACAGCGTTTTCCCAAGGGCTATCGGGCGGTGAAACCTTATCTGCGGCTTACCCCTCAACCCAATCGTTAAAGCGCGCCACGTCGCGAACCGCTGACACGTGCTCAAGGAATTTCCTACATGCTGGTTGTAACACTTGGTGGCAGTCCCAGCCAACGCTCCCGCTCCGGGGTGCTGCTGGATCATTCCCGACGCTGGTTGCAGCAACAAGGTGTCGAAGTGGTGAGTTATCGGGTACGGGACTTCCCGGCCGAGGACTTGCTGCACGCACGTTTCGACAGCCCGACAGTCCTCGACCTGTTGCAGCAAGTGGCCAACGCCGATGGCTTGCTGATTGCGACGCCGGTATACAAGGCGTCGTTTTCCGGCGCGTTGAAAAGCATTCTCGACCTGCTGCCCGAGCGTGCGCTGGCGCACAAGGTTGTGTTGCCCATGGCCACGGGCGGCAGCATTGCGCACATGCTGGCGGTGGACTACGCGTTGAAGCCGGTGCTGTCGGCCTTGAAAGCCCAGGAGTTGCTTCATGGGATTTTCGCCGAAGACAGCCAGATCGCTTATGGCGAAGGCAGTCAACAGGCGCAACTGGCGCCGGTGCTCGAACAGCGCTTGAGCGAGGCCCTGGAGCAGTTCTACAGCGCGCTGGCCCGTCGCCCGAAACCGCTTGATCCGCACGTGTTGAATGAACGTTTGTTGAGTGCTCGCTGGAGCATTTGAGCCGTACCCTGATTTCGTAACCCTCACCTTACTCAGCCGCCAACGGCCAAGCAGGTGCAGCCAGGACCCTTATCGCTATTTGGAGAGCGCCATGCGCACTGTCATCTTGCGTCGGGGACTGGTCGCGCTGTTTGCCGCGGCTGTGTCCTTTGGCGTCATTGTTCAAGCACAAGCGGCCGAGACCCTGCGTATCGGCTATCAGAAATACGGCACGCTGGTGCTGCTCAAGGTAAAAGGCACGTTGGAAAAGCGCCTGGCCGAGCAGGGCGTTCAAGTGCAATGGACCGAGTTTCCTGGCGGTCCGCAGTTGCTGGAAGGATTGAATGTCGGCTCGATCGACTTTGGTGTGACCGGCGAAACGCCCCCGGTCTTCGCCCAGGCCGCTGGCGCTGATCTGCTCTACGTCGCCTATGAACCGCCTGCGCCCACCAGCGAGGCAATCCTGGTACCCAAGGCGTCGCCGATCACCTCTGTGCAGGGCCTCAAGGGCAAGAAAGTCGTCCTCAACAAAGGCTCCAACGTGCATTACCTGCTGGTGCGCGCCCTGGAGGATGCCGGCCTGAAATACACCGACGTACAGACTGTATTCCTGCCGCCCGCCGATGCCCGCGCCGCGTTCGAGCGTGGCAGTGTCGACGCCTGGGTTATCTGGGACCCGTACCAGGCCGCCGCCGAGCAGCAGCTGCAGGCCCGCACCCTGCGTGACGGCAGCGGCATCGCCGATAATCATCAGTTCTACCTGGCCACCCGGCCTTACGCCAAAAAACACCCGGAGGTGATCAAGGCGCTGGTGGAAGAAGTGCGCGCCGTCGGCGATTGGGCCAAGGCCAACCCGCAAGAGGTAACCGCCCAGGTTGCCCCGCTGCTTGGCCTGCCGGTCGATGTCACCCTGACTTCGATGCAGCGCCAGGGCTTCGGTGCGTTGTTCCTGACCCCGGAAGTGATCGCGGCGCAGCAGAAAATCGCCGACAGCTTTTACCAACTCAAATTGATCCCCAAGCCCTTGAGCATCAAGGACGTGATCTGGACGCCACCTGCGTCCGTTGCCAAAGCGCCGTAATCCGCCTTTTTCAGGAGACAACTCCATGAGCCTCAATATTTTCTGGTTCCTGCCTACCCATGGGGATGGCCATTACCTTGGCACCACCGAAGGCGCGCGCGCCGTCGATCACGGTTATTTGCAGCAAGTCGCCCAGGCAGCGGACCGCTTGGGTTTTGGCGGCGTATTGATTCCCACCGGACGTTCTTGCGAAGACTCGTGGCTGGTGGCAGCGTCGCTGATTCCGGTGACCCAGCGCCTGAAATTTCTCGTTGCCCTGCGTCCCGGGATTATTTCGCCAACGGTGGCTGCGCGTCAGGCGGCGACCCTGGATCGACTCTCGGGTGGGCGGGCGCTGTTCAATCTGGTGACCGGTGGTGATCCGGAGGAGCTGGCCGGTGACGGCTTGTTCCTCAGCCATGAAGAGCGGTATCAGGCGTCAGTGGAATTCACCCGCATCTGGCGTCGGGTGCTGGAAGGCGAAACCGTGGATTACGACGGCCGACACATCCGTGTCAAAGGCGCCAAATTGCTTTATCCACCGATCCAGCAACCGCGTCCGCCGCTGTACTTCGGCGGTTCTTCGCAAGCGGCCCAGGACCTGGCGGCCGAACAGGTGGACATGTTCCTCACATGGGGCGAGCCGCCGGCCGCGGTGGCAGAGAAGATCGAACAGGTCCGGCACAAGGCCGCCCAGTTGGGGCGCACGGTGCGCTTCGGTATTCGCCTGCATGTGATCGTACGGGAAACCAACGAGGAGGCCTGGAAAGCTGCCGACAAACTGATCGCCCATCTGGACGACGACACCATCGCTCGTGCCCAGGCGTCATTGGCGCGTTTTGATTCGGTAGGCCAGCAGCGAATGGCGGCCTTGCACGGGGGCAGTCGCGACAATCTGGAAGTCAGCCCGAACCTGTGGGCCGGCGTTGGCCTGGTACGCGGCGGGGCAGGCACCGCCCTGGTGGGGGATGGCTCGACGGTCGCGGCGCGAGTCAAGGAGTATGCAGCGCTGGGCATCGATACCTTCATCTTCTCCGGTTATCCGCATTTGGAAGAGTCATACCGGGTGGCGGAACTGCTGTTCCCGCACTTGGATATCGAGCGCCCCGAACTGCCGAAAAGCGCCGGTTATGTCAGCCCGTTTGGCGAGATGGTGGCCAACGACATCCTGCCCAAAGCGGCGTCACAGAGCTGAGGTCGAGATGAGTATTCAAGGTTTTTTTCATCGATTGGCGCCGTGGGCGCTGCCGTTGCTGCTGTTGGCGGTATGGCAGTTGTCGGTGTCGGCGGGCTGGTTGTCGACGCGGATTCTGCCAGCGCCGGACGCGGTGATCGAGGCTGCGATCACGCTGGTACGCAGCGGCGAAATCTGGACCCACCTGGCCATCAGCGGCTGGCGCGCTGGGCTGGGTTTTGTGATCGGCGGCGGTATCGGCCTGGCGCTGGGGTTTATCACCGGTCTGTCGAAATGGGGCGAGCGCTTGCTGGACAGCTCGGTGCAGATGATCCGCAATGTGCCGCACCTGGCGCTGATTCCATTGGTGATCCTGTGGTTCGGCATCGATGAAACCGCGAAGGTGTTCCTGGTCGCGCTCGGTACGCTGTTCCCGATTTACCTCAACACTTATCACGGCATCCGTAACGTCGACCCGGCCTTGGTGGAAATGGCCCGCAGCTACGGGTTGTCCGGGTTCAGCCTGTTTCGCCAAGTGATCTTGCCGGGTGCCTTGCCCTCGATCCTGGTGGGCGTGCGGTTTGCCCTGGGCTTCATGTGGTTGACGCTGATCGTGGCGGAAACCATCTCCGCCAGCTCCGGTATCGGTTATCTGGCAATGAATGCCCGCGAGTTCCTGCAAACCGATGTCGTGGTGCTGGCGATTGTGTTGTACGCCGTTCTTGGCAAGCTCGCGGACCTGGCGGCGCGTGGCCTGGAGCGGGTCTGGTTGCGCTGGCATCCGGCTTATCAAGTCACTCAAGGAGGTGTGGCATGACTGCTCAACAACCTCCGCGCCTGTTGCGAGGCATCCCGCTGGCTGTGCGTCAGTTGCGCAAGTCGTTCGGCCCCCGGGAAGTGCTCAAGGGCATTGATCTGCACATTGCGGCAGGCCAGTTCGTGGCGGTGGTCGGTCGCAGTGGCTGTGGCAAAAGCACCTTGCTGCGCCTGCTGGCCGGCCTGGATCAGGCCAGCAGCGGCGAGTTGCTGGCCGGCTCCGCGAGCCTGCACGCGTCTATTGAAGACACGCGGCTGATGTTCCAGGAAGCGCGCTTGCTGCCATGGAAAAAGATCATCGACAACGTCGGCCTGGGGCTCAAGGGCAATTGGCGTCCCCAGGCGCTGGACGCGTTGGCGGCGGTCGGCCTGGCCGAGCGCGCCGATGAATGGCCAGCGGCCTTGTCCGGTGGGCAAAAGCAGCGGGTTGCCCTGGCGCGTGCGCTGATTCACCGGCCGCGCTTGTTATTGCTGGACGAGCCCCTGGGTGCGCTGGACGCCCTGACCCGGATTGAGATGCAGCAACTGATTGAAAATCTCTGGCAGCGGCACGGCTTCACCGTGCTGCTGGTGACCCACGACGTCAGCGAAGCCGTGGCCATTGCCGACCGGGTGATCCTGATCGAAGACGGCGAAATCGGTCTCGACCTGCAGGTCGATCTGCCACGCCCCAGGGCCCGGGGTTCCCACCGCCTCGCGATGCTGGAAGCCGAAGTACTCAACCGAGTGCTGTCGCTGCCCGGCGTCCCGCCTGAACCTGAACCTGTTTCACCACTGCCTGCGCAATTGCGTTGGGCGCAGTAAGGCTGCTGCAAGCTTCGAGCTATAAGCAGTAAGAGAAAGCAGGATGTTTTTACTTGCAGCTTGTAGCTAGCAACTTGCAGCTCATTTCGACCCAAGGAGAAATCTTATGACTATTAAAGCGATCAACGTGCGTAACCAGTTCAAAGGCACCATCAAGGAAATCGTCGAGGGCGAAGTGTTGTCGGAAATCGATGTGCAGACCGCGTCCGGTATCGTCACGTCGGTGATCACCACCCGCTCGGTCAAAGAGCTGGAATTGGTGATCGGCAGTGAGGTGATTGCGTTTGTTAAGTCCACGGAGGTTTCGATCGCGAAGCTGTGATCGGCTCCAGGCCACTTTCGCGAGCAAGCCCGCTCCCACATTTTGATTTGTGAACCCATTCAAAAATGTGGGAGCGGGCTTGCTCGCGATGAGGCCGGCCCAGGCAACACATTACTCAGTGCGCAGTTGCTCGCTTAGGCAAAAACGCCGGCAGATAGAGTCCCACATACGCATCGAACACCCGCATCCCTTCCTCGGCCATACGCGGCGTGATCTGCCCGTGCTGATGCACCGAGCGCGCATACACGCGGTCGCTCAATTCCAGCGCCAGGGCGAATACGTCAACATCCGCGGGCAAGCTCGGCACCTCGAAGTGCCGGTTGAACACGGCCAGCATCAAGTCCCCCAACTCCAGATCATGCTGGCGGTCAGCCTGGGTCACTTCGGTCAGGCCATGCTGGGCGAGGATCAACTGGCGAGCGGCAGCGTCTTTGCTGTAGATCGTCAGCATGCGCAACTCGACCACGCGAGACAGATCGCGCCAGTGGTGAAGCTTGTCGTGATCGATGGGTGCTTGCAGGGCTGCGCGAAAAGCCGCGTGAACGTCGGCGGTCAATGCTTCCAGCAGGGCCGGCACGCTGGCGAAGAAGTGATACACCGATGAGGGTGGAATCTGCGCCCGTTCGGCCACGCTGTAGATCGACAGACTGCCCACGCCTTCGGCGGCCAGCAATGTGCGAGCGGCGTCGAGGATCGCGTCGATCCTGGCCTGGCTGCGGGCGCGGGGCTTGCGCGGGGTGGCGGGGCGGGTGGTCATTGAAGTCTCCTACAAGGCAACGCGCATTGTATGAGCAGGAATCTGTGTTGTCTGCCAGGGCCTCATCGGGAGCAAGCCCCCTCCCACATTTGACTGCTGGTACTCGACCAAGTGTGGGAGGGGGCTTGCTCCCGATGAGGCCAACGCGGTCTCCCGAAATAAACCCATAAAAAAACGCCGCCGACTCAAGTCAGCGGCGTTCCTTTTAGCAGGAGCAAGCGCTTACACGGTATGCAGGTACCAGTTGTACTCGAGGTCGGAGATGGAGTGTTCGAACTCTTCCAGCTCACTTTCCTTGCAGGCGACAAAGATATCGATGTATTTCGGATCGATGTACTTGGCCATCACCTCGCTGTCGTCCAACTCGCGCAATGCGTCGCGCAGGTTGTTCGGCAGGCTTTGTTCGTTCTGCTCGTAGCTGTTGCCTTCGACCGGTGCATTCGGCTCGATCTTGTTGGTCAGGCCGTGGTGCACGCCCGCCAGGACCGAAGCCATCAGCAAGTACGGGTTGGCATCGGCGCCGGCCACACGGTGTTCGATCCGCACCGCATCGGCGGAGCCGGTGGGTACGCGGATCGCCACGGTACGGTTGTCCAGGCCCCAGCACGGTGAATTCGGTACGTAGAACTGTGCGCCGAAACGACGGTAGGAGTTGACGTTGGGGCACAGGAACGCCATTTGGGCGGGTAGGGTCTCCAGCACACCGCCGATCGCGTGACGCAATGCGGCGTTCTGCTCGGGATCCTCGCTGGCAAAGATGTTCTTGCCGTCCTTGTCCAGGATCGAAATATGTACGTGCAGACCATTGCCCGCCTGGCCCGGGTAAGGCTTGGCCATGAAGGTGGTGTCCATCTCATGGTCGTAGGCGATGTTCTTGATCAAGCGCTTGAGCAATACCGCGTAATCGCAGGCCTTGATCGGGTCGGCGACGTGGTGCAGGTTCACTTCGAACTGGGCCGGGGCGCTTTCCTTGACGATGGCGTCGGCCGGAATGCCTTGCTCTTTTGCACCTTCCAGAATGTCCTGGAGGCAGTCGACGTATTCGTCGAGGTCGTCGATCAGGTAGACCTGGGTCGAGTGCGGGCGTTTGCCGGAGATCGGCGAGCGAGGCGGCTGGGGCCGGCCGTTCACGTTCTCCTGGTCGATCAGGTAGAACTCAAGCTCGAAGGCTGCGCAGATGGTCAGGCCGAGCTCGTCGAACTTGGTCACGACTTGCCGGAGCACTTCGCGCGGATCGGCGAAGAAAGGTTCACCTTCAAGTTCGTGCATGGTCATCAGCAGTTGCGCGGTAGGACGCTTTTGCCAGGGCTCATTGCACAGGGTGTCAGGGATTGGATAACAGATTCGGTCAGCATCACCGATATCCAGACCCAGGCCAGTGCTTTCCACCGTCGAGCCATTGATATCCAGGGCAAATAAAGAGGCAGGCAAGTTAATGCCCTTCTCGTAAACCTTGTGGAGGCTGGTGCGTTCGATGCGCTTGCCGCGCACCACACCATTCATATCCGCAATTAGAAGGTCTACGTACAGAACCTCAGGATGATCCTTAAGGAACGCGTTCGCTTCGTTAAGCTGAACGGCACGCGGGGGTACCGACATGATGCAACACCTTTGTTGTTAAAAATATCAATCATTGATCTTCTCTGGTTTCAGTCAACCCGAACGGCTTGCCGAAGTCAAGCGAGGCCTTTTTTGCCCTAAAAAAGCGCCTCAAGGGCATTTTTGAGGCGGTTTGGGGCGTTTTTAGCTGCTTGAGGGGCTTGGGACCTGCGAGGTTGAGCGGGCCGTGTTGTATTTTTTACGGGGGTGTTGTGTAAAAAAATGAACAAGGCTAAGCTCGATTCAAACCCATAACAGCAATAATACCGGGGTGCTTCATGTATCGCCTGCCGTCAATCGGCGTCACCGCCTGGCCCAAACAGGTCGGTCTGCATGCTTATCACATCAGTGGCGACTCATACGTCCGTGCAGTGACCAGCGCTGCCAGGGACTTGCCATTGATTATGCGGTCCCAGGCGGACGTGTTCGGACCGGCCATTATTTTTGACGGCCTGGCGGTCACCTCCGTTATCGGCTTACCTTCTCGCCTGCAATCCAAGTCTGCGCATCGGGCCGCTCCCCTTCGGGGTGTCGCTCGTGATTCTGCACGGCTTTTGCTTGAGGAGTGCAATGTCAGCGCAAATGGCAGGTAAGCTCTTACCCTGATCGACAAAGCGACGCGGATGCTGCGTCAACCAACGCCTGGCCTTTAATGGATGTCAGGAAACCCAGCCCAGAGGCATTTATGAGTAACAACCTCGACCAGCTCACCGATTGGTTGAAAGACCATAAGATCACAGAAGTCGAATGCATGATTGGCGACCTCACCGGTATCACCCGGGGCAAGATCTCGCCGACCAACAAGTTCATCGCCGAAAAAGGCATGCGCCTGCCCGAGAGCGTGCTGTTGCAGACCGTGACCGGCGACTATGTCGAAGACGACATCTATTACGAACTGCTCGACCCGGCCGACATCGACATGATCTGCCGCCCCGACCAGAACGCGGTATACCTCGTGCCCTGGGCCATCGAGCCCACTGCCCAGGTGATCCACGATACCTACGACAAGCAAGGCAACCCGATTGAGTTGTCGCCGCGCAACGTGCTCAAGAAAGTCCTCAAACTCTATACCGACAAAGGCTGGCAGCCCATCGTGGCGCCGGAGATGGAGTTCTACCTGACCAAACGCTGCGAGGACCCGGACTTCCCGCTGCAACCGCCGATCGGCCGCTCCGGGCGTCCGGAAACCGGTCGCCAATCCTTCTCCATAGAAGCCGCCAATGAATTCGACCCGTTGTTCGAAGATGTCTACGACTGGTGCGAGCTGCAAGAGCTGGATCTCGACACGCTGATCCACGAGGACGGCACGGCGCAGATGGAAATCAACTTCCGTCACGGCGATGCCCTGTCCCTGGCCGACCAGATCCTGGTGTTCAAGCGCACCATGCGCGAAGCGGCGCTCAAGCACGATGTGGCCGCCACCTTCATGGCCAAGCCGATGACCGGTGAGCCTGGCAGCGCCATGCACCTGCACCAGAGCATCATCGACATCGCCACTGGCAAGAACGTGTTCTCCAATGAAGACGGAACCAAGAGCGAACTGTTCCTGCATCACATTGGTGGCCTGCAGAAACTCATTCCCGAGCTGTTGCCGTTGTTCGCCCCTAACGTCAACTCGTTCCGCCGCTTCCTGCCGGACACCTCGGCGCCAGTGAACGTGGAGTGGGGTGAGGAAAACCGCACCGTCGGCCTGCGAGTACCGGATGCCGGCCCCCAGAATCGCCGGGTGGAAAACCGTCTGCCGGGCGCCGATGCCAACCCGTACCTGGCCATCGCCGCCAGCTTGCTGTGCGGCTATATCGGTATGGTCGAAGGCATCAGCCCGAGCGCGCCGGTTGTTGGTCGGGGTTACGAGCGTCGCAACCTGCGCCTGCCGTTGACCATCGAAGACGCGCTGGAGCGCATGGAAAACAGCAAGACCATCGAGAAATACCTGGGTCAAAAGTTCATCACGGGCTACGTCGCGGTCAAGCGGGCCGAGCATGAAAACTTCAAGCGCGTGATCAGTTCGTGGGAGCGGGAATTCCTGCTCTTCGCCGTCTGATGCGCCGGGTGCGGCCGTAATACGCCGCACCTTCACCTGCTATTTTTGGAGATTGGTATGTCCAGCAACAACCCGCAAACCCGTGAATGGCAAGCCCTGAGCAACGATCATCACTTGGCGCCGTTCAGCGACTTCAAACAGTTGAAAGAGAAAGGCCCGCGCATCATCACCAACGCCAAGGGCGTCTACCTGTGGGACAGCGAAGGCAACAAGATTCTCGACGGCATGGCCGGCCTGTGGTGCGTAGCGATCGGTTACGGTCGCGATGAACTGGCTGACGCCGCCGCCAGACAAATGAAAGAGCTGCCTTACTACAACCTGTTTTTCCAGACCGCTCACCCGCCGGTCCTGGAACTGGCCAAGGCCATCGCCGATATCGCCCCCGCCGGCATGAACCACGTGTTCTTCACCGGCTCCGGCTCCGAAGGCAACGACACCATGTTGCGCATGGTCCGCCACTACTGGGCGATCAAGGGCCAGCCCAACAAGAAAACCATCATCAGCCGCAAGAATGGCTATCACGGCTCCACCGTGGCCGGCGCCAGCCTGGGCGGCATGACGTACATGCATGAGCAGGGCGACTTGCCGATCCCGGGCATCGTCCACATCGCCCAGCCTTATTGGTACGGCGAAGGCGGCGACATGAGCCCCGAAGAGTTCGGCATCTGGGCCGCGAACCAACTGGAAGAAAAGATTCTGGAAGTGGGCGTGGACAACGTCGGAGCCTTTATAGCCGAGCCGATCCAGGGCGCCGGTGGCGTGATCGTGCCGCCCGCCAGCTACTGGCCGCGCATCAAGGACATCCTCGCCAAGTACGACATCCTGTTCGTCGCCGATGAAGTGATCTGCGGCTTCGGTCGTACCGGCGAATGGTTCGGCAGCGATTTCTACGACCTCAAGCCGCACATGATGACCATCGCCAAGGGCCTGACCTCGGGCTACATCCCGATGGGTGGCCTGATCGTGCGCGACGAAGTGGTCGAGGTGCTCAACGAAGGCGGTGACTTCAACCACGGTTTCACCTATTCCGGTCACCCGGTGGCTGCAGCGGTCGCCCTGGAAAACATCCGCATCATGCGGGATGAGAAAATTGTCAGTCGCGTTCACCAAGAAACGGCACCGTATTTGCAGAAGCGTCTACGTGAGCTGGCGGATCATCCGTTGGTGGGCGAAGTGCGCGGTGTCGGCATGTTGGGTGCCATCGAGCTGGTTCAGGACAAGGCGACGCGCAAGCGTTATGAAGGCAAGGGCGTGGGCATGATCTGCCGTACCTTCTGCTTCGAGAATGGCCTGATCATGCGCGCGGTGGGCGACACCATGATCATTTCGCCGCCACTGGTGATCAGCAAGGCCGAGATTGACGAACTGGTGAGCAAGGCTCGCCAATGCCTGGACCTGACCTTGGCGGCATTGCAGGGCTAAGTGCTAGGCTCATGACGCAGCGGCCTTCGGACCCTGCGTCTGGGCCGTTATGAATACGTATTGATAAATCGAGCGTCTTGGTTGAAAGCCGGCCCAGGAACTTGCCAGACTGTCGTCTTGTTTTGCTGCCCTTCGGGGCCACCAGAACACTGCAACGCGTTAGAACGCTGTGGCCCAAAAAAGAATAACTGGAGCATGACCAATATGAAGGCATTAGGTTTGAAGAACGCAGGCAAGACCCTCCTGGCCCTGTCCATGATGGGCGTAATGGCAGGCACGGCCCAGGCCGCTGACAAAGTGCTGCACGTCTATAACTGGTCCGATTACATTGCACCGGACACCGTCGCCAAGTTTGAAAAAGAGTCCGGCATCAAGGTGGTGTACGACGTTTTCGACAGCAACGAAACCCTGGAAGCCAAGTTGCTGGCCGGCAAGTCCGGTTATGACATCGTGGTTCCGTCGAACAACTTCCTCGCCAAGCAGATCAAGGCCGGTGTTTATCAGGAGCTGGACAAGTCCAGGCTGCCGAACTGGAAGAACCTGGATACCGATCTGCTCAAGGCCGTTGGCGACGCCAGCGACAAAGGCAACAAGCACGCGTTTCCCTACATGTGGGGCACCATCGGCATCGGCTACAACCCGGACAAGGTCAAGGCTGCGCTGGGCGTCGACAAGATCGACTCGTGGGATGTGCTGTTCAAGCCCGAGAACATCGCCAAACTCAAAAGCTGTGGCGTGAGTTTCCTCGACTCACCGACCGAAATGATTCCCGCTGCCTTGCATTACCTGGGCTACCCGACCGACACCACCGACAAGAAACAACTGGCTGAGGCCGAAGCGTTGTTCCTCAAGATTCGTCCTTCGGTGGGTTACTTCCATTCCTCCAAGTACATCTCTGACCTGGCCAACGGCAACATCTGCGTCGCCGTGGGTTACTCGGGCGACCTGGAGCAATCCAAGTCCCGCGCTGCCGAAGCCGGCGGCAAAGTCAAAGTCTCCTACGCCATTCCCAAGGAAGGTGCAGGCAGCTTCTACGACATGGTCGCGATTCCCAAAGATGCCGAGAACCTCGATGCGGCCTATCAGTTCATGAACTACCTGTTGCAGCCTGAAGTCATGGCTGAAATCACCAACAGCGTGCGTTTCCCGAACGGCAACAAGGCGGCCACGCCGCTGGTGAACAAAGATATCTCGGGTGATCCGAGCATCTATCCGTCGGATGAAGTGAAAGCCAAGCTGTACGCCATCAGCGATCTGCCGACCGCTACCCTGCGCACGCTGACGCGCAGCTGGACCAAGATCAAATCGGGTAAATAAGCAAAAACCTGTAGGAGCGAGCTTGTGTGGGAGCGGGCTTGCTCGCGAAGGCGGCGTGTCAGACAGCATGTGTATCTACTGATACACCGCCTTCGCGAGCAAGCCCGCTCCCACCCAAGTCGGCTACAACGAATTAAATGACAGAAAGTTTTGCCGGATCGGTTTATCGAAGGTAAGTTGCGCGCCGGTTTTGTTGTCGGGCGGTGAACCGACCCTGCAATTCGGGCAACAACTTAGGCCCAACTAATTGAGAGGACCTCCACGTGCCAATTTCCTTATTTCGCAAAGCCTTGCTGGCAGGGGCGGGGCTCACGTTGGCAGTCAGCGTGCAGGCCGCTTCAACCGTGCATGTTTATAACTGGTCGGACTATATCGGTCCCGATACCCTGGCCGAGTTTGAAAAAGCCACCGGCATCAAGCCCGTCTACGATGTGTTTGATTCCAACGAAACCCTGGAAGGCAAGCTGCTGGCCGGCCGCACCGGTTATGACGTGGTGGTGCCGTCCAACCACTTCCTGGGCAAGCAGATCAAGGCCGGGGCGTTCCAGAAAATCGACAAGGCGCAGTTGAGCAACTACGCCAACCTCGACCCGGCGCTGCTCAAGCGCCTGGAAAAGAACGATCCGGGCAACCAGTACGCGGTGCCTTATCTGTGGGGCACCAACGGCATTGGCTACAACGTCGATAAGGTCAAGGAAGTGCTGGGTGTCGACAAGATCGATTCCTGGGCGGTGCTGTTCGAGCCGGAGAACATGAAGAAGCTGGCCAGTTGCGGTGTGTCCTTCATGGACTCTGCCGATGAAATGCTGCCGGCAGTCCTCAATTACATGGGCCTGGACCCTAACAGCACAGACCCGGCCGATTATAAAAAGGCCGCTGAAAAACTGCTGGAAGTACGTCCTTATGTCACCTACTTCCATTCTTCCAAATACATCTCGGACCTGGCCAACGGCAATATCTGCGTGGCGGCGGGTTTCTCCGGTGATGTGTTCCAGGCCAAGGCCCGCGCGGCCGAAGCGGGCAAGGGCGTGAATATCGCCTACGTAATTCCCAAGGAAGGCGGCAACCTCTGGTTTGACGTGCTGGCGATCCCCAAGGACTCCACCAACGTCAAGCAAGCGCACGCGTTCATCAACTATTTGCTGCAACCTGAGGTGATCGCCCAGGTCAGCGATTACGTCGGTTATGCCAACCCTAACCCGGGGGCGGACAAACTGATGGATCAATCGATACGCACCGACGCAGCGGTTTACCCACCGCAGGCGGTGCTCGAGCGGACTTTCGTCAACAGCGAGTTACCGCCGAAAGTGCAACGCTTGATGACCCGTAGCTGGACCAAGGTCAAGACGGGCAAGTAAGGCTCACACTATCCAGAGTTCGCCCGCCTGGGGCGAACTGCACTCTTTTGTTTTGGGAGTTTCGTAAATGGCAGTTGCCTCCGGCGCCTATAAGAAAGCCCTCGAGGGCGACCAGACACCGAAAAAGGTGTTGGTCAAAATCGACCGGGTCACGAAGAAGTTCGACGAGACGATTGCCGTGGACGATGTGTCCCTGGAGATCAAGAAAGGCGAGATCTTCGCCTTGCTCGGCGGTTCGGGTTCGGGCAAGTCCACCTTGCTGCGTATGCTCGCAGGTTTCGAGCGCCCGACTGAAGGGCGGATTTTCCTCGACGGTGTCGACATCACCGACATGCCGCCGTACGAGCGTCCGATCAACATGATGTTCCAGTCCTACGCACTGTTCCCGCACATGACCGTGGCGCAGAACATCGCGTTCGGCCTGCAGCAGGACAAGATCCCCAAGGCGGAAGTCGAAGCGCGCGTGGCCGAGATGCTCAAGCTGGTACAGATGAGTCAGTTCGCCAAGCGCAAACCGCACCAGTTGTCTGGCGGCCAGCGCCAGCGGGTGGCGCTGGCACGTTCCCTGGCCAAGCGCCCGAAACTGCTGCTGCTCGATGAGCCCATGGGCGCCCTGGACAAGAAGCTGCGTTCGCAGATGCAGCTGGAGCTGGTGGAGATCATCGAGCGCGTCGGCGTGACCTGCGTGATGGTGACGCACGATCAGGAAGAGGCCATGACCATGGCCGAGCGCATCGCGATCATGCACCTGGGCTGGATCGCCCAGATCGGCAGCCCGATCGATATCTACGAAACCCCGACCAGCCGCCTGGTGTGCGAATTCATCGGCAACGTCAACATCTTCGAAACCCTGGTGGTGGACGACGCCGAAGGTCACGCGGTGCTCGAGTGTGCTGACCTGGACCGCAACATCTACGTAGGCCACGGCATCGCCACTTCGGTGGAAGACAAGTCGGTGACTTACGCGATCCGCCCGGAAAAGCTGCTGGTCACCTCCGAAATGCCGACCTGCGAGCACAACTGGTCCAGCGGCAAGGTCCACGACATCGCCTACCTCGGCGGTCACTCGGTGTTCTACGTGGAGTTGCCGAGCGGCAAGCTGGTGCAGTCCTTCGTCGCCAACGCCGAGCGCCGTGGCCAGCGGCCAACCTGGGGTGACCAGGTTTACGTGTGGTGGGAAGACGACAGCGGCGTGGTACTGCGCTCATGAACATGCGCAAATTCAAGCGGCGCCTGCACCGCATAGTCCCCAGTGGCAAGCAGGTGGTCATCGGGATTCCGTTCCTGTGGCTGTTTCTGTTTTTCGCGCTGCCGTTCTTCATTGTTTTGAAGATCAGCTTTGCCGAAGCCGACGTGGCGATTCCGCCTTACACCGAGATCTACACCTACGTTGAGCAGAAGCTGCAATTGGTGCTGAACCTGGCCAACTACAGTTTGCTGGCGGGCGATGACCTGTACATCGCCGCGTACCTCGGCTCGCTGAAAATGGCATTTTTCAGCACGTTGCTGTGCCTGCTGATCGGCTACCCGATGGCCTACGGCATCGCCACCGCGCGCAAGGAAATGCAAACCGTGCTGGTGCTGCTGATCATGATGCCGACCTGGACGGCGATCCTGATCCGTGTGTATGCGTGGATGGGCATCCTCAGCAACAACGGTTTGCTCAACGGTTTCCTGATGTCCATGGGGTTGATCAACGAGCCGTTGCAGATCCTCAACACCAACATCGCGGTGTATATCGGTGTGGTCTATTCGTACCTGCCGTTCATGATCCTGCCGCTGTACGCCAACCTGGTCAAACATGACCAGAGCTTGCTGGAGGCCGCATCCGACCTGGGCTCGAGCACCTTCAACAGTTTCTGGAAAATCACCGTGCCGCTGTCCAAGAACGGCATTATCGCCGGCTGCATGCTGGTGTTTATCCCGGTAGTGGGCGAGTTCGTGATCCCCGAACTGCTGGGCGGTCCGGAAACGCTGATGATCGGTAAAGTGTTGTGGCAGGAATTCTTCAACAACCGTGACTGGCCGGTGGCGTCTGCCCTGGCGGTGGTGATGCTGGCGATCCTGATCGTGCCGATCATCCTATTTAACCGCAGCCAGGCCAAAGAGATGGAGGGCAAGGTATGAAGCGCTTCAGTTTCTCCAGCTTCATGCTGGTCGTAGGGCTGCTGTTCATCTACCTGCCGATGCTGATCCTGGTGATCTATTCGTTCAACGAATCGAAGCTGGTGACGGTGTGGGGCGGCTGGTCGATCAAGTGGTATGTCGGTCTTTTGGATAACACCCAATTGATGGGTTCGGTTGCCCGTTCCCTGGAAATCGCCTGCTACACAGCGGTGGCCGCGGTGGCGCTGGGTACGTTGGCGGCGTTTGTGCTGACGCGTATCAACCAGTTCAAGGGGCGTACGCTGTTCGGCGGCCTGGTGACGGCACCGCTGGTGATGCCCGAAGTGATCACCGGTCTGTCGTTGTTGCTGCTGTTCGTGGCGATGGCGCAGATGATCGGCTGGCCCCAGGAACGGGGCATCCTCACCATCTGGATCGCCCACACCACATTCTGTGCGGCGTATGTGGCGGTGGTGGTGTCGGCGCGCTTGCGTGAACTGGACCTGTCGATTGAAGAAGCGGCGATGGATCTGGGCGCGCGGCCGTGGAAGGTGTTCTTCCTGATCACCATCCCGATGATTGCACCGTCGCTGGCGGCGGGCGGGATGATGTCCTTCGCGCTGTCCCTGGATGACCTGGTATTGGCCAGCTTCGTATCGGGGCCGGGTTCTACCACGTTGCCGATGGAAGTGTTCTCGGCTGTGCGCCTGGGGGTAAAACCCGAGATCAATGCCGTGGCCAGCCTGATCCTGTTGGCGGTGTCACTGGTGACCTTCCTGGTGTGGTTCTTCAGCCGCCGGGCCGAAGAGCGTCGCAAGAAAGCGATCCAGCAGGCCATCGAAGAAGCGGCAGCGGACGGTTGGAAACAACCGGATGCGCGCCGCGCCCCAGCGCCGGTCTAACACCCCTGAAGGATGACAAACTCTCTTGTGGCGAGGGGGCTCGTCCCCCGTTGGGCTGCGCAGCAGCCCCCAAAACCAGGCTCCTGAAGAGGGGTTGGTAGGCTTTTTTGGGGCTGCTGCGCAGCCCAACGGGGGACAAGCCCCCTCGCCACAGAACAAACCCATTACCGCAGAGGTTTCCCCCTTCGGCGGGTTTATTCGGGAGCTCTGGCTGGCAGTAACTTGAGCGTACTGCGGGTATTGGCCAGCACTTCCTCCTCATCGGAATGCGCCTGCTCATACCCGCCCTTCAGCCGCCGGGCCGCGCCCCAGCGCCGGTCTAACACCCCTGAAGGATGACAAACTCTCTTGTGGCGAGGGGGCTCGTCCCCCGTTGGGCTGCGCAGCAGCCCCCAAAACCAGGCACCTGAAGAGGGGGGTGGTAGGCTTTTTTGGGGCTGCTGCGCAGCCCAACGGGGGACAAGCCCCCTCGCCACAGAACAAACCCATTACCGCAGAGGTTTCCCCCTTCGCCGGGTTTATTCGGGAGCTCTGGCTGGCAGTAACTTGAGCGTACTGCGGGTATTGGCCAGCACTTCCTCCTCATCGGAATGCGCCTGCTCATACCCGCCCTCGATATACGCCTCGGCCTGGTCGGCGTAGTGCTTGTCGAACGGCACGCCGCTTTGTCCCACCGGATTGATGGTCAGTGCGTGGGCGGCGTCGGCGAAGTCGATCAAGCGTCGGGTGGAAGGACCATAGGTCACTGGCCACGGCGCCGGGCCGATGGCGGCGGACAGGTTGTTCGGCACTTCATGGCTGCCAGGAGCGGCGAAGGGCCCGACATTGAGGAGCTGATTCAAGGGCTTCTGCGAGCCCAGCGGATGTCCATGGGTCAAGGTATGCGCCTTGCCCCACCGCCATTGCGTCGGGTCGTCGCCGAAAGTGGCCTTGAGGTGTTTCAGACTGGCTTGCCAGGCGAGCCTGACGCTATCGGCGCGGCTCTCCTTGGGCACTGTGGCGCGGTTGTCCCACCACGGCGAGTCGGCCGCCGCCGCGAGGCGTGGCAGGGCGGCGTCGATCACGCGCGTGGTGAGCAAGGTCTTGAACATCTCGTCGCCCAGTTCGTCATGCATGGCAACGTCGGCAAGGTCGAACAGCAACTGGTTGAATAACGTCGCGCTGATGGAAGTCACCGGGTAATCGCCTTTCCAGGCCGCCAGTTGGTCCACCAGCTTCAATTCGGCCGGGTCCTTGACCACCTCACGCAGCACCGGCAGCAGCGGAGCCAGCAAGCGTGGCCCGTAGGCGGTGGTGGTGCCCAGTTGCAAGGCCTGACTGTTTTCCACATCCCATTTCACGCGGTTGTCGCTCAATTGCGTATTCAACTGCTGGCCGCGGTCGGCCAGGTTGTAATAGCCGGGGATCTGCAGGCCGCTGGGCGACACCGGCTGGGCGTTGGCCGAAACCACGTAGCCGCGTGCCGGATTCTCTTCCTGCGGGTTGGCGCTGAACGGGTAGAAGCCCGGTTTGTCGGCCTCAGGCTTACTGCCATCGAGGATAAAACCGGCGCTGGCCCCGGCTGCGCGGACCGGCAACTTAGCCGCCGCCCACCAGCCGATGTCGCCCTTGGCGTTGGCCCACACAATGTTGAGCCCCGGCGCGTGGATCTTGGTCACGGCCTTTCGCGCCTTGACCAGAGTGTCGGCGCGGTTGAGCTGGTAGAAACCGTCGAGGATCGGGTTCTCGGTCTCCAGGAACGCCCACCACATGGCAATCGGCGTTTTGCCGGAACTGGCGCCGAGCACGTCATTGATAATCGGACCGTGGGGCGACTGGCGCAGGGTCAGCGTCACCGGCGCCTGGCCCTTGACGGCAATCTGTTGTTCGCTGCTGGACATATCGACCCACTGGTCGTGGTACCAGACCTGGTTGGGGTTGTCCGGATTGAGCTTTTCGGCGATCAGGTCGAGATCGTCGTTTTGAAACATGGTCAGGCTCCAGCCGAACGCCTGGTTGTGTCCCAGGAACGCCACCGGCACCAGGGCATTGTGATAGCCGTAGAGTTCAAAGTCAGGCGTCGATAACTGGGCCTCGTACCACACCGAAGGCACCGCGAAGCGGATATGCGGATCGCCCGCCAGCAGAGGCTTGCCGCTCTTGGTGCGATTGCCGCTGATGGCCCAGGCGTTGCTGCCCTCGAATTGCGGCAGGCCATTCTCGGCCAGGGCCTGCTCGCTGAGGCGGGCGATGGCGCCGAGGTCTTGCCAATCACCGGCGCCGAGGCCGAGGTCACCCTTGGGTTTCCACTCGAGGTCAAATACGCTCAGGTAGTCGCTGCCCAGGTGATCGCGTACGTATGTCAGCAGAGGTTCTGTACGAAAGGCCGCAGCGAAGCTGTAGGCCAGATACCCGGCGATGCTGATGGAGTCTTCGGCGGTAAACGGGCGCTTGGGGATGCCCAGCACGTCGAACTCCATGGGGCGGGCGTGGGTGTCCTGATACTGATTGATTCCGTCCAGATACGCCTGCAAGGCCTTCCAGTGCGGTGATTGGCGATCCATCTGGGCCACGTAGGTGGTGGCGCGGTCGCGGATGCGCAGGCTGCGAAACAGCTTGTCGGTGTCCAGCAACTTGGCGCCCAGCACTTCGGCCAGTTCGCCCCGGGCCAGGCGGCGCATGATTTCCATCTGGAACAACCGGTCCTGGGCGTGCACGTAACCCAGCGCGCGATACAGATCGGCTTCGTTCCCGGCACGAATATGCGGCACGCCGCGATCGTCATAACGCACGCTGACCGGGCCTTGCAGGTTGGCCAACTGCACGGTGCCCTGACGGGTCGGTTGCTTGCTGTAGACGTACCAGCCGGCGCCAAGGGCGATCAATACCAGCAGGGCGGCGAGAACCGACAAGACGCGCTTCATGAACAATCCTTAGTAAAGAGGGCGACGGGCTACAGGTCTTTAGGCCACGAACAATAGCAGCCAACTGCCAGGGTGTGGATAGCGTTCACCTCGCGCCCGCTGTTGAGTGCTTGCAGGATCGGCTCGATAAAGCTGTTGCTCGAATTACAGGTCAGTCCCTCGCTGTAAGGACCGAAATACGCCAGCTTGCCGTTGCGATCCCAGATGCCGACGGCCGGGCTGGCGGGGACCTGCTCGGCGCCGGGCAAGGCGCTGAGTAGGGTCATTGCGCCGAGGGTCGCGGGCAGTTGGCCGTGGCTGCCGGCTTTTTGCAGGGCATAGAACTCCACGCCTTGGGGCGCGTACTGTTCAATCAATTCGCTGAGGTGCTGCTGGTTGCCGACATTGCACGGGCAGGCCGGGTCCCAGAAATGCACCAGGCGAATGGGGCCGGGACCTGCAAGAGGCTCGGGCAGTGTGAGCATGTCTCCGGAAAACACTGCGGTGTGTTGGCTGAAAGCCCGCAGGTAGCGACCCTGGAACCAGTCATACGCGGCCCACAGCACGGCGCCGCAGAGCAGGATGAGCAGGCTGGCCAACAGGGCGGTGCGGTAGGGTTTTCGCATTCGGATCGATCCTCGACGGTCGCGTAGCTTGCCATGCTTGCCCTGACAGATGAATATCGCAGCTCGATAAAACCTGTTCAGTGCGTTGAGCCTTAGTCTGGAACTTCTTATGCCCGTGACCTTTGACCCCGATCACCTGCGCGAAAGCTTGCGGCCCCTGGTGGATGCGCAAGCGCTTTCGGTCGAGGCCCGGGTCTATCAACGTTTCTATGGCCTGGATCTGGCGACACGCAAGGAGCCGGTGGTCAGCCGCCTGGGACGATTTGATATCGACGGCTTTGAGGTGGTCAGTCAGGTCTGGTGGCCCGCGCAACCGGTGGCGAGCCTGTTTCTGTTTCACGGTTTCTACGACCACATGGGGCTGTACCGCAGCGTGGTGGAGTGGGGCCTGGATCAGGGTTTCGTAGTGATTGCCTGTGACTTGCCGGGGCATGGCCTGTCCAGTGGCGAGCGTGCCAGCATCGATGATTTCGCGGTCTACCAAGCCGTGGTGCAAGGGCTGTTCGAGCAGGCGGACGCGTTGCAGCTGCCCCAGCCCTGGCACCTGTTCGGACAAAGCACCGGTGGAGCGATTGTGGTGGACCATCTGCTCAATCATGGCGCGAGCAGTCCGGCGCAAGGCCAGATATTCCTGTTGTCGCCGCTGGTGCGCCCGCGAGCCTGGGGCTGGTCACAGCTCAGTTATCACCTGCTCAAGCCGTTCGTCAAAGGCATTGCCCGACGTTTCAGCGATAACAGCAACGACCCGGCGTTTCGGCCATTCCTGGAAGCCGATCCATTGCAGCCACGGCAACTGCCGACCGCCTGGGTGGGCGCGCTGGGGCGCTGGATCAAGCGCATCGAGGCCGCGCCGCGCAGTGCGCGGCGGCCACTGATCGTGCAGGGCGAGGAGGATATGACGGTGGATTGGCGGCATAATTTGCAGGTGTTGCGGAGCAAGTTTGATCAGCCGCAGATCCTGATGGTGCCGCGTGGGCGGCATCACTTGGCAAATGAGTTGCCTGAAATCCGCGAGCAATACTTCAAGTTCCTCACCGACCACCTGAAATAACCCTCCCCCTGTAGGAGCGAGCAAGCTCGCTCCTACAGGGGGAGGGGCGTCAGGGGGCCAGGCTGGAGGTGCTTTGGCCGACCGCCAGGCCGGCGCGGATCGCTGCCAGCGCTGCTTGGTAATACGCCTTGCCTTCCGGCGATTCGGCGAAGGTTGCGAACTCTTCCAGCTCCGGGTCAGACAGGTCCCGGTAGACGTACAACAATGTGTTGTTCAAATCATTGCCGATCTGCTGCATCAACCGCTCACGCTGGCCGTTCAGCATACTTTGCGCCTGGCCGCCGCCGAGCAGGCCGGGAATCATTTGGCTGAGGCTGTCGGCCGCCACGCCGGCAATCGCCAGGCTGACCTCCGCACCGGCTTCTCGGGCGGGCAGGGCTTGGGCCAGATGGCCGATGATCAGGCTGCGGGTGGCATCGGCCTGGATCTGGGGCAGACCACGGGCATTTTTTGCCAGTTGATCACGGCGCGTCGCCAATAACTCTGCGGCGACGATCTTGCGGCCCAGGGGCGACTGGAAAAAATCCAGTGCCGGCTTGGGGTCCGCCAAGTGCTTGCGCAGCTGCGCTTCGGCTCGCTGATCCATGGCCTGGGGCGCGAAGCGTTGGTTGCTGTTATCCACCAGCGCCTGGTACACCGCCGGCGGCAGACTGTTGCGGTAACGCTGCTGGGCGGCATTCAAGGCGTCATTGAAATGCGCACGCTGTTCTGGCCAGCCGGCGACCGTGTACAACTGGTCATAGCTGTCTGCCCAGGCGGGCAACACGCAACACATCAGCAAGGATAAAAACAAACGACGCATAAGGACTCCTGTCAGTCGGCCACTATTGTCCGTGTCGGGCGTAGGATTTGTCGAGAAGTCCTATCAGTTACCTGACTAATGTGTATTTAGACGCTCAGCGGCTCTGTCGGATTCACAGGCGTATGGATACTATGCGCGCCATGCCCATACCCTCTGATCACCCGGTGCTGCTAAGCATCGTCGACGACCTGGCCGTGAAAGGCTGGTCGCAGCAAAACATCTTCCTGCCAGAGGCTCTGACCCTGGAACTGGCGGCTGAGTGCCGTAAACGTGCCGCCGAAGGTGAATTGGCGCCGGCGGCGGTCGGGCGCGGCCCGGCCCAGGAGATTCGCGAGGGTATTCGTGGTGACCATATCCAATGGCTGGAGCCCGGCCAGGCGGCGATATGCGACCGCTATCTGGAATTGATGGATAACCTGCGCCTGGCGATGAACCGAGGCTTGTTCCTCGGGCTGGAAGAGTTCGAATGTCACTTCGCGATGTACCCGCCCGGGGCGTTTTACCTCAAGCATGTCGACCGTTTTCGCGATGATGACCGGCGGATGGTCTCGGCGGTGCTTTACCTGAATGACGCCTGGTTGCCTGAACATGGCGGCCAGTTGCGCATGTACCTCAAAAATACCGTGGAATACGATGTGGATCCCATCGGCGGTTGCCTGGTGGTGTTCCTGTCGGGTGAAATGCCCCATGAAGTCTTGCCTGCCAGTCGCGAGCGCCTGTCCCTGACGGGCTGGTTTCGTCGGCGCGGCAACGAGCCGTTTTGAGGATGCAAAAGATTCTGGTCAGCCGCTGCCTGTTGGGGCATCGGGTGCGCTACGACGCTGGTGCCAGCGGGCCCTTTGAGCAATTGACCGCGTGGCAGGCCGAAGGCCGGGTGGTTGCGGTATGCCCGGAGGTGGCAGGTGGTTTGCCGACACCACGACCGGCGGCCGAAATACCCGGTGGCCAGGGCGTCGACGTCTGGGACGGGCGCGCTCAGGTGGTGACGGCGGCGGGTGAGGATGTCAGCCAAGCTTTCCTGGACGGGGCCCGTCAGGCCCTGGCATTAGTGCAACGTCACGGCATCCGCATCGCCGTGCTCAAGGCCAACAGCCCGTCATGCGGCAACCTGCTGACCTATGACGGCACATTCAGCGGCGTGAAGGTCAGCGGCGAAGGGGTCACGGCAGCCTTGCTCAAACGCCATGGCGTGCAGGTCTTCAGCGAGCTGGAATTGCCCGCGGCCGCACAGGCGCTGGCGCATCTCTCCAACCCGGCTTGAGCAACGCTTGTCGCGCATTCGCACACGTGCACGCAGCCTCGCCAAGGCTCGACAGCTACGGGAGGCGCGCTCGGTCAGGGTATCCACGAAAGCTTATGCCAACCGATATTCGTCGTCGTTTCAGGGCTTCGCCGGCTTGCTCATGTCTGTCTCGAACCATTTCTGCGACAGCGCCGTCAGCCGTCCATCGGCCCTGATCCGCTGCAGCGCCTTGTCCAGGCTCGACTTGAAGGCCGGATTGCCTTTCTGGAACGGGATCGCCAAGCTCAAGGTCGGGTCTTGTCCGGCGGGTTGTCGGGTGGTGACCTGGCTGCGCAGGTCCACGCCTTCAGGGGGACGTGGCGGTCTGACGAATTGATTGCCGTTGATTGCATCAAGGCTGCTCAGCCGGCGCTTTTCCGGCTTGGGCGCAATCAGATGGGCTTTGGAATAGCTGTAAGGCTCGCTGAAATCGAAACGATCCTGCAGTTCAGGAGTCACAGCGATATGGTTGATCGCCACGTCGTACTTGCCGCTCTCGACGCCAGGCAGCAAATCGGTGTCATCGGTGGTGATAAAAGACGCACGTACGTCCATTTCCTGGGCCAGCAGTTCACCCAGTTCCACCTCGAAGCCGGTGAGTTTGTCGCCTTCCTTGAAGTTGAAGGGCGGCGTGTTGGCTTCCAGAGCGATGCGCAACTCTCCGCGATCAAACACATCATCGAACATTTCGGCGTGAGCCAAAGGGCTCATGAGAGGAAGCAAAAGTAACAGGCCAGGCAAAAAGCGCATGGTCACTCCTAAAGGATTCGAAGGTGCGAGGCGCCGTTCAGGCCCGCTTTGCTATGGTGTTGAGTGCCTTGGACAACGTTTCGTCACTAAGTTGTCACAACCCTACAGATTTCACAGAAAAACTGGAGAAGTTAATGAAAGCCATTTTGTCTCGTGCAACCCTGGCCAGCCTGCTGCTGGGGGCTTCGATGCTCGCAAGCGCGGCTGACGGTATTCCGCGCAGCGCGTCACCAGCAGGTGCTGAAGTGTCCATCGTTTCGCCGAAAGATGGCGCTACCGTGGATAAAACCTTCACCGTGAAATTCGCCATGGAAGGCCTGAAGCTGGCTCCCGCCACTGATCAGGCGCCAGGCACCGGTCATCATCACTTGCTGATCGACCAGAAAGAACTGCCGGATGCCAGCCTTCCGATCCCCGCCACCGACACCGTGATCCACTACGGCAAGGCTCAGACTGAAACCGAAGTGACCCTTGCTCCAGGCAAGCACACGTTGCAATTGGTCGCCGGCGACAAACTGCACATGCAATTCGAGCCGACTGTAGCTTCGAAAGTCATCACGGTTAACGTCAAGTAAGATTTGTTCAGACAAAAAAATGGGAGGCCCCTGCGGGTCTCCCATTTTTTATGGCGGCGCTGGTCGCTGATCTTGTAGGAGCGAACTTGCTCGCGAAAAACCCGAGGGCGCCGCGTGCACCCGGGATGCACGCGTCATCGTTAACGTTTTCCGCGGGCAAGCCCGCTCCTGCAGGCTTCTTAGAAAAGCACGCGGCTACGGATAGTGCCGTTGATGTGCTGCAGCTTCTCTTGCGCCAGATCGGAGTACTCGGCGTCGACGTCGATGACGACGTAGCCGACTTTCTCGTTGGTCTGCAGGAACTGGCCGGAAATGTTGATGCCGTTTTCCGCGAAGACCTTGTTGATCTCCATCATCACACCCGGAATGTTCTGGTGGATGTGCAACAGGCGGTGCTTGCCAGGGTGAGCCGGCAGCGCCACTTCCGGGAAGTTGACCGAGGACACCGAGGTACCGTTGTCGCTGTACTTGACCAGCTTCTCGGCCACTTCCAGGCCAATATTGGCCTGGGCTTCAGCGGTGGAACCGCCGATGTGCGGGGTCAGGATCACGTTGTCCAGGCCACGCAGCGGGCTTTCGAAGATGTCGTCGTTGGAGCGTGGCTCAACCGGGAAGACGTCGATGGCGGCGCCGATCAGGTGCTTGTCCTTGATCGCGTCGGCCAGGGCATCCAGCTCGACCACCGTACCGCGTGCGGCATTGATCAGGATCCCGCCTTTCTTGATTGCACGGATTTCCTTCTCGCCAATCATCCACTGGGTTTCAGCGGTTTCCGGAACGTGCAGGGTCACGATGTCGGACATGCCCAGCAGCTCGGTCAGGCTCGCCACTTGCGTGGCGTTGCCCAATGGCAGCTTGGTCAGGGTGTCGTAGAAAAACACCTGCATGCCCAGGCCTTCGGCCAATACCGACAATTGCGTGCCGATCGAGCCGTAACCGACGATACCCAGCTTTTTACCGCGGATTTCGAAGGAGTTGGCCGCACTCTTGATCCAGCCGCCACGGTGGCAGGAAGCGTTCTTCTCAGGGATACCGCGCAACAGCAGGATGGCCTCGGCCAAGACCAGTTCCGCAACGGAACGGGTGTTGGAGTACGGTGCGTTGAACACCGCGATACCGCGCTCGCGCGCTGCATTGAGATCGACCTGGTTGGTGCCGATGCAGAAACAGCCGACCGCTACCAGTTTCTTGGCGTGGTCGAAGACCTCTTCGGTCAGCTGGGTACGGGAGCGAATGCCGATAAAGTGCGCGTCGGCGATCTTTTCCTTGAGCTGGGATTCCGGCAGAGAGCTGGTGATGTACTCAATGCTGGTGTACCCGGCGGCCTTAAGGACGTCGACGGCCGATGGGTGGACGCCTTCCAGAAGAAGGAACTTGATCTTGCTCTTATCGAGAGAAGTCTTGCTCATCTGCGTAAACCTGTATCCCGGAGAAAAATGGCAGGGAATCGAGCAGCGCAAGCTGACCCGGACGGCAGGAAAGCCGTCACCGCAGAAACGCCCTTGGGCTCTGTCCTGCGGGGGCGGTATGCTAGCATAGGTGCCCCGCTAAACACCCATTCCTGCGACGTGAAGCGTTCTCAGGATGACCATGAATTGTTCGAGAGTTCTGTCGATGACCCATCCTGCCCTGATTGATGAGCTGAAGACCCTGGTTGAGCCTGGCAAAGTCCTGACCGATGCCGACTCCCTGAATGCTTACGGCAAGGATTGGACCAAGCATTTCGCCCCGGCCCCCGTGGCCATTGTCTTCCCCAAGACCACCGAGCAGGTGCAGGCCATTGTCCGCTGGGCCAATCAGCACCAGGTGGCGCTGGTGCCGTCCGGTGGTCGTACCGGCCTGTCGGCCGCTGCGGTTGCGGCGAATGGCGAAGTGGTGGTGTCGTTCGACTACATGAACCAGATTCTCGACGTCAACCTCACCGATCGCACCGCCGTGTGCCAGCCAGGCGTGGTGACCAAGCAGTTGCAGAACGTCGCCGAGGAACAAGGCCTGTATTACCCGGTGGATTTCGCATCGTCCGGTTCCAGCCAGATTGGCGGCAATATCGGTACCAATGCCGGCGGGATCAAGGTGATTCGCTACGGCATGACCCGTAACTGGGTGGCCGGCATGAAGGTGGTCACCGGCAAGGGCGATCTGCTGGAATTGAACAAGGACTTGATCAAGAACGCGACCGGCTACGACATGCGCCAGCTGTTTATTGGCGCTGAAGGCACGCTGGGGTTTGTGGTCGAAGCGACCATGCGCCTGGATCGCGCGCCGAAGAACCTTACCGCGATGGTGCTCGGCACGGCTGATTTCGACTCGATCATGCCGGTATTGCACGCCTTCCAGAACAAGTTGGACCTGACTGCCTTCGAGTTCTTCTCCGACAAGGCCTTGGCCAAGGTGCTCGCCCGTGGCGATGTACCGGCGCCCTTCGAGTCCGAGTGTCCGTTCTACGCGTTGCTGGAATTTGAAGCCACCACGGAAGAGGTGGCCAACCACGCCCTGGAAACCTTCGAGCACTGTGTCGAACAAGGTTGGGTGCTGGATGGCGTGATGAGCCAGAGCGAAACCCAGCTGCACAACCTGTGGAAGCTGCGCGAGTACATTTCCGAGACGATTTCCCACTGGACGCCGTACAAAAATGATATTTCGGTCACCGTTTCAAAGGTGCCGGCATTTCTGAAAGAAATTGACGCTATTGTCGGCGAACACTATCCAGACTTCGAAATTGTCTGGTTCGGTCACATTGGCGACGGCAACCTGCACTTGAATATCCTCAAGCCTGAAAACCTGAGCAAGGACGAGTTCTTCGCCAAGTGCGCTACCGTGAACAAGTGGGTGTTTGAAACCGTCGAGAAGTACAACGGTTCGATCTCCGCCGAGCACGGCGTGGGCATGACCAAGCGCGATTACCTGACCTACAGCCGTTCGCCAGTGGAAATCGAATACATGAAGGCAGTGAAGGCGGTGTTTGACCCGAACGGGATCATGAACCCAGGCAAGATCTTCGCTGTTTAACCGTCACCAGAGAGGACGCGGTCAATGAGCTATCAGCACAAGTACGTTGATGGGACCAACATTCATTTTCCCTTGGGCAAAGTGGTGTGCATCGGGCGTAACTACGCCGAACACGCCAAGGAACTGGATAACCCGGTGCCGACCGAGCCCTTGCTGTTTATCAAGCCAGGCAGTTGCGTGGTGCCGATGGAGGGCGGCTTCGCCATTCCCGCCGAGCGTGGCTCGGTGCATTACGAGGCGGAAATCGCCGTGCTGATCGGCAAGCCCTTGTCCACCCAGCCAAGCCGCGAAGAAGTGCTGGACGCTATCTCCGGTTTCGCCCCGGCCCTGGACCTGACCCTGCGGGACAAACAGGCCGAACTCAAGGCCAAGGGCCTGCCGTGGGAAATCGCCAAATCCTTCGACGGTGCGGCGGTGATCGCGCCATTCGTGGTGGGTAGCAGCTTTGCCGATATCACCGACATCGGCATTCGCCTGACCATCAATGGCGAAGTGCGCCAGGATGGCAACAGCGCACAAATGCTCAACCCGATTGTCCCGATGATCCAGCACATGGCCGGCTGCTTTTCGCTGCAGGCGGGTGATGTAATCCTTACCGGAACCCCGGCGGGTGTAGGTCCGCTGAATGTGGGTGACGAGCTGGTGGTGGAGTTGCCGGGCGTGAGCCGCTTCGAAAGCAGCGTGCGCTGAATGCCGACCTGTGGCGAGGGGGAAGCCCCCTCGCCACAAAAGCGGTGGGTTTTGCATTTTTTTCACACACCATCCGGATAATCTTCCGCCTTTGGCACACGAACCTGCGGCTCCTGTGCTCTTTCCCTTTGCTGACTTTCTGGAAAGCTCGCCATGGCCGTACCGCTCCCTTCGGTGAAATCCACGCGTCGCCCGCGCGTAAGCTTGCGCTGGTATTCCTGGCTGTTGCTGGCCGGGGCCGTCCTGTATGGCGTTGCCTGGGCAATGCATTGGGATGATCGCGGTGTGCTGTGGATACTGGAAGGCTTTGAAAGCCCGGTCGAGCGCAAGGAAAGTGTCTGGCTCCCCGACTATCAGACGGTCATCGATGCCAAGCTGTTGCCGGGGATGGAAAAGGACGAAGCTTCGGACCTGGCCTACAGCCCGCAGACCAAGACCTTGTTCTCGGTGATGGGCAAAAAACCCTTTCTGGTAGAACTGAACTTGCAAGGGGATGTGTTGCGCAAGATGCCCCTGGTCGGCTGGAACAACCCGGAAGGCGTGAGCGTGATGGAAAACGGCGTGCTGGCGATTGTCGATGAGCGCATGCACACCCTGACCCTGGTCAAGGTCGATGCCGATACTCGGCAATTGGCCTTCGCGGACTTCCCGACCTACGACCTGGGCCCTTCCAAGGATCAGAACAAGGCTTTTGAAGCGGTCGCCTGGGACAAGCGCAATCAGCAACTGGTGCTGGGTGAAGAACGGCCGGCGGCCTTGTTTACCTGGAAAAGCGACGGCAGCCAGACCCTGGCCGGGGATAAGCAAAAGCTGCCCAGCTCCGAGCTGGACATGCGCAACCTTTCAGCCCTGAGTGTCGACCCGCGTACCGGTCATTGGCTGGTGCTGTCGGCCGACTCCCATCTGCTGCTGGAGTTGGATGAGAAAGGCGAGCAAGTCAGCTTCATGACGCTGCTCGGCGGTTTCAACGGTTTGAAGGACACCATCCCGCGCGCCGAAGGCGTGACCATGGATGAAAACGGCACGTTGTACATGGTCAGCGAACCTAACCTGTTCTATCGTTTCGAACGACAGAAGTAACGACTGATTACGTCAGAACTTTCTCTATGAGCGGCATTCACCAGACAGCCAGGTGCGTTTAAGTTTAAATTCAGGCGGCCGTGATATCTATTCGCCAGTTTTCACTTTGAGCCCGCTCCCATGCGTCGACTTGCCCGTCCCAAACCTGCCTTTTTTATCCTGTTGCTGATCGCCCTTGTTGCGGCCGGGGTGGTCGCGCAGCAGTTTCGTCTGTTCGAGCGCGCCTGGTTCAACTGGCAAGTCTCGCGTCATCCAGTGGATGCGCGCGCCATTGGCCTGGCGGACTATCAGGTGGTGCTGGAGGCGCAAGTGATCGAAGGCCTGGATGCGGACGTCTCGGCGCTGACCTACGATCCGGTACGCAGCAGTCTGTTCACCGTCACCAATAAAAACGCCGAGCTGATCGAGCTGTCCCTGGACGGCAAGATCGTGCGGCGTATTCATCTGGTGGGCTTTGGCGATGCCGAGGCGGTGGAGTTCATCAGCGAAAATACCTACGTGATCAGTGACGAACGTCAGCAGCGCCTGATCAAGATTCACCTGGAAGACGACACGCAGTTCCTGGACGCCGACGACGCCGAGCAAATGACCCTCGGTGTGCATTTGAGCGGCAATAAGGGGTTTGAAGGCCTGGCCTACGATTCGGTGGGCAAGCGCCTATTTGTCGCTAAGGAACGCGATCCGATGCTGATTTATGAAGTGCACGGTTTTCCGCACTTCAAACCGGAAAAAACTTACTCCGTACACGTGGTCAACAACCCCAAGCGCGATGCCGGTCTGTTTGTGCGCGATCTGTCGAGCCTGCAATACGATGAGCGCAGCGGCCATCTGCTGGCACTCTCCGATGAGTCGTTTCTGGTCTTGGAACTGGATATCGACGGTCGCCCTTTGAGCACCTTGTCGTTGCTCAAAGGGCACCATGGCCTGGAGAAGCGCGTGCCCCAGGCCGAGGGGATTGCCATGGATGACCATGGCACGCTCTACATGGTCAGTGAGCCGAACCTGTTTTACGTGTTCAAAAAGCCCTGATCAGAACATCCACTGCACGCCCAGCGAATAACCGGTCTGGCTGCCCTCGGCGTGACCCAGGCGGCCGTTCACCTCGGCAAACACGCCCAACTGCGGGGTGATCGCCAGTTGGCTGCCGAGTTGCGCGCGACCAAAACGCTTGTCCACCGTGCCCAGCCGAGCGGTGCGTGCCTGGCCGTCGGCGCGGGCGGTCAGAGCGAGATCGTCCAGCCGGCCGTCGGCCAATTCCTTGACCCAGGCAATGTCTCCATAAGGCATCAGACTCATACCATGGGGCAGGGCGACGGCACCGCGCACACGCCAGCCGAGGCTGGCTTCCAAGGAGTCGAAGGATTGCTGCTGATACTCAAGGGCGGTGCGCAGGTGCTGTTTTTCGTGGAATTTATCGAGGCGGTAATGGCTGTAATCCAGCCCGGCAAACGGCCCGGTCTTGATTGTGCCGACGTCGAAGTCATAACCCCCCAGCAGCCGTGCGCCGAGGGACAAGGCGTCGGTCTCGCCGGTGAGTTGCTGATCGAGCAACACCGGCCCGCCATTCGCCTGGATCCGCAGGTTGCGCTGTGAGTCGAAGCGGCTGTGGCCCACGCTCAGGTCGCCGGCCAGCCAGGCCGGGCCGCCATCGTTCAGCAGGGCGTAGAGCGCTGCTTGCCAGGTGTCGCTGTCCAGCTTGCCGCGGTGCTCAAGCTTGTCACGACCATTCAGATAACTGAGGCTGGCGCCGATGTTCAGGCTGCTGCTGAGTTGATAGTCACCCAAGGCATGCAGGCCAAGGCGCCGCGCTTCTGGATTGGGGACGGTATCGAAACCGCTGTCCGGGTTGAACTCGCCATCCACGCCAACTTCACCCTCAAAACTGCCCACTTCACGACTGGCCGATTGCAGGGTCAGCCAGCGACGGTCATGCAGGCGCACCATGGCCTGGTGCTGGCGCTGCAGGTGGTCCTGCATATTGCGCGCAACCGCGCCGCCCGAGGCGGTGGACGCCATCAGGTCGGCATTGGTCAGCTCCAGCACCAGACGGCTGAGCAGGCGCGAATAGTCCCGCAGGCGCTGATCGATGCGTTCCTGGCCGAAGGCGTTGGTCAGTACATCCTGGTTGTCTTCGGCAGGGTCGTGCCAGGTCGAGCCACCGGGAATCGCCGGGTTGTCAGTTTGGGTGTAACCGTCCAGGTCGCCCAGTTCCCAGTTGGTGGATTCGACATAGAGGATCGGAATGTTCAGCCCCTCGAAGGCTTCGCCATCGCTGCAACACCCGGTACCCGCGGGGTATTGCGGGTCCAGGCCGGGGTTGGTGAACAGGTTGATGCCCAGCTCCTTGGCGATCTGCAGGGTGTGCTCGCGCAGTGATGCCAGCGCGGGGTTGGCGGTGCTGTTCTGGCCGGCGTGGGCGTACATCAGGTCGCCAGTGATCAGGCTGTCGAGGTTGATCATCGCCAGCATGTTGGCACGCTGGCTGGCGCTCAACGCCTCGACAAACGCCCGGGAACCGCGCAGGCCTTCCTCTTCGGCGCCAAACCCGACGATTTGCAGACCGTTCTCCAGTGGCAGTCCGCCGAGGTTTTTTGCCACTTCCGTCAGCACGCCCGCGCCAGAGCCATTGTCGTCGAGGCCTTGCAAGGTCGGGCGGCCGAAATAGGTATCGAAATGCGCGCCGATCACCACGTATTGCGGCTGGGTGCCGGCGGCGTAGGCCACCACGTTCTGCGAGGCGCGACTGCCGGCGTTCCAGGTGAAGTCCTGGCGACTGAGGGTATAGGCGCTGCCCATCTGGCTTTGCATCCAGTTGGCGGCCCCGGCGAAATTGGCGGTGTCGCGATAACGGCCGGGATAGTCGGTGATCAGTTTTTCCAGGGTGAGGTTGGCGTGTTGGCCGTAGTCGTAGGCGTGGGCCTGGGTGGCCAGCAGGACGCCAGCGACGCTGATAGCGAGAGCTAGGGGCTTGATCACAGGGTCTTCCTTGAAGTGATTGGGAGGTTCAAACCGAATCTGCCTGCACGATGCGCGCCTGATTCCTTGGGCGAGCGCGAATGGGCGCATTGCTGAAAGCGCAGGTCGCGTGACGGTAACGCGTAACGGATTTGATGCCAAACACGGCAAGGGACGCCGTGACGGAGCGCACGGTTTTGGAGGGGGTTGCCACGAACGGACGCCTGGCAATGTGGGAGGGGGCTTGCTCCCGATAGCAGTGTGTCAGTCAGGGCACCTGGTACTGACTGATCGCCATCGG
>NZ_JCAXED010000014.1:0-197371 GCF_059758795.1 Pseudomonas sp. GQ91
CGGGAGGCGAATTCTACAGCGTTATACGCTGCTGTCAACACCTCTTTTTCTCCGCTTTCGACCGAGAAGATCGAACCGTTGATAGCGCCGTACAACCTGGCCCCAGCAACTCCTTCCAGGCTTCGGTGATCTGAAGCAGGCCGCTGTCGAATTCTGCATAACTCTTTGTTTACCAAGGAGTTTTCCGTTTCGACTGCACCGGAAGTGGGGCGAATTATAGACAGATATAATTCGCCGTCAACCGTTAATTACGCTTTTGTTGCAGAAGAAGTCTTTTTAGCCGTCAGACGAGGGATTCGACGCATCACCGGTGGCACGCGGATGATCAGGAGCAGCGCCCCTATCGAGGCATAGATAACCCATTCCTTGAGGTCCGCACGCACGATCCACAGCATGTGCAACAAACCCAGCCCGAGAATCACATAGACCAGACGATGCAACTTCTTCCAACGCACGCCCAGCCTGCGCTGACTGTAGCGGTTAGAGGTTACTGCCAACGCCAACAGCCCCAGGAACCCCAACGCGCCGACGATAATGTAGGGACGCTTACTCAACTCCACACCCAACTGCGACCAATCAAGCCCCAGGATGAACACGCAGTAAGCCGCCAAATGCAGCACCACATAAGCAAAACACCACAATCCCAATTGCCGTCGTACGGCGATCCACCCCGCCCAACCACTCAGCTTTTGCAAAGGCGTCATGCTCAAGGTGATCAGCAACAGAATCAGCACACCCAAGCCGAGTCGATCCACCAGCACTTTGCCCGGGTCAGGCCCAAGCGCAAAACTCCAGGCCTCATACAGCCAAAGCAACGGCCACACCAAGGCCGCAATAAACACGCCGACTCGCCAGATCGCGTAACGCATCAATAGTTCTTCCGCAGGTCAAGGCCGGTATAGAGAGCAGCGACTTCTTCGGAGTAGCCGTTGAACATCTGCGTTTCACGCACGTTAGGACTGAACAAACCACTCGGCAGGCGACGTTCCCGTGCCTGCGTCCAGCGCGGGTGATCAACCGTGGGATTAACGTTGGCATAAAAGCCATACTCATCCGCGGCAATGCTTTGCCAGGTGGTTTTCGGTTGCTCACTGACCAGACTGATCCGCACGATCGACTTGATGCTCTTGAAGCCGTACTTCCAAGGCACCACCAACCGCAACGGTGCACCATTCTGATTGGGCAACTCTCGGCCATACATCCCCACCGCCAGGATCGCCAGGGGATTCATCGCTTCATCCAGGCGTAACCCTTCTACATAAGGCCAATCGATCAAGGCAAAACCGGAGCGCTGCCCCGGCATGCTTTTCGGATCCTGCAGGGTCTCGAAGCGAATGTACTTGGCCTTGGATGTCGGCTCGACCTGCTTGAGCAGGGCCGAGATCGGGAAACCGATCCACGGAATAACCATCGACCACGCTTCGACACAGCGCAGCCGATAAATCCGCTCTTCCAACTGATAGGGTTTCATGAAGTCTTCCAGGGCATAACGCCCCGGCTTTGCGACCTCACCATCAATCACCACACTCCAGGGTTCGGTCTTGAGCGATCCTGCATTGGCTGCCGGATCCCCTTTATCAGTGCCGAACTCATAGAAGTTGTTGTAATGGGTCGCGTCCTTGAACGGTGTAATAGCCTCGTCCTTGAAGGTAACGGCCTGCCACTGGGTGCTCGGCAGTTTTTCGGCAAACCAGTCTGGAGCCTTGCCGGGCGCTACATCCGCATAACGCGCAGCTTCGTCGGCGCTGGCCCAGCGCGGAAGGCTGCTCGCGGCAATACCTGCGAGCGCGCCACCGAGCAGGTTGCGACGAGAAAAATAGAGGGATTCAGGGGTCACTTCCGACTCGTGGCAGTCGGAAGCTTTGGGCACTTTGATCAACATGGCAACTCCGCAGTTTTGGAGGGTGATGCACCAATAGACTGCGGAGTATGGGGAACATTACATTAAGGCAATGTTTTGCGTCTGCGAAGATGCAGCAAGTATTGCACCGGGCCCGACGCGGCATACGCGAGGAACACCAGCAGCAGAATACGTGGCGGATCACTGAACACCACGGCGAACACCAGCACCACCGCAAGGATTGCAACAAACGGCACGCGCCCCTTGAGGTCCAGCTCCTTGAAGCTGTTGTACTTGATGTTACTGACCATCAGCATCCCCGCCGCCGCCACCATCAAGGCAACCAGGAACGACATTCTGGAACCCTGGATTCCGTAATCGCTGAACGCCCAGACAATCCCCGCCACGACACCCGCCGCTGCCGGACTGGCCAGGCCGATGAAATAGCGTTTATCGGCGGTACCCACCTGGGTATTGAAGCGCGCCAGGCGCAACGCGGCACCCGCCACATAGATGAAGGCCACCATCCAGCCGACTTTGCCCATATCACCCAGCGCCCAGGCAAATGCCAGCAACGCAGGCGCCACGCCAAAGGCAACCATGTCCGACAGCGAGTCATACTCGGCGCCGAAAGCACTCTGGGTATTGGTCATCCGTGCGACGCGCCCATCCAGGCCATCAAGGACCATGGCAACAAAGATCGCGATTGCGGCAAAACCAAAGTACTTGCTCGCGCTGGCTGCATCTCCGGCCGCCAGCGCGCTCTGGGCACTCATGGAATTAATGATGGAGTAGAACCCGGCAAACAGGTTCGCCGTGGTGAACAGGTTTGGCAGAAGATAGATGCCACGGTGCCGGACTTTACGGCCTTCAGCATCATGCCCTTCCTCGACATGCTCATCGATCGGTAGCAGGCTTTCGGCGTCAGAGGCCTGGTTTGGCTCTTCGGGACGTTCGCTCATGGACTTTACCTTGCAACGGTGTGAAAAAAATTCGACAGAAACTTGCGGCGAATGTTCGACCGCAAACGATGCAGCTTTATACCAGAACCAGCCCCCCAAACGAAAAAACGCGGCCTAAGCCGCGTTTTCCGTTGATCCGTCCGACTTAGTTCTTGGCTTTGTCGACGATCTTGTTGGCACCGATCCACGGCATCATGGAGCGCAGTTGCTCGCCGATGATTTCGATACCGTGGGCAGCGTTGTTACGACGCTTGGCGGTCATCGAAGGGTAGCCGGTAGCACCTTCGCTGATGAACATTTTGGCGTACTCGCCGTCCTGAATGCGTTTCAGGGCATTGCGCATGGCCTGACGGGACTCGGCGTTGATCACTTCCGGACCGGTCACGTACTCGCCGTATTCGGCGTTGTTGGAGATCGAGTAGTTCATGTTGGCGATACCGCCTTCGTACATGAGGTCAACGATCAGCTTCAGTTCATGCAGGCATTCGAAGTAGGCCATTTCCGGCGCGTAGCCAGCTTCAACCAGGGTTTCGAAACCGGCCTTGACCAGCTCAACGGTACCGCCGCACAGAACGGCTTGTTCGCCGAACAGGTCGGTTTCAGTCTCGTCCTTGAAGGTGGTTTCGATGATGCCGGTACGACCGCCACCGACGCCGGCGGCGTAGGACAGCGCAACGTTTTTGGCGTTGCCCGAAGCGTCCTGGTAGATCGCGATCAGGTCAGGGATACCGCCGCCCTTGACGAACTCGGAACGCACGGTGTGGCCTGGCGCTTTCGGCGCGATCATGATCACGTCGAGGTCAGCGCGCGGCACAACCTGGTTGTAGTGAATCGCGAAACCGTGGGAGAAGGCCAGGGTGGCGCCCTTCTTGATGTTCGGTTCGATTTCATTCTTGTACAGCGAAGACTGGAACTCGTCCGGGGTCAGGATCATGACCAGGTCGGCAGCTGCGACGGCGGAAGCAACGTCAGTCACTTTCAGGCCGTGGGCTTCAGCCTTGGCAACGGTGTTCGAACCCTTGCGCAGGCCGACAGTCACGTCAACGCCGGAATCTTTCAGGTTGCAAGCTTGTGCGTGACCTTGGGAGCCGTAGCCGATGATGGCGACTTTCTTGCCCTGGATGATCGACAGGTCACAATCTTTATCGTAATAAACTTTCATGAGGTTCCTCTATATATCCAGGCCGTAAGGCCATTCGCTAATTTGGGTTAGATGCTGAGTACTTTGTCGCCTCGGGCAATCCCGGTGACACCACTGCGTACCGTTTCCAGAATCGAAGCTGTTCCGATCGACTGGATGAAACTGTCAAGCTTGTCACTGGTACCGGTCAGTTGGACGGTGTAGACGCTAGCGTTCACATCGACGATCTGCCCGCGGTAAATATCGGTAGTGCGTTTGATCTCGGCACGCTGGGCGCCCGTGGCCTTGACCTTGACCAGCATCAACTCACGTTCGATGTGGGCACTTTCCGACAGGTCGACCAGCTTGACCACTTCGATCAGCTTGTTGAGGTTCTTGGTGATCTGCTCGATCACCTCATCATGCCCTACCGTGGTCAATGTCAGACGCGACAGTGTCGGGTCTTCGGTCGGGGCCACAGTCAGGCTTTCGATGTTGTAGTTGCGTTGCGAAAACAGGCCGACCACACGAGACAGAGCGCCCGGTTCGTTCTCCAGAAGCAGGGAGATAATGTGCCGCATGATTAGGTACGCTCCGTCTTGTTCAGCCACATGTCGCGCATAGAGCCGTCTTTGATCTGCATCGGGTAGACGTGCTCGCTGGTGTCGACCTTGATATCGATGAACACCAGGCGATCCTTCATGGCGAACGCCTCTTCCATCTTCGGCTTCAGATCCTTCAGATCAGTGATGCGAATGCCGACGTGGCCATAGGCTTCAACCAATTTTACGAAATCCGGCAGCGACTCCATGTAGGAATGAGAGTGACGACTGTTGTAGCTCATGTCCTGCCATTGGCGAACCATGCCCAGCACACCGTTGTTCAGGCAAACGATCTTCACCGGCAAGCCATATTGCAAGCAGGTCGACAGCTCCTGGATGTTCATCTGGATGCTGCCTTCGCCGGTAACGCACGCAACATCAGTGTCCGGGAAGCTCAGTTTCACCCCCATGGCCGCGGGGAAACCAAAGCCCATCGTGCCCAGGCCGCCGGAGTTGATCCAGCGATTAGGCTTGTCGAACTTGTAGTATTGCGCCGCGAACATCTGGTGCTGGCCCACGTCCGAAGTGACAAAGGCATCGCCCTTGGTGACTTCACACAGGGTTTCGATAACGGTCTGCGGCTTGATGATGCTGCCGTCTCCCTTGTCGTAAGGGAACAAGCCACGATCACCGCGCCACTCGTCAATCTGCTTCCACCAACTGGCGACAGAGTCTTTGTTCGGTGTCTCGCCAATGTCCTTGAGCGCAGCAACCATTTCGCTCAATACGCTTTCCACAGGTCCCACGATCGGCACATCGGCCTTGATGGTCTTGGAAATGGACGCTGGATCGATGTCGACGTGGATAATCTTGGCATTCGGGCAGAACTTGCTCGCCCCATTGATTACCCGGTCATCGAACCGCGCACCGACCGCAAGAATCACGTCGGCATGGTGCATGGTCAGGTTCGCCGTGTAGCTGCCGTGCATGCCAAGCATGCCGACGAACTGGCGATCGGTACCCGGAAATGCGCCCAGGCCCATCAACGTATTGGTCACCGGCAGGTTGAGCATCTTGGCCAATTCGGTCAGCGGTGCGGAACCGCCCCCCAGAATCACCCCACCGCCCGAGTAAAGCACCGGACGCTTGGCCGCCAGGAGCATTTCCGCGGCCTTGCGGATTTGTCCGGAGTGCCCACGAACCGCCGGGCTGTAGGAACGCAGCTTGGCTTTCTTCGGGAATACGTATTCGAATTTTTCCGCCGGATTGGTCATGTCTTTAGGGATATCCACCACCACAGGCCCCGGACGACCGGATTGTGCGAGGTAGAACGCCTTTTTCATAACGTCCGGGATTTCCGAGGCATGCTTGATCATGAAGCTGTGTTTCACGATCGGCCGGGAGATACCGATCATGTCGGTTTCCTGGAATGCATCGGTGCCGACCATGGTGCTTGCCACCTGGCCAGAAATAACCACCATCGGAATGGAGTCCATATAGGCAGTCGCGATACCGGTCACGGCATTGGTTGCGCCTGGACCGGAAGTCACCAGTACCACGCCGGCTTTACCGGTGGCACGGGCATAACCGTCAGCCATATGGGTCGCGGCCTGTTCGTGGCGAACCAGGATGTGGTTGACAGCCGGTTCCTTGAACAGCGCGTCGTAGACATGCAGCAGAGCACCACCCGGGTACCCGTAGATATAATCGACGCCTTCGTCACGCAAAAAGCGGACGAGCATCTCACCGCCAGATAAAAGCTCCACGTTGTTCACCTCTAAAACGCCAGAATACCGTCCGTTGAAAACCGACGGGTCTTAATAGGTTTACTTCTCAACAGAGCATGAGCGACGGTGGTCGCCGACTACGTCAGCACTGACTGAGCAAGTATTGGGATCGTCCCAAGTGTTGCGGGCTTTTCCCACCCAGCGCGAGGTAACGCGTTGCGGGTGTAACAGGTCGGCGCGGATGTGCGCCTCATGATCTGCTGAGTGGGTCTGCTTCTGGCAGTCCCTCTACAGCGGACTTTGGATTCTTCTGTTTCAGCCCCTTCAAGTCAAGCAATAATTGCGCTTTTTTCCATCTAAGCGCATGAGAACGCATAAGAAAGAGGTTTGAGGAGGGATAAAACTCGCCTGAATGTCGTCAAGCGGTAGAAATGTGCGCAAGACTGCCGGAAAAACCGGCAGTCAGGCAATTAACCAGCGTCGACGATCAGTTGATCGAATTTTTTCAGCGCCGTGCGCAAGCCCTGGCTCTCTTTCGGCCGGTCTGCGTAGACCATCTCGGCCATTTCCAGAATGCCCGAGGCATTCGGCAACGGCAGGTCCTGCTCGAGAATCTGCTTCATGCGAGCGAGGAAGATCCATTGCAGCCACTGGTGAAAGTCCAGGGTGTCGACCGAAAACGGCTCGACGCTGCTCAGCGCCTCGACACCGGGAGACTCTTCATCCCACCAGCCCTGCAGGCGCAGCTCACGCTCGATCAACAACAGTTGTTCGGCAATCGCCGGAAAACGCACATCCATCAGAGGCTTACCTTGGCCTTTTGACGCGCCTGGGCCGCACCGGCGGCATCGCCCTGCTTCTCGCGAGCCTGGGCAATTACCCCCCAAAGGCTGGCCTGCAAGTCCGGACGGCCGTTGGCCAGTGTCAGGCCACGGCGCGCAAACTGCTCGGCTTGCGGCGCATCGCCCTGGGCCAGGCGTACTTGCGCCAGGCGATAGAGCACTTGCGGCTCACGCGGCGCCACGCGCTGAGCGCGCTCAAGACTCGACGATGCGCCATTCAAGTCGCCGCCGGCCTGTTGTTGCTGGGCCGTGGTGAGCAAGGCCAGGACTGGACCGTCCAACTGCTCGTCCGCCGACAAGCCACCGGTATTGGCGGAGGGAATTCCACTCGGCGTCGAGGGCAGGTTGTAGCTGCCCTGATTGACCGGGCTGGGCTGGATCGGCGCCGAATCCACCGGACCCGGTGTGATTGGCCCCGGTGTAAACGGTTGGGTACTGATCGGTGCGGAGGTGGTCGCACCGCCGCCTGGCACCATCACCACCACACCCGAATCCTGTGGGACGGCTTGAGTGGTCGCCGCCGTCGGACGCGTGGTCACGGTCTGCCGAAAACCACCGGTGGCCGAGATCCGGTCATTATTGGAAACGGCGGTGCCGGAATCCACCACGGGGATGGACCCGCGCTGCACGCTGGAGCAGCCACTGAGCAAAGCCAGTGTTGTAATAGCTGGAATCATCCACTTGTTCACTTGAAACCCTCTTTGCTTAATTCATCCAGCCCTTGACCCAATCCATCACCGACTCGGCGTCTGCGGGAATTGCGCTGTTGCACGCGGGACCGGCGGGCGGCTCGCTGCCGCGAATATACGGCATCTGTACCGCGCCCGGGCAGTTTGCATCGGAACCCTGGCCGGTATGGGGATCAATCCAGGCCTGGACGATATTGTCAGGCTGCGGCATGTTCAGAGGCAACGGGTCAGCCTTGTGCATGAAGCTGGTCCAGACTTGCAGCGCGCCGGTAGCACCGGTAAACGGTGTCTTGCCGTTATCATCGCGCCCCAGCCAGACCACCGCGAGCACGTCCTGGCTGAAGCCGGCGAACCAGCTATCCCGGGAGTCGTTACTGGTACCAGTCTTGCCGGCCAGCGTCAGGTTGGCCGGCAATGTACGGTAGACCGAGCGGCCCGTGCCTTCGCGCATCACCCGCTGCATGGCGTTCTGCACCAGATAAATGGACGCCGGATCAAAGCGTTGTTGAATCTGGAACGGGTAACGCTTGAGTGGCTCCCCTTCTGCGGTCAATACGCTGCGAATCCCGCGCATCGGCGTATTGAAGCCGCCGTTGGCCAGGGTCTGGTACATGGTCGCCACCTCCATCGGGGTCAAGCCACCCGCCCCCAGCAGCATCGACGGGAACGCCGGGAACTCCCGACTCACACCCAGTCGCGCCAAAGTCTTGAGCACGTTCGGCACGCCCAACTCCAGGCCCAGGCGCGCCGTCGACAAGTTATAGGAGTGCGCAAGGCCCTGGTACAGGAACACCGTACCGTGGGAGCGCCGATCATAATTCTGCGGTTTCCAGACTTGCCCATCGGCGCCCTTGACCGAAAAGGCCTCGTCGGACAGCCAACTGGTCAGCGTGTACTTGCTCGGTTTTTCCAGCGCGGTCAGATAGACCGCCGGCTTGATCAACGAACCAATCGGTCGCACGGCGTCCAGCGCGCGGTTGAAACCGGCGAAGCTGGCCTGGCGACTGCCAATCATCGCCTGCACTTCCCCCGTCTCCGGGTTGGTCACGACCATCGCCGCTTCCACTGCATCGGCGCCTTTACGTCCCGCCAGACGCTTGAAGGTGTCAGTGACCGAGGCTTCAGCCTTCATCTGCAGGATCGGGTCAAAACTGGTGAAGATCCGCAGCCCTTCTTCAGTCAAGTCCTCGTCGCGGTAGTCTTCACGCAACTGGCGCTTGACCAGATCGATAAAGCCCGGGAACGAGCTGTCGGCCAATTTGCCGCGGGTGGTGACCCCCAGCGGCATTTTCTTCGCGGCAGCGACCTGTTCGGGTGTGGCGACGCCCTGCTGCTCCAGCACATCAAGCACCAGATTACGGCGTTCCAGGGCTCGCTCAGGGTTGCGTCGTGGATTGTAATAAGACGGTCCCTTGACCATGCCCACCAGCAAGGCCACTTGATGCAACTTCAGTTCCGACAGTGGCTGGCCAAAGAAGAACTGACTGGCCAAGCCAAAACCATGCACCGCGCGCTGCCCGTCTTGGCCGACGAACACCTCGTTGAGGTAGGCCTCGAGAATTTCCTGCTTGCTGTAATGCAGCTCCAGCAACATCGCCATCATCGCTTCGGTGAGCTTCCGGGTCAGACTACGCTCGCTGGTCAGGTAGAAATTCTTCACCAACTGTTGCGTCAGCGTACTGCCGCCCTGGGTCATCTTGCCGCCCGACGTATTGACCCAGAGAGCACGGGCAATCGACTTGGGCGATACACCCCAGTGACTGTAGAAGTCCCGGTCTTCCACGGCGACCAGGGTTTCCAACAGATAAGGTGGCACCTGATCGATCTTGATCAGAATGCGGTCTTCAAGGTTCTTCGGATAAATCCCGCCGATCATCAGCGGTTCCAGACGAACCACCGGCAACTTCCCGCCATCAAGCGACGACAGTTCGGCGACGTAGTCCCCGGAAAAGCGCACGCGCACCTGCTGCGCCTTTTCCAGCCCTTCATAGAACTGGAAGCCACGAGTGTTCAAGTCGACCGTGTTGCCGCTGACGGCGGCCGCGCCGGGGCCATTGCTCACGCTTTCACGCCGATAGCCCAGGGCATCGAGTTCAGTGAGGAAGTCGGCCTTGCTCAACTTCTGACCGGTGAACAGTTCCAGCGGACGCGCGTAGACCTTCGCCGGAATGGTCCAACGCTTGCCGGAGAACTTCTCCTGGACAACGGCATCGAGGTAAACCGCAAAGCCGGCGATTATCACCAGGCCAACCAGGCCAAGCTTGAACGCCCAGCCCAGCCACGGGCGCAGGCTGCGGGAAGGAGGTTTTTTTCGGGAACGGGGAGATCGGGTACGAGTCATGGCGGCGGATTATACGCACTTTATTGATGTTCAACATGAACCGGACAGCGGTTTGCACGACCAGCGTGAGCCGCCATAATGACCGCCATTATTTTTCCAGACTCTGAAGGATCGCCCGTGAGCCAATCCCTGATTGCAGCCCTGCAAGACCCGGCCCTGTTTCCACATCCGGTAGATGAGTTTCAAGTCATCGAAACCCATATTTCCTGGGTTCTGCTCACCGGCCCTTACGCTTATAAGATGAAGAAGCCGGTGAATTTCGGCTTCCTCGACTTTACCCAACTGGACGCCCGCGGCCACTTCTGCAACGAAGAGTTGCGCCTTAACCAGCGCCTGACAGAAGATTTGTATCTTGAGGTTTTACCGGTCACCGGCAGCCTTGAGGCGCCGCAACTCAACGGTGAAGGGCCAGTCGTCGATTACCTGCTGAAAATGCGCCAGTTCCCGCAAAGCCAATTGCTCAGCACCTTGCAGGCCAACGGTGAGCTGACCGCCGCCCACATCGATGAAATGGCCAGGCAGATTGCCCACTTCCACCTGAACGCGCCCGAGGTTCCAAAGACTCATCGCGCCGGAACCCCGGACGAGGTGATGGCCCCGGTCCGTCAGAACTTCGAGCAGATCCGTCCGTTCCTCAGCGACAAGGCTGACCTGACCCAACTGGCCGCGCTTGAGGCGTGGGCCGAAAGCAGTTACGAGCGCCTCAAGCCGCTGTTCGAACAGCGCAAGCTCAACGGCTTCATTCGTGAATGCCACGGTGATATTCACCTGGGCAACGCCACCCTGATTGACGGCCGCGTGGTGATCTTCGACTGCATCGAGTTCAATGAGCCGTTTCGCTTCACCGACGTCTACGCCGACACCGGCTTCCTGGCCATGGACCTGGAAGACCGCGGCCTGAAATCCCTGGCCCGACGCTTTATCAGCCAATACCTGGAACTGACCGGCGATTATCAAGGCCTCGAGCTGCTGAACTTCTATAAAGCCTACCGCGCCCTGGTCCGGGCTAAAGTCGCGCTGTTCAGCATGCCGGCTGAAGCGGCCGCCGTGCAACGCGCAACGACCCTGCGCCAATACCGCAACTACGCGAACCTGGCGGAAAGCTACAGCACTATCCCGTCACGCTTCCTGGCAATCACCCATGGCGTATCGGCCACCGGTAAAAGCCACGTGGCCATGCGCCTGGTGGAAGCCTTGGGCGCCATACGCGTACGCTCCGACGTGGAGCGCAAGCGCCTGTTCGGCGAACAGAAAATCGAAAACACCGCGCACGCCGGGATCTACGCAACTGACGCCAGCGCCGCGACCTATACGCGGCTGCACGAGATCGCCGATACCGTGCTGCGCGCAGGCTTCCCCGTGGTGCTCGATGCAACCTACCTCAAGCACCCTCAGCGCGACGCCGCCGCCAAGGTCGCTGAAGCGACCGGGGCACCGTTTCTGATTCTCGACTGCAATGCACCTCAGGCGGTTATCGCCAGCTGGCTGGCGCAACGTCAGGCCGACCAGAACGATCCGTCCGACGCCACACTGGCGATCATCGAAACGCAACAGGCCAACCGCGACCCGCTCAGCGCCGAAGAGGTGCTGCTGAGCAAACGGGTCGAGACCAATGAAAGCGGCACGTTGGACGCACTGGTTGCGCACATCCGTCAGCGTCTGCCAGGCCTGTAAGAGAAATTTCTTGGTCGTGCAGTCCCCAGTCACTCACGACCCAGAAATAGTGGCACTATAATGGCGCCACACATCCAACAGGAGATGCCGTTGTGAGCCAGCCGAAGCTTCTTGACTCCCCGCTTTACGCGCTGCTGCATAAAGATGATATTCGCGGCTTCAATCAAGAGCGCCCCAAGGAAGGCACTGTTGATATGCGCGGCGGCGACTTTCGCGGACTTGATCTGCGCGACTTGCATGCCGAAGGCGTGGACTTTACCGATGCCTACTTCCGCTCCGCCGACTTGCGCGGGCTGGACTTGCGCGAGTGCTCCCTGGAGGGCGCCAGCCTGGCCCATGCACAAATCTCGGGCACTTACTTCCCCGCCGCGCTGACCGCTGACGAAATCCTCATGTCGGTCAATTTCGGGACACGCCTGCGGTACAGCACCAAGTAATTTTTCTGCATCGATTCCCGATCCTGTGCAACGCAGGTCGGGGATTTCCTGGCTGCCCGCCGTCAAAATTCCAGCGTCAGCCTTAGAAGCATTTAGGTCGTTTCTTAGCAAAGAACTACACTTTTCCTACTGAGCGCTACACTCCCTTGCAGGCTTGCCTGGTCACGAAACCCATCGCACCGTTCGGCCGTTGCAAGGAGGCTTGATGAATGATGAGCTGCAACACCTGAAAAATCTGGGCAAGACGTCAGCGCAATGGCTGCATGCGGTGGGCATCCATAGCGCTTCGGACCTGCGGCGCCTGGGCGCGGTGGACGCTTACCGGGCTGTCCGGACCCGCGGTTTCCGGGCATCCAAAGTGTTGCTGTACGCCATCGAGGGGGCGTTGATGGATGTGCATTGGAATGACCTACCGGCGGAACGCAAAGAAGCCTTGAAACGACAGTTCGAGCACATGTCAGAACGACAAAAAGACTGAAAGGAGCCGCAGGACACCCTGTACTTTCCGGCATTTCAGACAGGCGCTTGATGAAAACTGAAAAAGCCTGAAAACAAAGGTTGACTCTCAAATGAGAATCGTTATGATTATCACAGCTGGTCGCGAGATCAGCCGATAACTGAAAGACCATTGGTTCGGACTCTCAGATTATCTCCTCATCAGGCTAATCACGGTTATTTGACCCGGCTCTTGCCGGGTCTTTTTTTGCCTGCGGAAAAATCACCGATGCCGTGCTTCAACGGGCGATGATCAGCGGATGTCCTCGTTCGGGGTGGGGTTGCACCAATACATCCAGTCCGAACACCGCCTTCAGCGGCTCGGGACGCAGAACGTGCGACGGAACGTCAAGGGCATGGGGACGCCCGTTCTCCAGCAGCAGGATGCGGTCACAGTAGCGGGCAGCCAGGTTCAAGTCGTGGAGGATCACCAGCACCGCGGCGCCCCGATCAGCAAACCTGCGAATCACCTGCAAAGTCGTGTGCTGATGCAGCGGATCGAGCATCGACGTGGGTTCATCGAGCAATAACGTCTGCCCCGCTTCACCCGGCCAGAGTTGCGCCAGCACGCGCGCCAGATGCACCCGCTGCCGCTCGCCGCCAGACAAGGCCAAATAACTGCGCCCACTCAAATGACTGACGTCCGCGGCCTGCAAGGCCGCACTGATAACTTCATCGTCACGTACCTGGCCGGTGTGATGCGGCAGGCGCCCCATGCCAACCACTTCCTCAACCCGAAAAGCAAAATCCAGGGTGGATGTCTGTGGCAGCACCGCAAGGCGCCGGGCCCGTTCAGCCCCACTCCAGTCTTTCAACTCGCGCTGGTCGAGCCATACCTGGCCCCTATCGACAGGCAACTGCGCGCACAACGCGGCGAGCAAGGTACTTTTACCGGCCCCATTGGGGCCCAGCACGCCCAGCACTTCGCCTGGCTTGAGGTCCAGGGTCACATCGGCGAGGACGGTTTTGCCACCGCGCAGGATCTGCAGGTTTTCCACTCGCAGCATCAGGCGCGCCCTCGCACTAACAGGTAAAGAAAGAACGGGGCACCGATAAATGCAGTGACAATACCAATGGGCAGCTCCGCGGGTGCCAAGGCCAATCGAGCCACCAGATCGGCAAACAGTAGCAGGCTCGCGCCCGCCAGCAGCGAAGCGGGCAATAGCACACGATGGTCAGGCCCCGCCAACAGGCGCACCAGGTGAGGCACCACCAACCCGACAAAACCAATCATCCCCGCCGCCGCGACGGCCGCGCCCACGCCCAGCGCGGTACAAAACACCAACTCACGCTTGAGCCGTTCAACATCGACCCCCAGGTGACTGGCTTCAGACTCACCCAGCAACAGGGCATTCAACGCCTTGGCCCGACGCGGCAGCCACAAGGCGACCCCGACACTGACCAGCAACAGCGGCCATAACCGTGAGTAGCTGGCGCCATTCAAGCTGCCCAGGTTCCAGAACGTCAACGTGCGTAACGTGGCGTCATCTGCCAGGTAGGTAAACAACCCCACAGCTGACCCCGCCAAAGCGGTCAAGGCGATCCCTGCCAGCAACATGGTCGCGACGTTGGTCTGGCCATTGCGCCGTCCCAGGCGATAGACCAGTGCTGTCACTCCCAAGCCACCAAGAAAGGCGCATAACGACAGTACATAAGGTCCCAAGATGTCCGGCAGGCCGCCAAACAAGGTTCCTCCGACAATCGCCAACGCGGCCCCCAGCGCCGCACCACTGGAAACCCCGACCAGCCCGGGGTCGGCCAGAGGGTTGCGAAACAATCCCTGCATCGCGACTCCCGACAGCGCCAGCACGCCACCTACCGCCAGCCCTGACAGGGTTCGCGGCAAGCGGATCTGACCGAGTATCAACTCAGCCTGCTCCAGGCCCGCGGCGTCAATCGGCAGGCCCGACAAACGCAAGGCGGCACGCAGCGTGTCGATCAACGGCAGGCTGACCGGCCCCAGCGCCAATGACAGCCAGATCGCCAACATACACAGCAGCGTCAGGCCGATAAACAAGGTGCGCGGTTTAACCAGTGGGCTCATGGAGCGGTTTCACCCTGAGCCGGATAGAAGCCCTTGGACAGCCTTGTCAGGCTGGCCGGCAGCCGCGGACCAAGGCCGCCGACCAACAATGTGGGATCCAACTCGAACACCCGACCCTGCCGGGCCGCTGGCGTGGAGGCCAGCAACGGATTTTCCTTGAACAGCGCCACGCGCGCCGCGTCGCCACTGAGGGCACGATCCGAGAACACCAGCACCTCGGGGCTCAAGCCCGCCAGGGACTCAACGGAAAACGGCTTATAACCACTGTGCTCCGCCAGATTGCGCCCGCCTGCCTGCTGCAACACCCAATCGGCCGCCGTGTCTTTACCGGCGATCAGCGGCTTGCCACCAGCGTGCCCCAGCACCAGCAGCACGCCCGGTGCTTTTTGCGTGGCCTGTGCGTGCGCGACCCAGTCCTTCTGCTGCTCAAGTTGCTTCTCGTAGCCGCTGAGCAACGCCGACGCCTTGGCATCGCTGCCGAGTAACTTGCCCAAATGGTGCAGGTTGCGCTCAAGCGTCGGCAAATCAGGCTGGGCCGAGAACATCTCGACCCTCACGCCCGCCTTGCGGATCTGCGCCAGCACCGGCGGCGGGCCCATTTCTTCCGTGCCGACGAGGATTTGCGGGCGTAGGCTGAGAATGCCTTCAGCCGACAACTGGCGCTGATAGCCAATGCTCGGCAACGCCTTGAGAGATTCTGGATGTTGACTGGTGGTGTCGACCCCCACCAGCCTTGACTCGCCCCCCAGTGCCGTGACCCACTCCGACAACGCACCGCCGGCGCTAACCCAGCGTTGCGGCAGTTGCGAAGCGTGCACTCCATGATTGACCAGCAATCCGACAACAAGCGCAACAGCGCTGGCACTCAGGCGCATAAAAGGGTTTCCTTGCAGAGGGTAGGCCCGCTGAAACAGTCACTCATGTGACAGATCGCCATGACCTGGCATCGTATTGAACGCCAATCAGCTACGGGGCGAAGACAGCATTTGATAATTGTTTGCATTTGAACGTCAAGCGCCGGGCACATCGGCGAACCCTGGAGAATCCCGCAGCCCTTTATCCACGCCCTTCGAGGACCCACATGAAGTTTCTTTGTGCCTCACATGCACTCGCCGAAGCCAGCAGCCGCGGCTTCGATATGGATGGCCGCAAGCTGTTCGCCGTGCGTCGGGCCGGCGTCGTCTACGCCTATATCAACCGGTGCCCCCATCGAGGCGTTCCACTGGAGTGGCAGCCCGACCGGTTTCTCGACCAAAGCGCCAGCCTGATCCAGTGCGCCACCCACGGCGCGCTGTTTCTCGTGGAAAGTGGCGAATGCGTGGCCGGCCCCTGTGCAGGCCAAAGCCTGACCGCCCTGGACTGTCGTGAGGACGAACAGGGTGTGTGGGTACAACTCTAATCGCCGAGCAGCACGTCCAAAGGCCGGTCGATACACACTTCCTGCGCAGTGAGGCGTACACCATAAGCCAGGACTTCCACCCCGGCGGCCTTGGCTTCACGCAACGCCGCCGCGTAACCCGCGTCAATCTCCTCGGCAGGACGCACCGCGTCGATACCGGACAGGTTGACACAATATAACTGCACCGCCCGCACGCCCCCGCGCGCCAGATGCGCCAGTTCCCGCAAGTGCTTGGCCCCACGCTGGGTCACCGCATCGGGAAACGCGGCGATGGACGTGCCGTCAAATCCCAGCGTGACACTCTTGACCTCGACATAGGCCGCGCCCGTGGGGTAATCCAGGCGAAAATCGATCCGACTCTTCTCTTGCCCGTAGGCCACCTCGCGCTTCAAGCCGGTAAACCCGTTGAGTTCGTCAATGACTCCCGCACGCAGCGCCTCTTCGACCAACTGATTGGCACGCGCGGTGTTGACGCAGGCCAGCCGTCCTTGCGGGGTTTGTGTGATCTCCCAGGTCCCGGGCAGCTTGCGCTTGGGGTCATTGGAGCGACTGAACCAGACGGAGCCGCCCTCGACCATGCAATTGAGCATTGATCCGGTGTTCGGGCAGTGAATGGTCAGAAACTCGCCACCAACGGTTTCGATATCCGCGAGAAAACGCTTGTATCGGCGAATCAACCGACCTTCTTCGAGGGGAGGATTAAAGCGCATCAGCCTTGCCAGCTCTGCAGGCCACGGGCGATTCGCTCAACGGCTTCCTGTAGGCGATCAAGATTCTGCGTGTAGGCAAACCGCACATGATGACCGGCCTGATGACGTCCGAAATCCAGGCCTGGAGTAAATGCCACATGCTCGGTCTCGAGAAAATGCCGACAAAACGCGAAGGCATCGCCACCGAACGCGCGGATATCCGCGTACAGGTAAAACGCACCTTCCGGCTCGACCGCAATCGTGAAACCCAATTCCCGCAATGCTGGCAGCAGGAAATCACGACGCCGGCCAAATTCGTCACGCCGCGCTTCAAGAATCTCCAGTGTTTGCGGGGTGAAACAGGATAACGCGGCATGCTGCGCCATGCTCGGCGCACTGATATACAGATTCTGCGCCAGCTTCTCCAATTCCCCGACCGCCGCGGGTGGTGCCACTAGCCAACCCAGGCGCCAACCGGTCATCCCGAAGTACTTTGAAAAACTATTTAGCACAAAGGCTTCGTCATCGACTTCGAGCACGCTGGAGGCATCGGTGCCATAGGTCAAACCATGATAAATCTCATCCACAACCAGATGACCGTTACGCGCCTTGATCGCGCTCGAGAGCCCGGCCAACTCGTCACGCGTGAGGATGGTCCCGGTCGGGTTGGCTGGGGAAGCCACCAGCGCGCCGACACTGTCTTGATCCCAGTGGCGCGCCACCAGTTCGGCCGTCAGTTGATAGCGCACTTCGGGGCCCACCGGAACCAGTTGCGCGGCCCCCTCCACCAGACGCAGAAAATGCCGGTTACAGGGATAACCCGGATCCGCCAGCAGCCAGTGCTTGCCCGGATCCACCAACAGACTGCTGGCCAGGAGCAACGCCCCCGAGCCGCCCGGGGTGATCAAAATTCGCTCGGGATCAACCTCCAGGCCATAGCGCTGCTGATAGAAACCACTGATGGCTTCGCGCAGTTGCGGCAGGCCACGCGCGGCGGTGTAACGGGTCTTGCCATTCGCCAGGGCGGCCTGCCCGGCCTTGATGATGGGCTCAGCCGTGGTGAAGTCCGGCTCACCGATCTCCAGGTGAATCACATCATGACCGGCGGCCTGCAGCTCATTGGCACGCGCCAGCAACGCCATGACATGAAAAGGTTCGATAGCGCGACTGCGTGCGCTGTAGGGCTGAGCCATCTGCCTTCCTTAACGGTTAAATGCAAACCACGATTCTACCCAACCGGCGCCGTAAAACATGGCGTATTCCAAGCGCATCACGACAGATGTTCCGGGCAGGGCCCCGCAAAGCGGCTAAAATTATCGTTCAAGGCCCTCTTGCCAAAGAGTTCGCAGCTTGCAACCCCGACGCGATGGCGCCTCGACAACCGGGAGTGGCGCGTCCTGAATCTATCTGGTAAGTTCGCCCGCTTGCAGCCGCAGGGCCGACAGGTGTCGGTGATGTTGCAATCCTGCGCAATGGATTAGAAGAGTGAGAGGCGGTCTATTCATGTCCACCCAAGCAAAGCAACAGCAGACTCAAGGCCTCGGCGGCTTCGAACCCTACGTGGAAAAGAAGGGCGAGGAGTACATGGGCGAGCCCATGCGCACGCACTTCACCAACATCCTGAACAAATGGAAACAGGATTTGATGCAGGAGGTCGACCGCACCGTTGACCACATGAAGGACGAAGCCGCCAACTTTCCGGACCCGGCCGACCGTGCCAGCCAGGAAGAAGAATTCGCCCTGGAACTGCGCGCCCGTGATCGCGAGCGCAAGCTGATCAAGAAAATCGACAAGACCCTGCAATTGATCAAGGACGAAGAATACGGCTGGTGCGAATCCTGCGGCGTCGAGATTGGTATTCGCCGCCTGGAAGCCCGTCCGACCGCAGACTTGTGCGTGGACTGCAAGACCTTGGCGGAAATCAAGGAAAAACAGGTCGGCAAGTAATTACCGCCGAGCTGACCGAATGGAGCGTACAAACGCTCCATTTTTGTTTCTGGCGCTTGCGTCTTTTCCAGTAATATCCTGCCCATGACAGCCTCCTCTTACATCGGGCGTTTCGCCCCCACCCCCAGCGGCCATTTGCATTTCGGATCCCTGGTTGCCGCCCTCGCCTCCTACCTCGACGCTCGTGCCAACCATGGCTTGTGGCTGATGCGCATGGAAGACCTCGACCCACCGCGAGAAGAACCAGGCGCCCAGGCGGCAATTCTCGATGCCCTGGAACGCTATGGCTTTGAGTGGGACGGCGAACTGGTCCGACAAAGCGAAAGGCACGAGGCGTACGCCGAAGTCCTCAATCGCTTGTTCAACCAGGGCCTGGCTTACGCCTGTACCTGTTCGCGCAAGCAACTTGAGCCGTATCACGGCATTTACCCAGGCTTATGCCGCAACGCCGGCCACAACCAGGCAGATGCGGCCATCCGGCTGCGGGTACCGGAACTGGAATACCACTTTACCGACCGGGTTCAAGGTGCATTCCGACAACACCTGGGCCGGGAGGTGGGCGACTTCATCATCCAGCGCCGCGATGGACTTTATGCCTATCAGTTGGCCGTGGTCCTCGACGATGCCTGGCAAGGGGTGACCGATATCGTACGCGGCGCCGACCTGCTCGACTCCACCCCACGCCAGCTGTACCTGCAAGAACTGCTCGGCCTGCCCCAGCCGCGCTACCTGCATGTGCCGCTGATCACCCAGCCGGACGGCAACAAGCTGGGCAAGTCCTACCGCTCCCCGCCGCTGGACAGCGATCAAGCCACTGCGATGCTGCTCAGAGCGTTGCGTGCCCTCGGCCAACACGCGGGAGATGAACTGCACCACGCCAGCCCACGGGAGCTGTTGGACTGGGGCATCCAGCACTGGGATGCGAACCAAATCCCGCGTGTGCTCACCCTGGCCGAAGCGCAATTGCGCTGAAGACGCTTGCAGCCTGCCAGCCATCCGTTACCATCGCGTGGGAGCGCAAAGTACTGACAGACAACGCGCCTTATTCCGGAGTACACGCGTCAACGTCGACGCCCTTCGCGAGCAAGCTTGCTCCTACAGAAAACCACCGCACTGCCGTATTTTCAATCAGAGGCCAGTATGTATATCTATCGATTGGTCCTCCTGCTGGTCGTCGGGATTTATCTGTTTTCCCCCGCCATCATGGATTGGTGGATCGACGCCACGGGTGCCTGGTACCGCCCCTATCTGCTTTGGCTGATCCTGATCGTAGTGACTTTCATTCTGCAGAGCCAAAAAGATGCCGATGAGCTTTAGCCTGACCCAGATGCTGCTGATCAGCGCCGCCTACCTGGCCACGCTGTTCGCAGTCGCCTGGATCAGTGAGCGCGGGATGATTCCGCGGGCGATCATTCGCCATCCGCTGACCTACACCTTGTCGCTGGGCGTGTATGCCAGCGCCTGGGCGTTCTATGGCACGGTGGGCCTGGCCTACCAATATGGCTACGGCTTCCTTTCCAGTTACCTGGGTGTTTCCGGAGCGTTCCTGCTGGCGCCGGTGCTGTTGTACCCGATTCTGAAAATCACCCGCACCTACCAACTGTCGTCACTGGCGGACCTGTTTGCCTTTCGCTTTCGCAGCACCTGGGCTGGCGCACTGACAACTATTTTCATGCTGATCGGCGTACTGCCGCTACTCGCCTTGCAAATCCAGGCGGTGGCCGACTCCATCGGCATTCTCACCCAGGAGCCGGTGCAGCATCGGGTCGCCCTGAGCTTCTGTGCGCTGATTATCCTGTTCACGATCTTCTTCGGTTCAAGACATATCGCCACCCGCGAAAAACACGAAGGCCTGGTGTTTGCGATTGCCTTTGAATCGGTGATCAAGCTGATCGCCATCGGCGGTGTCGGCCTGTATGCGCTGTACGGCGTGTTCGACGGCCCACACCAGTTGGAGCTATGGCTGCTGCAAAACCAGACGGCCCTCGCCGCTCTGCACACGCCGCTGCAAGAGGGCCCGTGGCGCACGCTGCTGCTGGTGTTCTTCGCCTCGGCCATCGTCATGCCGCACATGTACCACATGACCTTCACCGAAAACCTCAACCCGCGCTCGCTGGTCAGTGCCAGTTGGGGCTTGCCGCTGTTTCTGCTGCTGATGAGCCTGGCGGTGCCGCTGATCCTCTGGGCAGGCCTGAAGCTGGGTGCGACCACCAACCCCGAGTACTTCACTCTCGGCATCGGCATCGCCGCCAACAGCAAGGCCTTGGCGCTGCTCGCCTATGTCGGCGGTTTATCGGCGGCCAGCGGATTGATCATTGTCACCACCCTGGCCCTGTCGGGCATGGCGCTCAACCACCTGGTACTGCCGCTGTACCAACCGCCTGCCGAGGGAAACATCTACCGCTGGCTGAAATGGACGCGTCGCGCGCTGATTGTGGCCATCATCATGGCCGGTTACGGTTTCTACCTGTTGATGGCCGCCGAGCAAGACCTGGCAAACCTGGGCATCGTTGCCTTCGTTGCCACGCTGCAATTCTTGCCGGGCGTCTTGTCGGTCCTGTATTGGCCAACCGCCAATCGGCGCGGTTTCATTGCCGGGTTGCTGGCGGGCATCCTGGTGTGGGTGGTGACCATGCTGTTACCGCTGGTCGGTAATCTGCAGGGCTTCTACATTCCGCTGTTGAACATGATCTATGTGCTGGACGACACCAGCTGGCATATGGCGGCGATCGCCTCACTGGCGGCCAACGTGCTGATGTTCACCCTCACTTCGCTGTTCACCAACGCCAGCCCGGAAGAAATCAGCGCTGCCGAAGCCTGCGCGGTGGATAACGTGCGCCGTCCGCAACGACGTGAATTGCACGCCGCCTCGCCCCAGGAGTTCGCCACGCAGTTGGCCAAGCCCCTGGGTGCCAAGGCGGCACAGAAGGAAGTGGAGCAGGCGTTGCGCGACTTGTACCTGCCTTTCGACGAGCGCCGTCCCTACGCCCTGCGCCGCCTGCGCGACCGCATCGAAGCCAACCTCTCGGGCCTGATGGGCCCCAGCGTGTCCCAGGACATGGTGGAAACCTTCCTGCCCTATAAGGCCGGTGGCGAAAACTATGTCACCGAAGACATCCACTTCATCGAGAGCCGGCTGGAGGACTACCATTCGCGCCTGACCGGCCTTGCCGCCGAACTCGACGCCCTGCGCCGCTACCACCGCCAGACGCTGCAGGAGTTGCCCATGGGCGTCTGCTCGCTGGCCAAGGATCAGGAAATCCTGATGTGGAACAAGGCCATGGAGGAACTCACCGGGATCGCCGCGCAACGGGTAGTGGGTTCGCGCCTGAATACGATTGGCGAGCCTTGGAAAGAATTGCTCCAGGGGTTTATCGACCTGCCTGACGAGCACTTGCACAAACAACACCTGGCCCTGGACGGCCAGACCCGCTGGCTCAATCTGCACAAAGCCGCGATCGACGAGCCGTTGGCCCCCGGCAACAGCGGCCTGGTACTGCTGGTGGAGGACTTGACCGACACCCAGATGCTCGAAGACAAGTTGGTTCACTCCGAGCGCCTGGCCAGCATTGGCCGACTGGCGGCGGGCGTGGCCCATGAAATCGGCAATCCGATCACCGGTATCGCGTGCCTGGCGCAAAACCTGCGGGAAGAGCGTGAAGAAGACGCCGAAATCACCGAAATCAGCGGGCAGATCCTCGAGCAGACCAAGCGCGTGTCACGCATCGTGCAGTCGTTGATGAGTTTCGCCCACGCCGGCGGTCACCAAAATCTCGATGAAGCGGTGTGCCTCGCCGAAGTCGCCCAGGATGCCATTGGGCTGCTGGCCTTGAACCGACGGAATTTCGAAGTACAGTTCTTTAACTTGTGCGACCCGGAACACTGGGTCGACGGTGACTCTCAACGCTTGGCCCAAGTGTTGATCAACCTGCTGTCCAACGCCCGCGACGCGACCCCGGCCGGGGGCGCGGTACGTGTCAAGAGCGAGGCTTTCGAGCATACGGTCGACTTGATCGTCGAGGACGAAGGCAGCGGTATTCCACAGAACATCATGGACCGATTGTTCGAACCCTTCTTCACCACCAAGGATCCAGGTGAAGGTACCGGTCTGGGCCTTGCTCTGGTCTATTCCATCGTTGAAGAGCATTATGGACAAATCACCATCGACAGCCCGGCTGACACCGAAAGCCAACGCGGCACCCGTATTCGGGTGACCTTGCCGCGTCATGTCGAAGCGACGTCCGCTGTGAACTGAGACCGTCGAGAGAATTGAATCAATGCCGCACATTTTGATCGTCGAAGACGAAACCATTATCCGCTCTGCCTTGCGTCGCCTGCTTGAACGTAATCAGTACCAGGTCAGCGAAGCCGGCTCGGTGCAGGAAGCCCAGGAGCGTTTCAGCATTCCCACGTTCGACCTGATCGTCAGTGACCTGCGCCTGCCCGGCGCGCCTGGCACCGAGCTGATCAAGCTCGGCCAGGGCACCCCGGTGCTGATCATGACCAGTTACGCCAGCCTGCGCTCGGCGGTGGATTCGATGAAGATGGGCGCGGTGGACTACATCGCCAAGCCTTTCGATCACGATGAAATGCTCCAGGCCGTGGCGCGGATCCTGCGCGACCGACAGACGGCCAACAATGCACCGGCTGAACGTCCCGCCAGCAAGACCGTCAACGGTGCCGACAAGCCGGGCGCCGATAACGCTAACGGCGAGATTGGCATCATTGGTTCCTGCCCGCCGATGCAAGATCTGTACGGCAAGATCCGCAAAGTGGCGCCCACTGACTCCAATGTATTGATCCAGGGCGAGTCAGGTACCGGCAAGGAACTGGTGGCCCGCGCCCTGCATAACTTGTCCAAACGCGCCAAGGCACCGATGATCTCGGTGAACTGTGCGGCGATCCCTGAATCCCTGATCGAGTCCGAACTGTTCGGTCACGAAAAAGGCGCCTTTACCGGTGCCAGCGCCGGCCGTGCGGGCCTGGTGGAAGCGGCGGACGGCGGAACCCTGTTCCTCGACGAAATCGGCGAGCTGCCTCTGGAGGCCCAGGCACGTCTGCTGCGGGTGCTACAGGAAGGCGAAATCCGCCGCGTCGGTTCGGTCCAATCGCAAAAGGTTGACGTACGCCTGATCGCGGCCACTCACCGGGACCTGAAAAGCCTGGCAAAAGTCGGCCAGTTCCGTGAAGACCTTTACTACCGACTGCACGTCATCGCTCTCAAACTGCCGGCTTTGCGCGAGCGCGGGGCCGACGTCAACGAAATTGCCAATGCGTTCCTGGTACGCCAGAGCGCCCGCGTCAACCGCACCGACCTGAAGTTCGCCGCAGACGCCGAACAGGCCATTCGGCATTACGCCTGGCCAGGCAACGTGCGAGAGCTGGAAAACGCCGTGGAGCGGGCAGTGATTCTGTCGGAGAACCCGGAAATTTCTGCTGAACTGCTCGGAATCGATATCGAACTGAGCGACCTGGACGATGACGATTTCATCGGCCTGGCGCCGCAGCAGGGCGGCACTAACACCAGTCATGAACCCACGGAGGATTTGTCACTGGAAGACTACTTCCAGCACTTCGTCCTGGAACATCAGGACCACATGACCGAAACAGAGCTGGCCCGCAAACTGGGCGTGAGCCGCAAGTGCCTGTGGGAACGCCGCCAACGCCTGGGGATTCCACGTCGCAAGACCGGGGTTGCCAGCGAGAGCTGAGGCCACTTCACACGGAGTAACACCTCAAACGTGAAAAAACTGTTACCTCAGATATTCGCGTAACAAAAAGCCGGGGCTTACGGTAACGAAACCCCGGCTTTTTTTGTCCAACAAAAGCCAGAAGACCCGCCGAACCCTTTGTTTTGCTGGGGATTGCAAAAGTTGGCACGCACCCTGCTATATGTTTGGTACAAGAACAATAACAAGCACCGTACAAAGACAATAAAAATAAGACGAATCGACTCACGCACAATAAAAACAACACGGCGGAGGCGCAGCTAACTGATTCTTTTGGAGAGGCGTTGCATTTGGGGCTTGCCCCGCAACCAGGCCGAGAACAACAAAAAACTGCCCTAAGGCAGAGCCTGAACTGGTTGGATCATTGATCATAGCAACACAGCGACCAAAGCAATCCGTTTGCTCTTGACTCCCGATTGGGAGTGTCATGAAGGTGAAATCTCATGGCGAGGGCGATCAACAAAAACAAGAAGCCCGCAACCAATAATAAAAATAGAGCACGCAACTACTTTCTGGGGGAGCTTCGGCTCCCCTTGTAGTTTCTGAAATCCGGCTTTCGGGTTTTGTCCTCCCCTCCTCATTTGAGCGTACGGCTCAACGTTTGCAGCTAGTTCCTACACCATCCCCTGACTAAATGCTAGAATCCCGGCCCATCATGCGGTCATTCTTCGTTTTGGCCGAACATTCCTTCAAACAGTGCATCCCATGCTGAAGAAGTTGTTCCAGTCATTCCGTTCCCCCTTGCGTCGTACGCAACACAAACGCAGCACGCCTGAGGTGCTCAATAGCAGCCAGCATTCGTTGCAACGTGCCCAATTCAGCCGTTATGCGGTGAACATCGTCGAACGCTTGCAGAACGCTGGCTATCAGGCCTATCTGGTAGGCGGTTGTGTGCGGGACATGTTGCTTAACATCACGCCGAAGGATTTCGACGTCGCCACCAGCGCCACGCCAGAGCAAGTGCGCGCCGAGTTTCGCAACGCGCGGATCATTGGCCGGCGCTTTAAACTGGTGCATATCCACTTTGGTCGCGAGATCATCGAGGTCGCAACTTTCCGCGCCAACCATCCGCAAAACGATGAAGAGGAAGACAGCAACCAGTCTTCCCGCAACGAAAGCGGGCGAATTCTGCGGGACAACGTCTACGGCACGCTGGAAGACGATGCGCAACGTCGTGACTTCACCATCAATGCCCTTTATTACGATCCGGTCAGCGAACGCATCCTCGATTACGCCAACGGCGTACACGACATTCGGAATAACCTGATACGCCTGATCGGCGATCCGACGCAGCGCTACCAGGAAGACCCGGTGCGGATGCTGCGGGCCGTCAGATTCGCCGCCAAACTGAACTTCGGTATCGAGAAACACACCGCCGCCCCTATCCGTGACCTGGCGCCGATGCTGCGGGAAATTCCCTCGGCGCGCCTGTTCGAAGAAGTGCTCAAGTTATTTCTTTCGGGCTATGCCGCTGACACCTTCGAAATGCTGGTGGACCTGCAATTGTTCGACCCCTTGTTCCCGGCCAGCGCCGAAGCCCTGGAGCGCAACCCGACCTACACCCACACGCTGATCAGTGAAGCGTTGATCAACACCGACTTGCGGATCAAACAGAACAAACCTGTGACCCCGGCGTTTCTGTTTGCGGCCTTGCTCTGGCCAGCGCTGCCTGCACGAGTCCTGCGCTTGCAGAACCGTGGCATGCCGCCGATCCCTGCCATGCAGGAAGCCGCTCACGAATTGATCGCCGAACAGTGCCAGCGCATCGCAATTCCCAAGCGTTTCACCCTGCCGATCCGCGAAATCTGGGACATGCAGGAACGCCTGCCACGGCGCAGCGGCAAACGCGCCGACCTGCTGCTGGATAATCCGCGCTTCCGTGCCGGCTACGACTTCCTGTTGCTGCGTGAAAGCGCCGGCGAGCAGACCGACGGCCTCGGCGAATGGTGGACCGACTATCAGGACGCCAACGACAGCGAGCGCCGCGAGATGATTCGTGAGCTGAGCGGCAAGGGTGATGGCAGTGGCGATGCACCGAAAAAGCGTCGCCGCAGCAGTGGCAGCAAGCGCAAGCGCAGCGCCGCCGACACCTCGGGCGCAGCGGGCGAGTAAGCGCCGTGGAGCGTATCTACATCGGCATGGGCAGCAACCTCGCCGCTCCAGACCAACAATTGCGCAGCGCCCTCGAGGCGTTGGCGCAATTGCCGGACAGCACCTTCGTCGGCGTGTCCGCGTTCTATCAAAGTGACTCCCTGCTCCCAGGCCAACCGCGCTACACCAATGCGGTCGCGGCGCTGGACAGCGCCCTTGCGCCACTGGCATTGCTGGATGCGCTGCAGGCCATCGAGAACGATCAGGGCCGCGAACGCCTTGAGCGCTGGGGGCCACGCACACTTGACCTGGATATCCTGCTATTCGGCGACCGGCTGATCGATGAGCCGCGCCTCAAGGTGCCGCATTACCAACTGCATCTCAGGGCATTCGTGCTGTACCCGCTCGCGGAACTGGCGCCGGCCGACCTGCAACTGCCCAACGGGCAAACCCTCGGCGACTTGCTGGCTGCCTGTCCGTTTGTCGGCCTGGAACGCTTGCCACTGTAGGAGCGAGCAAGCTCGCGCCTACGATCGCCTCAGTAACAGCGGTAACATCGCGCTCGTAACAATGCGGTAACACATGCAATTGACTTCCAGAGTCCTCCTCACGACTATAGGCGTCCCGCTGCCGCCAACCCGGCGCTAAAGGGCGCAATCCAGGCCTTATAAGCACTGCTCTGAAGAAAGTGCGCCTGTATAAACGAAGACTCACGCGCGTTACTCGCTGTTTCCAAGCGCCTGAACGAGGACCCTTTTCATGCCAGACATTACCCTGACCACCTTGCAGAACCTCAAACTCAACGGTGAAAAAATCACCATGCTGACCTGCTACGACGCCACCTTTGCCCAGGCGTGCTGCCAGGCCGGAGTCGAGGTGTTACTGGTGGGCGATTCACTGGGCATGGTTCTACAAGGGAATGACAGCACGCTGCCCGTCACCACTGCGGAGATCGCCTATCACGTGGCCAGTGTCAAACGCGGCAACGATGGCGCCCTGATCATTGCCGACCTGCCCTTCATGGCTTATGCGACCCTTGAGCAGACACTGCACAACAGTGCGCAACTGATGCAGGCTGGCGCACACATGGTCAAGCTGGAAGGGGCCGCCTGGTTGTCGGAGTCGATTCGCCTGCTGGCTGAGCGTGGAGTACCGGTGTGCGCGCACATGGGCCTGACGCCCCAGTCAGTCAATATCCTCGGCGGGTACAAGGTTCAGGGCCGGAACGAAGCCCAGGCGCGGCAGATGCGCGCCGATGCCATTGCCCTGGAGCAGGCCGGCGCCGCCATGATCGTGCTGGAGTGCGTGCCCAGCGAGTTGGCCGAAGAAATCACTCAAGCGGTGAAAATCCCTGTCATCGGTATCGGCGCGGGGGTTGCCACCGACGGCCAGGTCCTGGTCCTGCACGACATGCTCGGCCTGGCCCTCACCGGTCGCGCGCCGAAATTCGTGAAGAACTTCATGGCTGGCCAGGACAGTATTCAAGCGGCCCTGAGCGCCTACGTGAGCGAAGTCAAGGCGCTCACTTTCCCTGGCACCGAACACGGATTCTCCGCATGAACACCGTCAAGACCCTGCGCGAACTGCGAGCGGCCGTCACCCACGCGCGCAGTGCCGGCAAACGCATCGGCTTCGTACCCACGATGGGTAACCTGCACCACGGCCACGCGACACTCGTGAGCAAGGCCGCCGAACAAGCAGACTTCGTGGTGGCGAGCATTTTCGTCAACCCGCTGCAATTCGGCGTCGGCGAAGATCTGGACAAATACCCACGCACGCTCGCAGCCGATCAGGAAAAGCTCCTGCAGGCCGGCTGTCACTTGCTGTTCGCCCCGACTGTCGAGGAAATGTATCCCGACGGCATGAGCGTCCAGACTCGTGTCAGCGTGCCGCAACTGTCCGAAGGCCTGTGCGGCGCCAGCCGGCCCGGTCACTTCGAAGGCGTGGCGACAGTGGTCAGCAAGCTGTTCAATATGGTGCAACCCGATCTGGCGGTATTTGGCCAAAAGGATTACCAGCAACTGGCGGTCATTCGCGCCATGGTCCGCGACCTGAACATGCCGATACAGATCATCGGCGAGCCCACGGTCCGTGCCGAAGACGGTCTCGCCCTGTCGTCCCGTAATGGTTACCTCACCGAAGAACAGCGGGCCATTGCACCGGTGCTGTACCGCAGCCTGCGCCACATTGCCAGCGCCCTTCAAAACGGTGATCGGGACTTTGCCAGGCTGCGCGCCGAGCAAATCCAGCAAATCGAGGCCGCCGGCCTGCGCCTGGACTACCTGGAAGTTCGCCAGGGCCTGCACCTGCGCCCGGCAACCGCCGAGGATCGGGATGTGGTTATCCTGGTGGCCGCCTACCTGGGCGCGACCCGCTTGATCGACAACCTGCACCTGAACCTGCCCGCCTAAATAGCCCCAGCGCTGCGGCCGGTACAAAAAAGTACCGGCCGCAGCGCAGACAAAGCCAAGACATATCGACACGCTAGGTTTAATGTAATCGCCCGACGCTATTTGTAGCGTTGACGCAGTTGGTCGGAACCCGCCCTTTTATAACATCAGCTATAAAAGCTGGACGTTCCGGGCTTTCAAGTGTCTTAAAGGCAGTCCCAGCAATAAAAAGGAAACCCGCAGCGATGGCGTACTACCGCACTCCTCACGACGTTACCGCTCTGCCCGCCTGGCAAGCGCTCAATCAACATCGCCAAGCCATGCAGGATTTCAGCATGCGCGAAGCCTTCAATGCCGATCCCCAGCGCTTTAACCAGTTCACTTTGAGCAGCTGCGGACTTTTCCTCGATTACTCAAAAAACCTCATCACCCGTGAAACCCGCGACCTGCTGGTGGGCCTGGCCAACGAAGTTGATCTGCAAGGTGCGATCAAGGCATTGTTCGACGGCGAGCCGGTCAACTCCTCCGAAGGTCGCCCAGCGCTGCACACCGCGTTGCGTCGGCCGGTGGGTGACAAACTGTCGATCAACGGCACGAATATCATGCCGGACGTGCACAAGGTACTGAACCAGATCACCGATCTGGTGGGGCGCATCCACGACGGTCTGTGGCGCGGCTATACCGAGAAGCCGATCACCGACGTGGTCAACATCGGTATCGGTGGCTCGTTCCTCGGTCCCCAGCTGGTGTCCGAGGCTCTGTTGTCCTACGCCCACAAGGGCGTGCGCTGTCACTACCTGGCGAACATCGACGGCAGCGAGTTCCACGAGCTGACCATGAAGCTGCGCGCCGAGACCACGCTGTTCATCGTCTCGTCGAAATCCTTCAACACCCTGGAAACCCTGAAAAACGCCCAGGCCGCTCGCGCCTGGTACCTGGCCCAGGGCGGCTCGGAAGCTGAGCTGTATCGCCACTTCATCGCCGTATCCAGCAACAACGCCGCGGCCGTGGCCTTCGGTATCCGCGAAGAAAACATCTTTCCGATGTGGGATTGGGTGGGCGGTCGCTACTCGCTGTGGTCGGCCATCGGCTTGCCGATCGCCCTGGCCATCGGCATGTCCAACTTCAAGGAGTTGCTGTCCGGCGCCTACACCATGGACCAGCATTTCCAGAGCGCGCCGTTCGAGCAGAACATGCCGGTGCTGCTGGCGCTGCTCGGCGTGTGGTACGGCAACTTCTGGGGCGCGCAAAGCCACGCAATCCTGCCGTATGACCACTATCTGCGGAACATCACCAAACACCTGCAACAACTGGACATGGAATCCAACGGCAAAAGCGTACGCCAGGACGGCACGCCGGTCGCCACCGATACCGGCCCGGTGATTTGGGGCGGCGTGGGCTGCAACGGTCAACACGCTTACCACCAGTTGCTGCACCAGGGCACCCAACTGATCCCGGCCGACTTCATTGTGCCGATCGTCAGTTTCAACCCGGTTTCCGACCACCACCAATGGCTGTACGCCAACTGCCTGTCGCAAAGCCAGGCGCTGATGCTCGGCAAAACACGCAGCGAAGCCGAGGCCGAGCTGCGTGACAAGGGCCTGAGCGAAGACGAGGTGCAGAAGCTGGCCCCGCACAAGGTGATTCCGGGCAACCGCCCGAGCAACACGCTGGTGGTGGAGCGCATCAGCCCGCGCCGTCTGGGCGCGCTCGTGGCGATGTATGAACATAAAGTGTTCGTGCAAAGCGTCATCTGGGGCATCAACGCCTTCGATCAATGGGGCGTCGAGCTGGGCAAGGAGCTGGGCAAGGGCGTCTATAACCGCCTGACCGGCAACGAGGAAACGTCTGCCGAGGACGCTTCGACCCAGGGTTTGATCAACTACTTCCGCGGTCGCCACCGCGGCTGATGCGAGGTCACCAGGGCCAACGTCCGTTTGGACGTTGGCCTTGAACCTACCCGCCACAGGGTGCATCTTTATCTCTTGTCGCACATAACAAGAATAAGGATCCCTCATGTTCGATATCAGCACTTTCCCCAAGGCCGATGCCGTCCGCCGGGCTGCGCAACTCAGTCAAGAGGATTATCAGCGCCTCTATCGCCAGTCCATCGAGCAACCGGAGACGTTCTGGGCCGAACAGGCCAAGGGATTTCTCGACTGGATCACACCCTGGAACCGCGTCCGGCACTCGGACATCAAGACCGGTGAGGCCCAATGGTTTGCCGGCGGCCAACTGAACGTCAGTTACAACTGCATCGATCGCCACCTGTCCCGGCGCGCCGAACAAACGGCGTTTATCTGGGAAGGCGATGATCCGACGAAAACCTCCAGCATCACCTACCGCCAACTTCATCAAAACGTCTGCCGCCTGGCCAATGTGCTGAAAAGCCGCGGCGTGAAGAAAGGTGATCGCGTCTGCATCTACATGCCGATGATCCCCGAAGCCGCCTATGCGATGCTGGCCTGCACCCGCATCGGTGCGGTGCATTCAGTGGTGTTCGGGGGTTTCTCGCCGGACGCCCTGCGTGACCGGATTCTCGATGCCGACTGCCGTACCCTGATCACCGCCGACGAAGGCGTGCGTGGCGGCAAACCCGTGGCACTGAAGCAGAATGTCGACAAGGCCCTGGCCAGTTGTCCGAATGTCAGCTCAGTGCTGGTGGTAGAGCGTACCGGCGTGGCGATCGACTGGGTTGAAGGCCGCGACCTGAAATATCAACAGGCCGTGGACAGTGCCAGCGAGGATTGCCCTCCCGAGCCAATGGACGCCGAAGACCCGCTGTTTATCCTCTACACCTCCGGCAGCACCGGCAAACCCAAAGGTGTGCTGCACACCACCGGCGGCTACCTGCTGCAAGCGGCGATGACCTTCAAGTACGTGCTCGATTACCGCGACAGCGAGGTGTTCTGGTGTACTGCTGACGTCGGCTGGGTCACCGGCCACAGTTACATCGTCTACGGGCCGCTGGCCAATGGCGCGACCTCGCTGATGTTCGAAGGCGTCCCGAGCTACCCGGACAGCTCGCGCTTCTGGCAAGTGATCGATAAACATCAGGTGAATATTTTCTATACCGCGCCCACCGCCTTGCGTGCGTTGATGCGCGAAGGTCCCGGCCCCCTGGAAAACACCTCACGCGCCAGTTTGCGCTTGCTGGGCAGCGTCGGCGAACCGATCAACCCCGAAGCCTGGGACTGGTACTTCAACGCCGTCGGCGAGCAGCGCTGCCCGATTGTCGACACCTGGTGGCAGACTGAAACCGGCGGCATCATGCTCAGTCCGCTGGTCAGCGCACAAACCATCAAGCCCGGTTGCGCGACCCGGCCCATGTTTGGTGTAGAGCCCGTCCTGCTGGATGAACAGGGCAAGGAAATCAGCGGCGCGGGAAGCGGCGTGCTTGCCATAAAATCCACTTGGCCGGGGCAGATCCGGAGTGTCTACGGCGACCCGCAGCGCATGCTCGACACCTACTTCAAACCCTATCCCGGTTACTACTTCACCGGCGATGGCGCACGGCGCGACGCGGACGGTGACTATTGGATCACCGGGCGGATCGACGATGTAATCAACGTCTCCGGGCACCGCATCGGCACCGCCGAGGTGGAAAGCGCGCTGGTGCTCCACGACCAAGTGGCCGAAGCAGCAGTAGTCGGCTATCCCCATGATCTCAAGGGCCAGGGCATTTATGCCTTCGTCACGCCGATGAATGGCGTCGAGCCCAGCGACGCGTTGAAAAAACACTTGCTGGATCTGGTCAGCAAAGAGATCGGCAGCTTCGCCAAGCCTGAGTTGATCCAATGGGCGCCAGCCTTGCCCAAAACCCGTTCAGGCAAGATCATGCGACGTATTCTGCGCAAGATCGCCTGCAATGAGCTGGACAGCCTGGGGGACACGTCTACCTTGGCTGACCCCAGCGTGGTCGACGGTTTGATCGACAAGCGCCTGAACCGATAGGACCCCTGAGCCGCCATGGAATTTCTGCGTAGCCGCATCGAATCCCAGTTGATGAGCCTGACCGGCCTGTCCCTGGGCAACCTGGACCTGGAACACCCCAAGGGCGATCCCGGACTGTTCGGACCGGATTCGGTGAGCTGGAAAGTCCATGGCGACTTCAGCAGCATGTTGATCGGCGGCATCAGTGCCTTGATGCTGCAAGCACTACATCCTCTGGCCCTGGCCGGGGTGTGGGACCACTCGAACTTTCGCCAGGATATGCTCGGCCGTTTACGGCGTACTTCGCAGTTTATTTCCGGCACGACATTCGGCTCACGCCGCGACGCCGATTGGCTGATTGAAAAAGTGCGCACCATCCACCTGCAAGTCGTCGGTCATGCGCCTGACGGCCGTCCCTATGCGGCCAGCGATCCTGAATTGCTGACCTGGGTTCATGTTGCCGAGGTCAGTAGCTTCCTCGCCGCACACCTGCGCTACCGAAACCCCGATTTATCGCCCCGGGATCAGGATCGGTACTACACCGAGATTGCCCTGGTCGCCGAACGACTGGGGGCGCGCCATGTGCCGCGCTCACGCCAGGAAGTGGCTGATTACCTGCAACGTATCCGCCCGCAACTGCTGTGTGACACACGCAGCCATGAAGTGCTGCGCCTGCTGCTGGATGCGCCGGCCCCAAGCACGCTGGCCAAGCCTTTCGGCTCGCTGATGATGCGCGCCGGCATCGACCTGTTGCCGGATTGGGCCGGCAGCATGCTTGGACAACAACCAAGCCCGCTGCAACGTCAGCTGATCCGTGCCGGTGTCAGGCGTAGCGCGCCGTTGTTGCGCTGGGCGATGCGCAATGGTTCGGCACAAAGAGCGCATCGACGCATGGGTTTACTGTAGGCGTGCCCCTCGGCTCCTACAGTAAACCCGATAGCTGTTAAACTCCTGCGCCCCAATCAACCCGCAAGGCGCGCTCCATGTCTTCCCTGAATCAGGCGCTGCGCGCCGCTCTCGATCACCGCCAAGACCTGCTCGCCGAGCTGCATGCCCAAGGCAGCGATTGTTATCGGTTGTTCCATGGTAGCCAGGAAGGCGCAGGTGGCCTGACCATCGACCGCTATGGTCCGCAATTGCTGGTGCAGAGTTTTCACCAGTCCCTGGAACGCGACGTCCTGCTGCAGCTGCACCAGCAGGTCAACCAGTACATGGGCCTTGAGCTGCTGCTGGTCTACAACGATCGCTCCCGTGGCAACTCGCGCATCGACCGTGAAGACACGGTCTACCGCGCCGAACCCGCCGCCCTGGAAGACCTGGTCGGCCATGAGTGGGGCCTGAACTATCGCGTACGCGGTCGCCATGCCGGGCAAGACCCGTTGCTGTTTCTGGACCTGCGTAACACCCGTGGCTGGGTCAAGGAACACAGTGCCGGCAAACGTGTGCTGAACCTGTTCGCTTACACCTGTGGCGTGGGCCTGAGCGCAGCAGCCGGTGGCGCCCGTGAAGTGTGTAACCTGGACTTTGCCGAGGGCAATCTGGCGGTCGGTCGCGAAAACGGCCAGCTGAACCCGCAACTGCCGGCAATGCAGTTTGTGCAATCCGACTATTTCCCCGCCATCCGCCAATTGGCGGGCTTGCCGATTACCCAGCGTCGCGGTCAAAAACTGCCCAGCTACCCACGCCTGGAGCAACGCCAATACGACCTCGTGCTGCTCGACCCTCCAGCTTGGGCCAAAAGCGCCTTTGGTACCGTCGACCTGCTGCGCGACTACCAGAGTTTGCTCAAGCCTGCGTTGCTGGCGACGGCCGATAACGGCGTGCTGATCTGCTGCAACAACCTGGCAAAAGTCAGCATGGATGACTGGCGTGAGCAAGTGCTGCGCTGCGCCGAAAAAGCCGGAAGGCCGGTGCGCGACTGGACAATCATGACGCCAGGCGCAGACTTTCCCTCCCAGGACCAGCAGCCCCCGTTGAAGACCCTGATCCTGCAACTGTAGGACCTGTCCTAAAAGAACCCGGTTACCGTAATAAAGGTGCGGTTCTTCGGAACCGTAAACCCGTGCCATACTCCAAGGCACTCTTTGATCGACATAGATGGCGTCACCCATGCCCAAAGGATTGATTCGCGCCACTGGCGCCTTGCTGACCGCCCTTGCACTCTACAGCTTGCTGGGCTTCCTGATTCTCCCCGGTATAGCCCTTCGCGTGGCCAATCAACAGTTAGCCGACTACGCCACGGTACCGGCCCGCCTCGAACGCATCGAGTTCAACCCCTTCAGCCTTGAACTGACCCTTTGGGGCCTGAATATCGGCGAGCCGGGCAAGGAGCAGGTAGGTTTTGAACGCCTCTATGCCAATCTGCAGATCGACAGTCTCTGGACCCGGGTCCTGCACTTGGCCGACGTGCAGTTGGACAAACCAAAGACCGAAGTGCTGTTCGACAAATCCGGCACGCTCAACCTGACGCAACTGTTCAAACTGCCCGCCAGCGAGCCCACCCCGGATGATCCCGAGAGCAAACCGTTCCCGCTGCGCATCGAGCGTATCAAGCTGGCCGCCGGGTACGTCCGGTTTGAAGACTTGCGCCCCAGCGAGCCCATTGAATTTCTCTACGACACACTCGACTTCGAGCTGAAAAACCTCAGCACCCTGCCCGAAGACAACGCCGACATGACCCTCGTGGCAGCCGGCCCCCAAGGCGGCCAGATCGACTGGACCGGCAACTTCAGCCTGGTGCCCATCGCGTCCGAGGGTAAGCTGAAGGTGACCGATGGCCAGATGAAAGCCTGGTGGCCCTATGTGCGCGACGCTCTGCCACTGGTGCTGGAAAACGGTGTATTGAATTTCAGCACCGACTACTCGCTGAACCTGTCCAAAGAAACCGAACTGAATCTGACCAACACCACCGCGAGCATCGCCCCTTTCGCCATCAAAGCGCCGGATGGCAGGCCGCTGGCGCGCCTGGAGCGCCTGGATGTCAGCGAAACCTCAATCGACTTGGCCAAGCAGCAGGTGATTGTCGGCAAGATCCGCAGCAACAAACTCGAAACCTGGGCCGCGCGCGAAGCCGACGGCCAGATGGATTGGCAGAAGCTGTTCGCCAGTCAACCGAGCAAACCGGCCGCGGCCCCGGAACCCGCGAGTGCTCCCGCCACCGCCGACTCACCGGCCGCGGAACCCGCCGCCCCGAGCAAGCCTTGGCAAGTACTGCTCAAGGATGTCCAACTGCGCAACTACCAAGTGCATCTGGCAGACCGTCAGGTCAAACCTGAGGTGGCGCTGGACCTGGGCCCACTGAATGTCGACATACAGGACTTCGACAGCCTCAACCAGAGCCCTTTCACGCTCAAGATCGATACCGGCCTGGGTAAACAGGGCAAGCTCCAGGCGAGCGGCCAGGTTAATCTGAATCCGATCAGCGCCAAGCTCAAAGTCGACACCAAGGATATCGACCTGCGGGTCGCCCAGGCCTATATCAGCCCGTTCATTCGCCTGGAGCTGCGAAGCGGCATGCTGGGCAGCAACCTGGATGTGAACCTCAAGGGCACCGAGCCCCTCGCACTGCAAATCACCGGCCGCGCCCAGGTGGACCAGTTACACACCCTGGACACCCTCAAGACCCGTGACTTCCTGAAATGGCAGCGCCTGGTGGTTGAAGGCTTGAACTATCAGCACGGTGACAGCCTGTCGATCGACAAGGTGAACCTGCTGCAACCCTACGCGCGCTTCATGATCAACGATGATCGCAGCACTAACGTCGATGACCTGTTGATTCCCCAACCGGCCAACAGTGGCGCCAAGTCAGCCGCCAAATCCACTGCAAGCCACGAGAAGCCCCTGGGCATTCATATTGGCCAGATTGCGATCAATGACGGCTCGGCCAACTTTGCCGACTTCAGCCTGACTCCCAACTTCGCCACGGCCATCCAGCAACTCAACGGCCAGATCGGCACTATCGACAGCCGTCAGGCCAAACCTGCCAGCGTCGATATCAAGGGCAAGGTTGACCGCTATGCGCCCGTGACGATCAAGGGCAGCGTGAACCCGTTTGACCCGATGGCGGCGCTGGATATCGCCACCAGCTTCAAACGCGTCGAACTGACGACACTGACGCCCTACTCGGGCAAGTTCGCCGGGTTCCGTATCCGCAAGGGCCGGCTCAACCTTGACCTGCATTACGTCATCACCAAAGGCCAGTTGAAGGCCGAGAACAAGGTGGTGGTGGAACAACTGCAATTGGGCGAGAAGGTAGACAGCGCGGATGCCGTGGATCTGCCGATTCGCCTGGCGATTGCCTTGCTCAAGGACACCGATGGCAAGATATCCATCGAGCTGCCAGTGACGGGCGACTTGAACAACCCGCAATTCAGTGTGATGCCGATCGTCTGGCAAACCTTGCGTAACCTGGTGGTACGCGCAGCCACGGCGCCGTTCAAGTTTATCGGCGGGCTGGTGACCGGTGGCGGCTCGGAAGACCTTGGCAACGTCTCGTTCGCCGCCGGCTCCAGCGAGCTGAGCAAGGACGCCGAGTCCGCACTGGTTAGCCTTTCCAAGGCGCTCAAGGAGCGCCCTGCCCTGCGCCTGGAAATCGAAGGCACTGCGGCAGCCAGCAGCGACGGGCCTTTGCTCGCCGCTCAGCGCCTGGAACGCGAATACCAGTACAACTACTACAAGATCCTCCAGCGTCGGGGCGACAAGGTTCCGGCCCAGGCATCGTTGCTGGAAGTACCGGAGAGCGAGAAAGCACCGCTGCTCGAGGGCATCTACCGGACTCGCCTGAAACTACAGCCGCCGGCCGAATGGAAAGACCTCAGCCGCGATGAGCGCACAGCGAAGCTGCGTGACGGCGTGATCAAGTTCTGGAGTGGCAGTGAAGTGCTGTTACGCCAACTGGGCCAGGATCGGGCCAGCACCATCAAGGATTACTTGGTGGACAAAGGGCAACTGGAAGACGACAGGGTGTACTTTATTGATGCAAGCCTGGGGCAAGCCGAGAAGGATGGCCGGGTGATCACGCCGATGCACCTGGATGCCGAATAACCGATCGTTCAACGTATAAATTCCCTTCCCCAATAGAACGGGCCCCGACACTGCAAGTGTCGGGGCCCGTAATGACCACATCCGTGTGGTCGGTCGCATGAACCCGTAAGGTGCATTGAGCGGAAATCTGACTCGCTCGCCGCCGCCTTTCTTCAGTCCAGTCGATACATCGTGCGTTACTCGGCTTTCAGGCCATCGGCCGAAACGCTTTTGACGCCTTTGATTTTCTTGGTGATGGCGACTGCCATCTCTTTCTGCGACTCAGTCACGGCGGTAGTCGAGGACAGGGAAACCACGCCTTTGTTGGTTTCGACTTTGATGTCGGTACCAGGAATACCTTTTTCGGTTACCAGGTCGGCTTTGACTTTAGTGGTGATCCAGGTATCCGAAGTGGTTTCCTTAGCCTTGTCGACATTGTCAGCTTGGGCAGCGCCGCCAGCCATCAGGCCATCAGCGGATACCGCTTTTACACCTTTGATTTTCTTGGTGATGCTAACGGCCATTTCTTTCTGCGAATCGGAAATCGCTTCATCCGAAGACAGGGAAACCACACCTTTGTTGGTCTCAACCTTGATATCGGAACCAGGAATGCCTTTCTCGGTCAGCAGGTCCGCTTTGACTTTGGTAGTGATCCAAGTGTCTGAAGCCGATTCCTTAACCTGAGTAGCTTCACCTGCCGCCAGTGTCATTGGGGCCTGGGAAGTTTGAGCGTAGGTCGCGTTAGCCATTGCCAGGGTCAGAGCGGTAGCTGTTGCGGTAGCGAGAGCGAACTTCTTCATACGAGTAACTCCTGTTTTATCGAAAACCTGCAGCGTTTAAACCTTGATGCCGCAGCGTTGCAAGGGATGTTGCAGGCAGTGTGCCAACTCATGAACAGGAAATTAGTCGTTATAAAACAACAGCTTAAAATAATCGCCAATTTGCGTAATCGTGCAACTTGCATGAAGCCCTGCGCACCTGCGTGCAAGTTGCGGGTTTTGGGAAAGGCTAAAACGCTGATTTTCATTCAGTTTCCCGCGCGCATAAAAAAAGGACTCCGAAGAGTCCTTTTTTCAGCGTGAGGCTACGGGTTGCTTAAACGCCCGATGCCTTGGCTGCGGCTACATCCTTGATGGAGAGCTTGATACGACCGCGGTTGTCCACGTCCAGTACCAGCACTTCCACTTCCTGGCCTTCCTTCAGAATGTCGGTCACTTTCTCGACGCGAGCATCGCTCAGCATGGAGATGTGAACCAGACCGTCTTTGCCTGGCAGGATGTTGACGAATGCGCCGAAGTCGACGATGCGCTCAACCTTACCGACATAGATCTTGCCGATCTCGGCTTCGGCAGTGATGCCCAGAACGCGCTGACGTGCAGCTTCAGCAGCTTCCTTGGTTTCACCGAAGATCTTGATCGAGCCGTCGTCTTCGATATCGATCGAAGCCTTGGTCTCTTCACAGATCGCACGAATGGTCGCGCCGCCTTTACCGATGACATCACGGATCTTGTCGGTGTCGATTTTCATCGCGATCATGGTCGGAGCATTTTCCGACAGCTCGGTACGGGACTGACCGATGATCTGGTTCATCTGACCGAGGATGTTCAGGCGCGCTTCCAGGGCTTGGCCCAGAGCGATTTCCATGATTTCTTCGGTGATGCCCTTGATCTTGATGTCCATCTGCAACGCGGTCACGCCTTTGGCGGTACCCGCTACTTTGAAGTCCATGTCGCCGAGGTGGTCTTCGTCACCCAGGATGTCGGTCAGGACGGCGAACTTCTCGCCTTCTTTAACCAGACCCATCGCGATACCGGCAACCGGCGCCTTCATCGGTACACCGGCGTCCATCAGGGCCAGGGAAGCACCGCAGACCGAAGCCATGGAGCTGGAACCGTTGGATTCGGTGATTTCCGACACCACGCGAATGGTGTACGGGAACACGTCAGCAGCCGGCAGCATGGCCTGCACCGAACGACGGGCCAGACGGCCGTGACCGATTTCACGACGACCAGCGCCGCCCATGCGACCACACTCGCCCACCGAGAACGGCGGGAAGTTGTAGTGCAGCATGAAGGGGTCTTTTTTCTCGCCTTCGAGGGTGTCCAGCAACTGTGCGTCGCGGGCGGTACCGAGGGTCGCAACAACCAGCGCCTGGGTCTCGCCACGGGTGAACAGCGCCGAACCGTGAGTCTTCGGCAGAACACCGACTTCAATGTTCAGCGGACGTACAGTCTTGGTGTCGCGACCGTCGATACGCGGCTTGCCGTTGACGATGTTTTCGCGAACGGTGCGGTATTCGATCTCGCCAAAAGCCGCTTTCACTTCGCTGGAAGAAGGCTGGCCTTCTTCACCGGACAGCTTGGCCACAACCTGGTCTTTCAGCTCACCCAGGCGCGCGTAACGGTCGGCCTTGACGGTGATGGTGTAGGCCTGGGAGATGGCTTCGCCGAACTCGGCACGGATAGCGCCCAGCAGTTCGGTGGCTTCGGCTTGCGGAGCCCAGGTCCAGGTTGGCTTGGCGGCTTCGGCGGCCAGTTCCTTGACAGCGTTGATCACCACCTGGAACTCGTCATGGGCGAACAGTACGGCGCCCAGCATCTGGTCTTCGGTCAGCTCTTTGGCTTCGGATTCAACCATCAACACAGCTTCGGAAGTACCGGCCACGACCATGTCCAGGCTCGAGGCTTTCTGTTGCTCGTAAGTCGGGTTCAGCAGGTAGCCGGTGCTTTCGTGGAACGCAACGCGTGCTGCGCCAATCGGACCATCGAAAGGAATACCGGAGATAGCCAGGGCGGCCGAAGTACCGATCATCGCGGCGATGTCCGGATCGGTCTTCTTGCTGGTGGAGACGACGGTGCAGACAACCTGCACTTCGTTCATGAAGCCTTCTGGGAACAGCGGACGGATCGGACGGTCGATCAGTCGGGAAGTCAGGGTTTCTTTCTCGGAAGGACGGCCTTCGCGCTTGAAGAAACCGCCAGGGATCTTACCGGCGGCGTAAGTCTTTTCCTGGTAGTGAACGGAAAGAGGGAAGAAGCCTTTGCTTGGGTCAGCGGTCTTGGCGCCAACAACGGTCACCAGAACGGTAACGTCGTCATCAACGGTAACCAGCACTGCGCCGGAGGCTTGACGGGCAATACGGCCTGTCTCGAGGGTAACGGTCGACTGACCGAACTGGAATTTTTTGATAACCGGGTTCACGGTGTCCTACCTTCTTTGTGGCTCTTGGGGAACTTGTCTTCTTGCGAAATTCTTGGGCAATGTCGGGAATCGGCCCAACCCTCGTCCAGGGTAAAACGTGTATCCAGATAAAACTTGAGGCTGGGAGCCTGCCATGGGCCAGCGGGAATCCCACTGACACACGGCAGACAACCAACCTCTAGCGCAATCGCTGATTAGCGACGCAGACCCAGGCGACCGATCAGAGCCTGATAACGACCCAGATCCTTGCCCTTCAGGTAGTCCAGCAGCTTACGGCGCTGGTTTACCATGCGGATCAGACCACGACGGGAGTGGTGATCTTTACCGTTGGCCTTGAAGTGACCTTGCAGCTTGTTGATGTTGTGGGTCAGCAGTGCAACTTGCACTTCTGGCGAACCAGTGTCACCAACAGCTTGCTGATAGTCAGCTACGATTTGTGCTTTTTCTTGAACGTCGAGAGCCATGAGGCAATCCTTTTTTCAGGAAACCACCCAAAGGGCAGTTTCAACAGGCCAGGGACAAATCCCTGTATCTAAAAATGAGTAGTGACCATGCCTGTTAACAGCCACCCTCGTTCGGTCATTCTGACCGAATCAGTCGACGCGGCGCGATCCGCCCGTCTTCGCTCACTTCACCGATACCGATAAAGCGACCGTTATGATCCTGTACTCGCACCATGCCGAATTTCGGGGCATCCGGGGCACGTACCGGCTGGCCGTTGAGCCAGTAGAACGCACTGTGTTCCGAAAAATGCAGCAAGGGCCAATCCTGCAAACCACTGTCCGACGGCATCAGGAAGCGATCGACCGCTTCGTTGCCACCTTCGGCATGCACCGCTTCCAACTCTTCCAGCGTGACCGTCTGGGCCAAGGTGAAAGGGCCAGCCTGGGTACGTCGCAGTTCAGCAACGTATGCGCCACAGCCCAAACGCTCACCAATATCTTCCACCAGGGTACGGATATAGGTGCCTTTGCTGCAGTCCACCGCCAACCGGGCGGTGTCGCCTTCACAGGCGAGCAATTCCAAGCGCGCAATAGTAACAGAACGCGGTTCGCGCTCCACTACTTCACCGGCACGTGCCAGCTTGTATAAAGGCTGGCCATCACGCTTGAGCGCCGAGTACATCGGCGGTATCTGGCTGATTTGCCCACGGAAAGCCGGTAAAGCCGCCTCGATATCAGTACGACCAACGGTCACCTCGCGAACCTGCAAGACATCACCTTCGGCGTCGGCCGTGGTGGTGGTCTTGCCCAGTTGCATCAGGGTTTCATAACCCTTGTCGGAATCGAGCAGGTATTGCGAGAACTTGGTGGCCTCGCCAAAGCACAATGGCAATACGCCAGTTGCCAGGGGATCGAGGCTGCCGGTATGCCCTGCCTTTTCGGCATTGAGCAGCCAGCGGACTTTCTGCAACGCCGCATTGGAAGTAAAACCAATGGGCTTGTCGAGCAGAATGATACCGCTGACGTTACGACGGATACGCTTGACCTGAGCCACCGATTACTCCTTGGCGTCTTCAGGCGTGGACGGGTGCTGACTGTCTTCAGCCACCGCACGTTCGATCAGTGCCGACAGGTGTGCGCCACGTACAACGCTTTCGTCATAGTGGAAATGCAACTGTGGCACGCTGCGCAGCTTCATTTCACGCGCCAACTGCATGCGCAGGAAACCCGCGGCCGAGTTGAGCACCTTGATGCTTTGCGCGATTTCTTCGCTGTTGTCCTGACCCATCACGGTGATGAAGATCTTCGCGTGACCCACGTCACGACTCACTTCAACAGCGGTGATGGTGACCAGGCCAACCCGTGGATCCTTGACTTCACGACGGATCAGCTGTGCCAGCTCACGCTGCATCTGATCGCCGATACGCTGGGTGCGGCTGTATTCTTTTGCCATGTCTTGTTACCTGTTACTGCCACACGGTGAAACCCGTGGGGTCTGAAAGCGGCAAACGCCCGGCCTGACAAAAGCCAGACCGGGCGTTGCGTTTAGAGTCCTGACGCTGCGCGGGGCATTTGCATCCCCACACGCGGCGTGGCTCCTGAAGTGCGCGAGTTAGAGGCTGCGAGCAACCTGAACCTTCTCGAAGACTTCGATCTTGTCGCCGACCTTGACGTCGTTATAGCTCTTGACGCCGATACCGCATTCCATGCCGGCACGTACGTCGGCAGCGTCATCCTTGAAGCGGCGCAGGGATTCCAGCTCGCCTTCGAAGATAACGATGTCGTCACGCAGTACACGGATCGGACGGTTACGGTACACAGTACCCTCGACCACCATGCAACCTGCGATCGCGCCGAACTTCGGCGAACGGAACACGTCACGGACTTCAGCGATACCCAGGATATTTTCCCGGACGTCACTGCCAAGCATGCCGGTAAGGGCTTTCTTGACGTCTTCGATGATGTCGTAGATGACGTTGTAGTAACGCATGTCCAGGCCTTCCTGCTCGACGATCTTCCGTGCGCCAGCATCGGCACGCACGTTGAAGCCAAACAGTACAGCGTTGGAAGCCAGTGCCAGGTTGGCGTCGGATTCGGTGATACCACCGACACCGCCACCGACAACACGCACTTGCACTTCGTCGTTACCCAGGCCATTCAAGGCGCCGTTCAACGCTTCGAGGGAGCCGCGAACGTCAGATTTGAGGACGATGTTAAGCGTCTTCTTCTCTTCCTGGCCCATGTTCTCGAAGATGTTCTCAAGCTTGCCGGCGTGAGCACGGGCCAACTTGACTTCACGGAACTTGCCTTGACGGAACAGCGCCACTTCACGGGCTTTCTTCTCGTCAGCCACTACGCTCATTTCGTCGCCGGCATCCGGAGTACCGTCCAGGCCGAGAATCTCGACAGGGATGGCTGGACCGGCTTCCTTGATTGGCTTGCCGTTCTCGTCGAGCATGGCACGGACACGGCCATAGTTCGAACCGACCAGCACCATGTCGCCTTGGCGCAGCGTACCGTCTTGGACCAGCACGGTCGCCACCGGGCCACGGCCCTTGTCGAGACGCGATTCAACCACGACACCACGGCCAGGAGCCGAAGGCGTAGCCGTCAGTTCCAGGACTTCGGCTTGCAGCAGGACAGCTTCGAGCAGCTCGTCGACACCTGTACCCATCTTCGCGGAGACCGGTACGAACGGGGTGTCGCCACCCCACTCCTCGGACGTCACGCCGTGAACCGACAGTTCGCTGCGGATGCGATCGAGATCGGCGCCCGGCTTGTCGATTTTGTTCACTGCCACGACCAGCGGCACACCCGCCGCTTTAGCGTGCTGGACGGCTTCGATGGTTTGTGGCATCACGCCGTCGTCCGCCGCAACCACCAGGATCACGATATCGGTTGCCTTGGCACCACGGGCACGCATTGCGGTAAACGCAGCGTGACCTGGGGTGTCGAGGAACGTCACCATGCCGCGCTCGGTTTCAACGTGGTAGGCGCCGATGTGCTGGGTAATGCCGCCGGCTTCGCCAGCTGCAACCTTCGCACGACGGATATAGTCGAGCAGGGATGTCTTACCGTGGTCAACGTGGCCCATTACGGTCACGACCGGCGCACGGGAAACCGCCTCACCTTCAAACTTCAGGGACTCGGCCAGGGAATCTTCCAGGGCGGTGTCGCTGACCAGAACCACTTTGTGGCCCAGTTCTTCAGCGACCAGCTGGGCAGTTTCCTGATCCAGTACCTGGTTGATGGTGGCTGGCGTACCCAGCTTGAACATGAACTTGATGATTTCAGCAGCCTTGACCGACATCTGCTGGGCAAGATCGCCAACAGAGATGGTCTCGCCGATCTTCACTTCACGCACGACAGGACCGGTTGGGCTCTGGAAACCGTGGGCGTTGCGTTTCTTCAGCTTGGCCTTGCCACGACCACCACGACGGAAGCCATCGCTTTCTTCGTCGGTAGTACGTGGAGCAACCCGTGGAGCAGGCGCCTTTTCCTTGACCGAAGCGCGATGCGGAGCGTTTTTACGCTCGCCATCGCCACCACCACCGCGACGATTGTTATCGTCAGCACGTGGCTTGTCCGGACGACGTGGTTCGTCGCGCTTGCGGGCGTCGGCTGCCGGAGCTGGCGCCGGGGCCACCGGAGCGGCCTCACGCACAGCTTCTACAGGCGCGGCGACTGCTTCAGTGCTAGCAGGTTGCGCAGCAGCAGGCTGGCGACGCGCTTCTTCTTCGGCGCGACGCTTGGCTTCTTCTTCAGCCTTCTGACGAGCAGCATTTTCTACTGCGCGACGTTCGTCCAGTTCGCGTTTGCGCTCGGCTTCGATTTCTTCCGGGCTGCGCTGTACGAAGACTTTCTTCTTGCGTACTTCAACGCTGATGCTTTTGCTACCAGCAACACGCAGGGTGCTGGTCGTTTTGCGCTGCAGTGTAATCTTGCGCGGTTCTTCCACTTTCGCCTTGTGGCTGCTTTTCAAGTGAGTCAGCAAAGACTGCTTCTCACTGTCGCTCACATGTTCCTCGGCGGCGGTGTGCGGCAGACCTGCCTCACGCATCTGCTGCAACAGGCGCTCTACCGGTGTTTTGACCTCATCGGCCAGTTGTTTCACCGTGACTTGCGTCATGCACTTCTCTCCTCAGGCCGCGCCTAATTACTCGAACCAATGGGCTCGGGCGGCCATGATCAACTTGCCGGCACGATCATCGTCAATGCCGTCGATGTCGAGCAGATCGTCAATAGACTGCTCGGCCAGGTCTTCGCGGGTAATCACGCCGCGCACCGCCAGTTCCATCGCCAAATCCTTGTCCATACCCTCAAGCGAGAGCAGGTCTTCGGCCGGATGGGCGTCTGCCAGCTTTTCCTCAGTAGCGATGGCTTTAGTCAACAAACGATCCTTGGCCCGAGCGCGAAGCTCGTTGACGATATCCTCGTCAAAGCCGTCGATGTTGAGCATTTCTTCCAACGGTACGTAGGCAATCTCTTCCAGGCTGGTGAAGCCTTCATCTACCAGCACCTGCGCCAGTTCTTCGTCGACTTCCAGCTCGTCGATGAAGTTGCGCAGGATGTCACCGGTTTCAGCTTGCTGCTTAGCCTGGATGTCCGATTCGGTCATGACATTCAGGGTCCAGCCGGTCAACTGGCTGGCCAGACGCACGTTCTGACCTCCACGACCAATGGCTTGAGCCAGATTGTCGGCGCCAACGGCGATGTCCATCGCATGGGCATCCTCGTCAACGATAATTGCCGCCACTTCAGCTGGCGACATGGCGTTGATCACGAACTGCGCGGGGTTATCGTCCCACAGGACGATGTCCACACGCTCACCGCCCAATTCGCCCGACACTGCCTGGACGCGCGAACCGCGCATACCAATGCAAGCACCTTGCGGGTCGATGCGCTTGTCCTTGGAGCGGACCGCGATCTTGGCGCGCGAACCCGGGTCGCGGGACGCAGCCATGACTTCGATCAGACCTTCAGCAATTTCCGGCACTTCGATACGGAACAGCTCGATCAGCATTTCCGGCGCAGTACGCGACAGGATCAACTGAGGGCCGCGGTTCTCGGTGCGGATTTCCTTGAGCAACGCACGCAAGCGCACGCCAACCCGGAAAGTTTCGCGGGAAATGATGTCTTCACGGGCCAGCAACGCTTCGGCGTTGTTGCCCAGGTCAACGATCACATTGTCGCGGGTGACCTTTTTCACGGTGCCGGAGATGATTTCACCCAGGCGCTCGCGATAAGCGTCAACGACTTGAGCACGCTCGGCTTCGCGAACCTTCTGCACGATGACTTGCTTGGCAGTCTGTGCAGCAATCCGGCCGAACTCGATCGATTCGATCTTATCTTCGACAACATCACCGACCTGGGCGCCAGGATGCGTTTCAGCAACCTTGCTTGGCCAGGTTTCGATGGCCGGATCATCAAGATCGGCTTCTTCGACTACCGTCCAGCGACGGAAAGTCTCATAGGCACCGGTGTGGCGGTTGATTTCCACACGCAGATCAACTTCGTCTTCAAAACGTTTTTTGGTAGCAGTGGCCAGGGCCAGCTCCAACGCTTCAAAAATCACGTTTGCCGGTACGCCCTTTTCATTGGATACCGACTCAACAACCAGCAGTACTTCTTTGCTCATCGTACGCCTCGCCTTTCGCAAGCCATTGGATCCGCGGGATCCGCGTCTCAGTCAAAACTGGGAATAATGTTGGCCTTGTCGATCATATCGATCGGCAACAGGAACTCATGGTCTTCTACCTGCACCACGACATCCTGTTCTTCTACACCGCGCAGAAGGCCCTGAAAGTTGCGTCGCCCTTCGAACGGCGAGCGCAGCTTGATCTTCACTTGTTCACCGGCATATTTGGCAAACTGCTCGATAGTGAACAGTGGGCGCTCCATGCCTGGCGAGGAAACTTCGAGGGTGTATTCAACGGAGATCGGATCTTCAACATCCAGCACGCCGCTGATCTGGCGACTGACAATTGCACAATCGTCCACCAGCACGCCGCCCTCTTTATCGATATAAACGCGCAACATTGAGTGGCGACCTTGAGCCGAAAACTCAATACCCCAGCATTCATAGCCTAGGGCCACGACCACCGGGGCCAACAAGGCCTGCAACTCTTCTAGCTTGCTCGACACCTGAACCCCCTCGTGCATGTATGTGCATGCTGTGCAAAATAAAAAAATGGGCGAAACGCCCATCCTTGAAACGCCGTCGAACAGCGGCGTTGAAAGTGTCCAGCTAACAAAAAGCCCCTTAAAAGGGGCTCCGCTAAAACTGGTTGCGGGGGCCGGATTTGAACCGACGACCTTCGGGTTATGAGCCCGACGAGCTACCAGACTGCTCCACCCCGCGACAAAGCTGGGGCGGAAGTATACGACCGATCCCTTACAGGGTCAATGTAACCTTCCACCTACAAGAAAGCCCGCAACAGCGGGCTCTCCTGATAATTGGTACCGAGAAGGGGACTCGAACCCCTACACCCTATGGGCACAACCACCTCAAGGTTGCGTGTCTACCAATTCCACCACCTCGGCAATACAACGTTTACAACATGAAACCCTTCTTACTTTTGCTCTTGAGCTGGAGGTACGTCAGTCGCTGGGCTAGCCGACTTTTGCTCTTGAAGCACCGGGACATCATCAGAAGCCGGTTTTGCTTTTGGAACTTCCATCACTGCTGGATCTGGCAAACCTGCTTGAGTCAGCACATGAGCTTTCTCTTTAGCAAAGTAACCTAACCCCAAGCTGGTTATGAAGAAACCGGCGGCAAGTATAGCAGTAAACTTACTAAGAAAGGTAGAGGAACCTTGGCTTCCGAACACAGTATTTGAAGCACCTGCCCCGAAAGACGCACCAGCGTCCGCACCTTTACCCTGCTGCAGCAATACCAGAGCGACAACGCCCAGCGCACCCAGCAGATGAAAAACAACGATGACTGTTTCCAGCATTTTTTCAGTTTCCCGCGGCGCGACAAATCGCACCGAACTCATCTGCATTCAGGGAAGCTCCACCAATGAGCCCCCCATCGATATCCGGCATGCTGAACAGTTCGACCGCATTGGCCGCCTTCACGCTGCCGCCGTATAGAAGCTGCACACCTCGTGCAACCTCAGAATTCTCTGCCGCCAACTGCGCGCGAATGGCTGCGTGCACATCCTGCGCCTGTTGCGGCGAAGCAGTCAGCCCGGTGCCAATGGCCCAGACCGGCTCGTAAGCTATGACCGCCTTTGCAAACGCACCAACACCCAGCTCTTCGATGATGCTGCCCAGCTGACGCGAGACAACCTCAAGGGTCTTGCCAGATTCACGCTGCTCCAGAGTTTCCCCTATACACAACACCGGAATCAGGCCACAAGCCTGTGCTGCCGCGAACTTGCGATTGAGTACCGCATCACGCTCGCCCATTACCTGGCGGCGCTCGGAATGCCCTACAAGTACATAGGAGCAGCCCGCATCAACCAGCTGACTCGGCGCAATCTCACCGGTCAACGCACCCTGCATGGCTTCTACCGCGGAATTCTGCGCGCCGACCTGAATCGACTTGCCTTTCAAGCCATCAACCACTTGGTTGATATGCAAGCAAGGCGGGAATACCGCGACATCGACACCGCTCGGCAAGGCCAAATGACGAAGGCCATTGATCAGCTCAGCGACACTGGCGCGGGTACCGTGCATTTTCCAGTTACCAGCTACCATAGTGCGACGCATGCTGTACCTCGTCGGTCAAAGTGGGCGCAGATGTTACCCAACCGCATCAACACTGGCAAGCCGAATTCAGGCGCAAACTTCAGTTACCAGTTTTGCCAGCTCTTCGGCATAGCCGCGAACCTGCGTTTCGTCGTCACCTTCGACCATGACACGCACCAAAGGCTCCGTTCCCGACTTGCGCAACAAAACCCGGCCACGGCCCGCCATAGCAACGGTAACGCGCTCACAGGCTTCCTTGATCGCCGGGTGCTCGATAGGGTTTTCACCGCCGGCGAAACGAACGTTAAGCAAGACTTGCGGACATTTGCGCAACGCCTGACGTGCCTGGGCAAGACTTTCTTCACGGCGACGCAAGGCCAACAGCACCTGCAGCGCGGCGATGATCGCATCCCCGGTGGTCGTGTGCTGGAAGCAAACGATATGCCCCGAGTTTTCACCCCCGACCAGCCAGTTGCGCTCCAGCAAATCGGCGATCACGTAACGGTCGCCAACGTTCGCGCGCACAAACGGAATCCCCAGGTCCGCCAGGGCCAATTCCAGCCCCAGATTACTCATCAGGGTGCCGACAACACCACCTTGCAGCTTGTTACGCTCATGCAGGTCGCGGGCAATGATGAACAAAAGGTCATCGCCGTCGACTATGGCACCCGTGTGATCAACCATCAGCACCCGGTCGCCATCGCCATCGAAGGCAATCCCAAGATCGGCGTGCTCAGCCAATACCGCGGCCTGCAGCTGCTCCATATGGGTCGAGCCGCAGTTATCGTTGATGTTCAGGCCGTTAGGCTGGGCCGACAACACTGTGACCTGCGCGCCCAATTCCTTGAACACGCTGGGGGCAACCTTGTAGGTCGCGCCATGAGCACAGTCGATGACCACCTTGAGGCCTGCGAAATTGGTACTGGTGGGCACGCTGCTTTTGCAGAACTCAATATAACGACCGGAAGCATCGTTAATCCGCGAAACCTTGCCCAGCTTGCTCGACTCGACGACAGTCATCGGCGCATCCAGCAGCTCTTCAATCATGTGTTCGATCTCGTCCGGCAGCTTGGTGCCCTGGCCCGAGAAGAACTTGATGCCATTGTCATCATGGGGATTGTGCGAAGCACTGATCACGATACCGGCTTCAGCGTGAAAGGTGCGTGTCAGGTAAGCGATCGCCGGCGTAGGCATCGGCCCCAGCAGCATCACATCAGCCCCGGCGGCAGACAGGCCCGCCTCAAGCGCGGACTCGAACATGTAACCCGAAATTCGCGTGTCCTTGCCTACCAGGATGCGGCACGCACCCATACTGCGAAACGCCATGCCAGCCGCCCAACCGAGCTTGAGCATAAAGTCTGGAGTGATAGGAAACTCGCCGACCCGACCACGAATACCGTCGGTGCCAAAATATTTTTTAGTCATAAGTGCTCCATCATTCTTATTCGGCTGATTCTACTGCTTCAATCATCCGTACCACGTCCATCGTCTCGGCAACGTCATGCACGCGCAAGATGCGCGCACCCTTGACCAGCGCAAGCGCCGCGAGAGCCAGGCCGCCATGCAGCCGCTCCCCCACCGGACGATTCAATGCCATGCCTATCATGCTCTTGCGCGAAACGCCGACCAATAGCGGCCGACCAAGGGCATGCAGGGCCTCCATATGCTTGAACAGACTTAAATTGTGCTGCAGGGTCTTGGCAAAGCCAAACCCTGGATCGAGAATAATCCGCTCGGGAGCAATGCCGACCGTGGCGCACTGCGCAATGCGCTCGGCGAGAAACGCAGTCACTTCACCCACGAGATTGCCGTAGCGCGGGTCATCCTGCATCGTTCCAGGTTCGCCGAGCATATGCATCAGGCATACCGGCAACCCGGTCGCAGCCGCGGCATCAAGCGCTCCGTCACGCTGCAACGAGCGCACATCATTGATCAATCCGGCGCCCAGGCGAGCGGTTTCACGCATGACAGCCGGCGTCGAGGTGTCCACCGAGATGATCACATCAAGCTCGCCATGGATACGCTCGACAATCGGCGCAACACGCTCCAACTCCTCCAGCGGCGAAACAGCACGCGCACCGGGACGAGTCGACTCGCCGCCCACATCGATCAAAGTCGCACCCGCAGCAACCATCGCCTCGGCATGACGCAGCGCCGCATCAAGCTGGCTGAAGCGCCCACCATCGGAAAAGGAGTCTGGAGTTACATTGAGAATACCCATGACATGCGCACGGGCCAAATCAAGAACCCGGCTGCCGCAAGGCAACCGGGTGGAGGGCAACACAGAAGTCATTTCAAACCTTAAAGGTCGGCAGCCGGGCCGCCAATCGGGGCATCAGGACGCTCGTTCTGTACTACTGGCGGAGTGCCCGAAGTCCCCGAGCCACCTTCCCAATCCTTAGGTTCACGCGGCGTACGCCCCGCCATGATGTCGTCGATCTGCTCGGCATCAATGGTTTCGTACTTCATCAAGGCATCCGCCATGGCATCGAGCTTGTCGCGGTTATCCGTCAGGATCTGCTTGGCCGTGCCATAGCACTGGTCAATGATACTGCGCACCTCGGAGTCGATCAGTTTGGCTGTCTCGCCCGAGAAGCTGGCACCTTGACCACCACCGCCACGCCCCAGGAATACTTCGCCTTCTTCCTCGGCATACATCAATGGACCCAGTTTCTCGGACAGACCCCACTTAGTGACCATGTTTCGCGCAATCTGGCTGGCGCGCATGATGTCATTGGAGGCGCCCGTGGTCACACCGTCGAAGCCCAGCGTCATCTCTTCGGCAATCCGCCCGCCGTACAGCGAGCAGATCTGGCTGATCAAGGCCCGCTTGGAGAGGCTGTAGCGGTCTTCTTCCGGAAGGAACATGGTGACACCCAGTGCGCGACCACGTGGGATGATCGAGACCTTGTAGACCGGGTCATGCTCAGGCACGACACGACCGACAATGGCGTGGCCAGCCTCGTGATAAGCGGTGTTCTGCTTCTCTTTTTCGGACATGACCATCGATTTGCGCTCGGCGCCCATCATGATCTTGTCTTTCGCCAGTTCAAATTCCTTCATTTCAACGATGCGCTTGCCGGTACGGGCGGCAAACAGCGACGCTTCGTTGACCAGGTTGGCCAGGTCGGCACCGGAGAAACCCGGTGTACCACGGGCGATCACGGCCGGAGCCACGTCGTCGCCCATCGGCACTTTGCGCATATGCACTTTGAGGATCTGCTCACGGCCACGGATATCCGGCAGGCCGACCACTACCTGACGGTCGAAACGCCCTGGACGCAACAGCGCAGGGTCAAGCACGTCAGGTCGGTTGGTCGCGGCAATCACGATGATGCCATCGTTCATTTCGAAGCCATCCATCTCGACCAGCAACTGGTTGAGGGTCTGCTCACGCTCGTCGTGACCACCGCCCATGCCGGCGCCACGATGGCGACCCACAGCGTCGATCTCATCGATGAAGATGATGCATGGCGCGTGCTTTTTGGCCTGCTCGAACATGTCACGCACACGACTCGCACCGACACCGACGAACATTTCAACGAAGTCAGAACCGGAAATGGTGAAGAACGGGACCTTGGCTTCACCAGCGATGGCCTTGGCCAACAGGGTTTTACCGGTACCCGGAGGACCGACCATCAGCACACCGCGAGGAATACGACCACCGAGGCGCTGGAACTTGCCCGGATCGCGCAGGAACTCGACCAACTCACCGACTTCTTCCTTGGCTTCGTCGCAACCCGCGACGTCAGCCAGCGTAGTCTTCACCTGGTCTTCGGAAAGCAGCCGCGCCTTGCTCTTGCCAAAGCTCATCGGCCCGCCCTTGCCTCCCGCGCCACCTTGCATCTGGCGCATGAAGAACATGAACACGGCAATAATCACCAGGATCGGGAAGCTGGCCACCAGAAGCTGGGTCCAGATGCTCTGCTGCTCAGGCTGCTTGCCCTCAACGATGACTTTGTTATCCACAAGATCGCCGATCAAGCCATTGTCCTGGATCGCCGGACGGATGGTCTTGAAGCTGTCGCCATCGTTGCGCTTACCAGTAATCACGTAGCCATCGACGGCGACGCGTTCGACCTTGCCATCCTTGACTTGCTGGATGAAGTCGGAATAGTTGAGGGTCTGCGGCTCGTTAGGGCTGGAGAAGTTGTTCATCACCGTCACCAGGACTGCCGCGATGATCAACCACAGGATCAGATTCTTTGCCATATCGTTCAATTAACTACCCTCTGAAGCAAGCTCCGCTACTGGCGCGCGCTTCGCATGATATTCACCGGCCTAACTTACTACATTACCTACAACTCTGGCAGGCGCCGTCTGTAACCCTTTGTGAAACTTTGACTACACAATATTCGTAAAGCTTCATGACGAAAGCGATATAAAAAAACCTATCGACTCCCTTGAATCTCTTAAAGACGCTCCTCACTGGCGGCACCTTCAATGCCACGGTACCCGCGGCCCAGCAAATACTGCTCGCGGGACCGGTCTCTCGAGGAGTCAGGCTTGCGCGTCTGAACCTTGTCGAACAGCTTGCGCATGTTCTTGTGGTATTCGTCAAAACCTTCACCCAGGAAGACCTTGACCAAAAAATCACCGCCAGGACGCAAAACCCGCCCGGCCAGATCCAATGCCAATTCACAGAGGAACATCGCACGTGGCATATCCACGGCGGGTAATCCACTCATATTGGGGGCCATATCGGAAATCACAAGGTCTACCTGCGAATTTCCAACGGCCTCGAGAATCTGGGCCAACACGTCGTCCCGGGTAAAATCGCCGTGAACGAAGGTCACGTCGGGAATACTGTCCATTTCCAGGATATCGGACGCAATCAATCGACCTTGCCCACCAATCAGACGACTGGTCACCTGGGACCAGCCACCCGGGGCCGCGCCAAGATCGATAACGCTCATGCCTGGTCGGATCAACTTGTCCTTTTCCTGGATCTCAAGCAGCTTGTAGCTGGCCCGGGAACGGTAGCCATCCTTTTGCGCCTTTTTGACGTAAGGATCGTTGAAATGCTCTTTGAGCCAGTTAAGGCTGGTTTTGGAACGGGCCACGGGCCACCTCGAAAATAAAACGGGTCGTGATTAACTGGGCGGTCCCGGACTCGCTCGGGTAAACTGGCCGCCGCTTTTTACAAGATCAGACGCAGGGGTCAGATTATGCCGCTCACTCAAGAGCAGAAGAAACAGTACAAATCCATTGGCCACCATCTGAAACCAGTTTTGATTGTGGCTGATAACGGTTTGACTGAAGGTGTGTTAGCCGAGCTTGAACGCGCATTGAGCGATCACGAACTCATCAAGATCAAGGTCAGCATCCCGGATCGTGAAGCCCGCCTCGCCGCGATTGCAGAACTCTGCAAGTCCGGCAAAGCCGATCTGGTTCAGGTCATCGGCAAGATGGCACTGCTGTATCGCAAGAACTTCAGCGCCAACAAGCAACTGTCGAACGTTCATCGCTTCAAATGATACAAGGGTCATGGGCGTGCTTCGCGCGCCCTGTCACTCCATCCGGGCACCGGCTGCAAAACCAGTAACAGGCCGGAGAACCCTAGCACAAGATAGCTGAAAAGCTGCCAGCGCAACGCTTCCGGCAGCAGCATGCGCACCACGCAATACATTGCACACGCATACAACGCCATCAGCAGCAGCTGGCCACGCATATCCCGCCACAAACTCCGCAAGCCCTCGGCCTTGACCAGCACCAACGCTTGAAGCGTCACGCCCGCCGCCGCGAAACCGACCAGCAGTACGCTCAATAATCCGCCGATCTCTTCGATCAGCAACGGCGCCAGGCCAATCAGGCCCAACGCCGGCACTACACCGAGATGCAATAGCCACACACCACCCACCCAAAGCATCTGGGTCAGTTGCCAGAGCATTGCGCCCGCACGAAACGGGCGCCACGGGTCAGATGTGACGAACTTCGACAATCTCGTACTCGATCACGCCACCTGGCGTTTTGACGGCCACCACATCACCCTCTTCCTTGGCGATCAAGGCGCGAGCAATCGGTGAACCGACAGAGATCTTGCCTTGCTTGATGTCCGCTTCGTCCTCACCCACGATGTGGTAAGTCACGCTTTCATCCGTCTCGACGTTGGCAATTTCCACGGTGGTACCGAAAATCACTTTGCCGGTGTGCGGGATGGTCGTGACATCGATAATCACTGCATTCTGCATGCGACCTTCGATATCACGGATCCGCGCCTCGACCATACCTTGCTGCTCACGGGCAGCATGGTATTCAGCGTTTTCCTTCAAGTCGCCCAACTCGCGAGCCGTGCCGATGTCCTGGCTGAGCTTCGGACGAACGACCTTGGTCAGGTGAGCGTGCTCCTCTTCCAGGGCCTTGGCGCCCTGGACGGTCATTGGGTATTTGATCATGCCTTCAATCCTGCGTGTAGATCCTGCAAGCGGCGCACGGTCTTTTCCGGACCGAACTTGAGCGCTTCGCAGATAGCTTCGCCAGCAGCAATAGTGGTGGTGCAGTAGATCTTGTGCTGCAAGGCGTTACGACGAATGGAATAGGAATCCGCGATCGACTGGCGACCTTCGGTGGTGTTGATGATCAGCGTGACTTCGTCATTCTTGATCATGTCGACCACGTGCGGACGGCCTTCCGTTACCTTGTTCACGCGGCGCACTTTCAGGCCTGCCGCTTCGATCAGCTTGGCAGTCCCGGCGGTAGCCACGACTTCGAAGCCCAAGTTGATCAGATCACGGGCCACGCCTGCAACCAGTGGCTTGTCGTCATCACGCACACTGATGAAGGCCGTCCCGCCGGTCGGCAGCACTTCACTGGCGCCCATCTGGGCCTTGGCGAACGCTTCACCGAAGGTGTCGCCGACGCCCATCACTTCACCCGTGGACTTCATTTCAGGGCCCAGGATCGGGTCCACGCCAGGGAACTTGGCGAATGGGAACACCGCCTCTTTCACACTGTAGAAGTTCGGAATGATTTCCTTGGTGAAACCGATTTCCTTCAAGGTCTTACCGGCCATCACACGCGCCGCGACCATCGCCAGGGACACGCCAATGCACTTGGATACGAACGGCACGGTACGCGAAGCGCGCGGGTTGACTTCAATGACGTAGATATCCTCGCCTTGCAGCGCCAACTGGACGTTCATCAGGCCGACCACGCCCAACTCCAGGGCCATTTTCTTGACCTGCTCGCGCATCTCGTCCTGGATGTGCGCGGGCAGCGAGTATGGCGGCAGGGAGCACGCGGAGTCACCGGAGTGCACGCCGGCTTGCTCGATATGCTGCATGATCGCACCGATCACCACGTCTTTGCCGTCACAGACCGCATCCACGTCCATCTCGATGGCGCAGTTGAGGAAGTGGTCGAGCAGCACCGGGCTGTCGTTGGAGACTTTCACCGCATCACGCAGGTAACGCTTGAGTTCATCTTCTTCGTAGACGATTTCCATCGCCCGGCCGCCCAATACGTAGGACGGACGCACCACCAGCGGGTACCCGATCTTGCTGGCCGCACGAATGGCTTCGTCTTCACTGCGCACAGTGGCGTTTGGCGGCTGACGCAGGTTCAGGCGCTCGACCATCTGCTGGAAGCGCTCACGGTCTTCCGCACGGTCGATGGCATCAGGGCTGGTGCCGATGATCGGCACACCAGCGGCTTCCAGGGCACGCGCCAGTTTCAACGGGGTCTGGCCGCCGTACTGGACGATCACGCCTTTCGGCTTCTCGACGCGGACGATTTCCAACACGTCTTCCAGGGTCACCGGCTCGAAGTACAAGCGATCGGAGGTGTCGTAGTCGGTGGAAACCGTTTCCGGGTTGCAGTTGACCATGATGGTCTCGTAACCATCGTCGCGCAGGGCGAGCGCGGCGTGAACACAGCAATAGTCGAACTCGATGCCCTGGCCGATACGGTTTGGCCCGCCGCCGAGGATCATGATCTTGTCGCGGCCCGACGGTGCGGCCTCGCACTCTTCCTCGTAAGTCGAGTAGAGATAGGCGGTGTCGGTGGAAAACTCTGCCGCGCAGGTATCAACGCGCTTGTAGACCGGGAAGATTTCCAGCTTGTGACGATGGGTCCGCAGGTTTTTCTCGGTCACGCCCAGCAGTTTGGCCAGACGCTGATCGGAGAAGCCCTTGCGCTTGAGACGGAACATCAGGTCGCGGTCGATGGCGGACAGGCCAAGCGTCTTGACCTTCTCTTCTTCCTTGATCAGATCTTCGATCTGCACCAGGAACCACGGATCGATCATGTTCATGCCGAAGATATCTTCGACGCTCAGACCGGCGCGGAACGCATCCGCCACGTACCAGATACGCTCGGCGCCCGGCACGGTCAGCTCGCGCTTGAGCACGCTCATGCTTTCCGGGTTGCTCAGGTCGAGCTTCTCGTCCAGGCCGCAAACCCCCACTTCGAGGCCGCGCAGGGCTTTCTGCAGGGACTCCTGGAAGGTCCGGCCAATCGCCATGACTTCGCCAACCGACTTCATTTGCGTGGTCAGGCGGGCGTCGGCCTTGGCGAACTTCTCGAAGGCAAAACGTGGCAGCTTGGTAACCACGTAGTCGATGGAAGGCTCGAAGGACGCCGGGGTCTTGCCACCGGTGATGTCGTTCGACAGCTCATCCAGGGTGTAACCGACTGCCAGCTTGGCCGCGACCTTGGCGATCGGGAAGCCGGTGGCTTTCGAGGCCAGGGCCGACGAACGAGATACTCGCGGGTTCATTTCGATCACAACCATGCGACCGGTGTTCGGGCAGATACCGAACTGAACGTTGGAACCGCCGGTTTCCACGCCGATCTCGCGCAGTACCGCCAAGGAGGCGTTACGCAGGATCTGGTATTCCTTGTCGGTCAGGGTCTGCGCAGGAGCCACGGTGATCGAGTCACCGGTGTGCACGCCCATCGGGTCGAAGTTTTCGATGGAGCAGACGATGATGCAGTTGTCCTTCTTATCGCGGACAACCTCCATTTCGTATTCTTTCCAACCGATCAGCGATTCGTCGATCAGCAGTTCCTTGGTCGGCGACAGATCCAGGCCACGGGCGCAGATTTCTTCGAACTCTTCACGGTTGTAAGCGATGCCACCACCGGTGCCGCCCATGGTGAAGGACGGGCGAATGATGCACGGAAAGCCCAGGGTCTCGAGGACCGCGTTGGCTTCTTCCATGCTGTGGGCGATCCCCGAACGCGGGCACGCCAGGCCGATGGATTTCATGGCTTTGTCGAAGCGCGAACGGTCTTCGGCCTTGTCGATGGTGTCGGCATTGGCACCGATCATCTCTACGCCGAACTTCTCCAGAACGCCTTCACGCTCCAGGTCCAGGGCGCAGTTCAGCGCAGTCTGGCCACCCATGGTCGGCAACAAAGCGTCCGGACGCTCTTTCTCGATGATCTTGGCAACGGTCTGCCACTTGATCGGCTCGATGTAAGTGGCGTCGGCCATGGCCGGGTCGGTCATGATGGTGGCCGGGTTGGAGTTCACCAGAATGACGCGATAACCCTCTTCGCGCAGGGCTTTACAAGCCTGGGCGCCGGAGTAGTCGAATTCGCAGGCCTGGCCGATCACGATCGGGCCAGCGCCGAGAATCAGGATGCTTTTTATGTCTGTACGTTTTGGCATGGGTTTGTCACTCGAATCCGCAGGTCAGTCGGCAAGCCGTCTTGAACAATCTTTGAAGCGCCCGAGGGGCCACCGGTCTCCGGGGCCGCTCGGCACACTCAGTCAGCGTCGCTTGGCCATTTCAGTGATGAAACGGTCGAACAGCGGCGCTACGTCGTTCGGGCCCGGGCTTGCTTCAGGGTGGCCCTGGAAGCTGAACGCGCTCTTGTCGGTGCGCTCGATGCCTTGCAGGGAGCCGTCGAACAGCGACTTGTGAATCGCCCGCACGTTGGCCGGCAAAGTCGCCTCATCCACGGCAAAACCGTGGTTCTGGCTGGTGATCATCACAACGCCCGTGTCCAGGTCCTGCACAGGGTGGTTGGCACCGTGGTGGCCATGGCCCATTTTCAGGGTCTTGGCACCGGAGGCCAGCGCCAGCAATTGGTGACCCAGGCAGATACCGAATACCGGGATCTCGGTTTCCAGTACTTCCTTGATGGCCTGGATGGCATAGTCGCAAGGCTCGGGGTCACCCGGGCCGTTGGACAGGAATACGCCGTCCGGTTGCAGGGCCAGTACATCACTGGCTGGAGTCTGTGCGGGCACCACGGTCACGCGGCAACCGCGCTCGACCAGCATGCGCAGGATGTTGTACTTGACGCCGTAGTCGTAGGCCACGACATGGTAGGGCAAGTCGGCGGCGTCGAGCGTCGCGTGGCTGTCGGTCTTCAAGTCCCAGACAGTGGAGCGCCACTCGTACTTTTCCTGGGTGCTGACGACTTTCGCCAGGTCCATGCCTTTCAGGCCAGGGAAACCTTGGGCCGCGGCGATTGCCGCGTCTTCGGAGATATTCTCACCGACCATGATGCAGCCATTCTGCGAGCCTTTTTCACGCAGGATGCGTGTCAGGCGACGCGTATCGATACCTGCGATAGCCACCACGTTATTGGCTTTCAGGTAATCGGACAGGGACATCGTGTTACGCCAGTTGCTCGCAACCAGTGGCAGGTCGCGGATCACCAGGCCTGCCGACCAGACACGGTCCGACTCGACATCTTCCGGTGTAGTACCGGTGTTGCCGATGTGCGGGTAGGTCAGGGTAACGATCTGCTGGGCGTAGGAAGGATCGGTAAGGATTTCCTGATAGCCGGTCATGGCGGTGTTGAACACCACCTCTCCAACGGTTTGACCGTCGGCTCCAATGGCTTCGCCGCGAAAAATGCTGCCATCAGCAAGGGCGAGTATGGCTGGCTTAGTCAAGAAGACCTCCCGTAAATAAAGCCTGAAAGGGCGATCGCAGGTTGCAAAAAAGCGGAGTGACGTATGGACACGTCACCCCGCTTCTTCACTGAATTATTCTGCGCGCTTTTAGTGGACACACTAAAGCTGTAGCTTACAGAAAAAGGCTTTTTTGGTCCACCGCTAATGAGCCTTAAAGGCAGGAGAATGCGACAGGACGTCGCCTAGCGGGTAAAAACGGGGCCTCATGATAATTCCAAGGCCCCGCTTTAGCTACTGCTTAGTGCAGATCGAGCACGTCACGCATGTCGTACAGGCCCGGCTCACGCCCTTCCAACCAGAGCGCGGCACGTACCGCGCCCTTGGCAAAGGTCATGCGACTGGAGGCCTTGTGCGTAATCTCCAGGCGCTCGCCTTCGGTGGCAAACAGCACGGTGTGATCGCCGACCACATCGCCGCCGCGCACGGTCGCAAACCCAATGGTGTCACGCGCACGCGCACCGGTGTGCCCCTCACGACCGTACACCGCCACCCTCGACAGATCACGACCCAACGCCTCGGCGACAGCCTCACCCATACGCAGCGCCGTACCCGACGGAGCGTCGATCTTGTGCCGGTGATGGGTCTCGATGATTTCGATATCAGCCTCATCCCCCAGCACACGTGCCGCCATATCAAGCAGCTTCAGCGACAGATTGACGCCGACACTGAAATTGGCCGCGAACACGATCGGAATATCCTTGCCCGCATTCACCAACAACTGCTTCTGCTCAACACTCAAGCCCGTGGTACCGATGACCATCGCCTTGCCCGCCTTGCGGCAGAACGCTAGGTTCTTCAGCATCACCTCCGGCAGCGTGAAGTCGATCAACACATCGAACTCGTCGGCGACTTTTTCCAGACTGCCGGACAACGACACACCGATTCGCCCCAGGGACGCCAACTCACCCGCATCCGCACCGATCAGGGTGCTGCCAGGGCGAACAATCGCCGCCGTCAGCCCGGAGGCCGGCGAGCGCTGCTGCACCGCCTCGACCAAGGTCTTGCCCATACGTCCGGCAGCGCCCATCACCGCTATACGTCGCATACTCACGTCCTTACAGGTCGCCGAAGAAGCGCTTCACGCCTTCGAACCAGCCAGTGGTTTTTGGCGAATGCGTGTCATCACCCGCCAACGAACTGCGCAACTCTTCCAGCAGTTCACGCTGACGACGGCCCAGATTCACCGGCGTTTCTACCGCCACGCGGCACATCAAGTCGCCTGCCCCACCACCGCGCACTGGCGCCACGCCTTTGCCACGGATACGGAACTGCTTGCCGGTCTGCGTGCCCTCGGGGATCTTGAGCTTGACCCGACCATCCAGCGTCGGAATCTCCAACTCTCCACCCAGGGCCGCATCGACAAAGCTGATTGGCACTTCACAGAACAGATGCTTGCCGTCGCGCTGGAAGATCGAGTGCTCACGCACATTGATCACCACATACAGGTCGCCGGTTGGACCCCCTTGAGCCCCCGCCTCGCCCTCGCCGGACAGACGGATGCGGTCGCCCGTATCAACCCCGGCCGGCACTTTTACCGACAGGGTCTTGTACTCTTCGACACGCCCTTCGCCATGGCAGGAGTCGCACGGATCAGAAATGATCTTGCCCTGGCCATGGCAGCGCGGACAGGTCTGCTGCACCGAGAAAAAACCTTGCTGCATGCGTACCTGACCGATACCACCACAGGTCGGACAGGTGATCGGCGAGGACCCTTTCTTCGCCCCCGAACCGTCACACGGCTTGCAGTTGACCAGCGTCGGAACGCGGATATTGACGCTGGTGCCACGCACAGCTTCTTCGAGGTTCAGTTCCAGGGTGTAGCGCAGGTCACTGCCACGCTGGGCGCCGCCCCGCTGGCCACCGCGACCGCCACCAAAAAAGTCACTGAACACATCACCGAAAATATCCGAGAAGTTCTGCCCGCCAAACCCGGCTCCGCCGCCACCCATACTCGGGTCCACACCGGCATGACCATACTGATCGTAGGCCGCCCGCTTGTTCGGATCACACAGGCATTCGTAGGCCTCGTTGGCCTCTTTGAACAATTCTTCGGATTCTTTGTTATCCGGATTACGGTCCGGGTGATGCTTCATTGCCAGGCGACGATAGGCCTTTTTCAGGTCCGCCTCGCTGGCGCCTCGCTCAACACCCAACACTTCGTAATAGTCACGCTTTGCCATAAGTCTTTATACCCTTAAGGACGTTCGGCAAACCCCTCCTGAGCCTCGCCAAACTCGTTGAGCCCCAATACAGGCCCGGACCCAACTCACGTCAATTTCAACGATCCTGGTCTTGGATTATTTCAGCCGGGAACCTGGCTGAAAAAAGCGGTGCCTGTCGATCGCAAAGCAGGAGCATTCCCGATCACACCGCCAGCATCCGACTGCTGTCGCATGCTGTAAAAATTCGCTTACCCCAGACACGCCAACGCGGGAGCAAGCTCCCGCGCGGCGACATCCTACCAGTCACCGCTTGATAGCGGTCAACCGGACGACCAACTTACTTCTGGTCTTTGACTTCTTCGAACTCGGCATCGACAACGTCATCGTGCTTGGCTTCAGGCTCCGCCTGTTGCGGAGCACCGTCAGCCGGCTGGCCTTGTTCGGCATACATCTTCTGAGCGACTGGCGCGGAGACTTTCGACAGCTCCTCGACCTTGGCTTCGATGGCAGCCTTGTCATCACCTTTAACAGCGACTTCCAGGGCAACCACGGCCGCTTCGATAGCCGACTTCTCTTCCTCGGTCACTTTGTCACCAGCATCGGCGATCATCTTGCGCGTCGAGTGAACCAGCGCGTCGCCCTGGTTGCGGGCAGCCGCCAGCTCTTCGAACTTGCGATCTTCCTCGGAGTTGGCTTCAGCATCACGAATCATCTGCTGGATTTCTTCTTCGGACAGACCCGAGTTGGCCTTGATCACGATCGACTGAGTCTTGCCGGTAGCCTTGTCCTTGGCGCCTACGTGCAGGATACCGTTGGCGTCGATGTCGAAGGTCACTTCAATTTGTGGCACGCCACGTGGCGCTGGTGGAATCTCGGCCAGGTCGAACTTGCCCAGGGACTTGTTCTGACCGGCTTGCTTACGTTCACCTTGCAGCACGTGAATGGTCACGGCGCCCTGGTTGTCGTCGGCAGTCGAGAACACCTGGGATTTCTTGGTAGGAATCGTGGTGTTTTTCTCGATCAGCGCAGTCATCACGCCGCCCATGGTTTCAATACCCAGGGTCAGCGGGCTGACGTCCAGCAACAGCACGTCTTTCACGTCACCGGCCAATACCGCACCCTGGATGGCAGCACCCATGGCAACCGCTTCGTCCGGGTTGACGTCTTTACGTGCTTCTTTACCGAAGAACTCGGTCACTTTCTGCTGCACCAGCGGCATACGGGTCTGGCCGCCCACCAAAATCACGTCGTTGATGGAACCCACGTCGATACCGGCATCTTTCAGCGCAATGCGGCAAGGTTCGATGGTGCGCTGAACCAGGTCTTCAACCAGAGATTCCAGCTTGGCGCGGGAAATCTTCACGTTCAAGTGCTTAGGCCCGGTGGCATCGGCAGTGATGTACGGCAGATTGACGTCAGTCGACATGCTCGACGACAGCTCGATCTTGGCCTTCTCAGCGGCTTCTTTAAGACGCTGCATGGCCAGCGGATCACCCTTGAGGTTCATCCCGCTTTCTTTCTTGAATTCGTCAACGAGGTAGTCGATCAGACGAATGTCGAAGTCTTCACCACCCAGGAAGGTGTCACCGTTGGTGGCCAACACTTCGAACTGGTGCTCGCCGTCAACTTCCGCAATCTCGATCACGGAAACGTCGAAGGTACCGCCACCCAAGTCATAAACGATGACAGTGTGGTCGCCCTTGGCTTTGTCCATGCCGTAAGCCAGAGCGGCTGCGGTCGGCTCGTTGATGATGCGCTTGACGTCCAGGCCCGCGATGCGGCCGGCGTCTTTAGTGGCTTGACGCTGGCTGTCGTTGAAGTAGGCCGGAACAGTAATGACCGCCTCGGTCACCGCCTCGCCGAGATAGTCTTCGGCGGTTTTCTTCATCTTTTTCAAGACTTCGGCCGAAATCTGCGGCGCCGACATTTTGTTGCCGTTCACTTCAACCCAGGCGTCACCGTTGTCAGCCTTGGCGATTTTGTAAGGCACCATCTTGATGTCTTTCTGTACGACTTCTTCGTCGAACTTACGACCGATCAGACGCTTCACCGCGTACAGGGTGTTATGCGGATTGGTCACAGCCTGACGCTTGGCCGACTGACCGACGAGGATTTCACCGTCGTTGGCGTAAGCAATGATCGACGGCGTGGTACGCGCGCCTTCGGCGTTTTCGATAACTTTAGCTTTACCGTTTTCCATGACGGAGACGCAGGAGTTGGTGGTCCCCAGGTCGATACCGATAATTTTGCCCATGATTTACTCTCCCGAAACTTGAATTTGGTTGCCGCAGCAGTGGTGGCTAACTGCGGTAGCACTTAATCGCTTGACTTATAGATGGGGGCCTTGCGGCGGATTTCAAGCCTGCTCGTCGATAGAAGGTGCAACAGGTGCAGGCGCCTTGCTCACCACCACCATCGCCGGACGCAACAAGCGACCATTGAGCAGATACCCCTTCTGGAACACTTTCAACACACTGTTCGGCTCAAGATCATGGCTTTCCTGCATGGCCATGGCTTGATGGTGCTCGGCGTTGAACGGCTCGCCGCCTTGCGGATCGATGGCTTCAAGCTGATAACGCTTCAGGGTGTCCTGGAACATTTTCAGGGTCAGTTCGATCCCTTCGCGCATGGCGCGGATGTTTTCGTCATCCGGGTCGGACAACTCAAGACCACGCTCCAGGCTGTCAATGATCGGCAACAGATCACCGGCAAATTTTTCCAGGGCGAACTTGTGGGCTTTTTCTACATCCTGCTCGGCACGGCGGCGGACGTTCTGCAGATCGGCAGCCACACGCAAAGACTGATCCTGCGCAGCAGCCAATTGCTCTTCGAGCACTTGTACACGAGCCGCCAGGTCTTCACCGGCAGCCTGAGTGGCGTCTGGAGTTTGCGTATCCTGCGTCTGTTCGTCAGCCATAGTTATCTCCTTTCAAAATCATGCGCGAACTCAACTCGCGCTTCTGTTCCGGTATATGGGGCCACAATTTCCAGGTTCAAGGGCTCAGGTGCTACCAAAAGTCTTTCCCGTGCCATAAATCAATTCCTGCCAGCTCATTGCGCATCGCACTAAAAAAACCATTCTTTCAAACAAATCGAGCTAAGCGCCAGGATTGTCAGCTGCGAACAAAACACTGTATAAATAACCAGACCTAAAGCCTGGGAGCGGCCGTCATGCTCGTGCACCTGTCCGTACATAACTACGCCATCGTTGAACACCTGGATCTCGAACTGGATCGCGGGATGAGCGTAATCACAGGCGAAACCGGCGCCGGCAAGTCGATCATGCTCGACGCACTGGGCCTGACCCTCGGTGACCGCGCCGACAGCGGCGTCGTGCGCCCCGGCGCGGACAAGGCCGATATCCTGGCGACCTTTGACCTGGCCGACATTCCCGAAGCCAGCACCTGGCTCGCCGAACGCGACCTGGATAACGACGGCCCATGCATCCTGCGTCGCGTCATCACCGCCGAAGGACGTTCGCGCGGCTACATCAATGGCACGCCCTGCCCGCTTGGCGACCTGAAAGCGCTGGGCGAACTATTGATCGATATCCACAGCCAGCACGAACACCAATCCCTGCTGAAAACCGACACCCACCGCCGCCTCCTGGATGAATACGCCGGCGCCACCGAGCTGGCGCGCCAGGTACACCTGGCAGCACAGCGCTGGCGCCAGACGCGCCTGGAGCTGGAACGCCTTTCCAACTCCGGCGACGAACAACGCGCCCGCCACCAACTGCTCAGCTATCAGCTGGAAGAGCTGGAAAGCCTGGGCCTGGGCGAAACAGAACTGGAACAACTGGAGCAGGAACACAAGAACCTGACAAATGCCGAAACCCTGCTGGGCATTTGCCGGCAGGTGGTTGAGCAATGCAGCGAAAGTGATTCAGGGAATGTATTGAATGCGCTGACCGCCAGCCTCAATCGCCTGTCGAGCGTAAACAGCGGCTCTGGATCACTGAGCGAGGCCACCACCTTGTTGACCAGCGCACAGATCCAGGTAGAAGAAGCCGTAGGCGAGCTGAACCGCTTCCTTGACCATTTCGACGCCGACCCGGCACGCCTTCAGGAAATCGAAGAACGCCTCGACACTATTTATACACTGGCGCGTAAACATCGAATCCAGCCGACCGAAGTCGCCGCCCTGCAGCAAAAGCTGCTGGACGAGATCGAAACCCTGAATGCCAATGACGAGTCCATCGAACGCCTCGGGGATGAGCTGTCCTCCTTTGCCCGTCACTATCAGGAAAAAGCCCGGGAATTGAGCGATCTGCGGCATCAGGCGGCCAAAGGACTCGCCGAGGCCGTGGAACAGGAAATTCAGCGACTGGGCATGCCCGGCGGACGCTTCACCATTGAGCTGCACGCCAACACCAGCGATGAATTGCTGCCCAACGGCCTGGAGCAGGTCGAGTTGCTGGTCAGCGCCAACCCCGGTCAACCGCTCAAGGCCCTGGCAAAAGTGGCCTCTGGTGGCGAACTGTCCAGGATCAGCCTGGCGATCCAGGTCATTACCGCCCAAACCTCACGCGTACCGACGCTGGTCTTCGACGAAGTGGACGTCGGGATCGGTGGGCCGACTGCGGAAATTGTCGGCCAACTGCTGCGTCGCCTGGGTGATCGCGGGCAAGTATTGACGGTGACCCACCTGCCACAGGTGGCCGCCCAGGGGCACCAACATTTGTTCGTGCACAAAGTGCGTGGCAACGATGCGACCCACACTGCGGTGTCCAAGCTGAACAAGACAGAGCGGGTGGAAGAAGTAGCCCGCATGCTGGGCGGTATCGATCTCACCAAGGAGTCTCTGGCCCACGCCAAGAAAATGGTCATCGCCGCCAAAGCCTGAAACTCAACCCAGCGAGATTTTCTGTTCGATGGAAAGCACGAAGGCGACCCTAGGGTCGCCTTCGATCGTTTCGCAGAACGGATCTGCGGCGTTTGTTACTTTTTCTTACGGATGTACAGGACCAGATTGTGGTCGATCAAATCGAATCCGTGTTCTTCAGCGATTTCATGCTGGAGCTTCTCGATTGCCGGACTGGTGAACTCAATAACCTCATTGGTATCCAGATCAACCATGTGGTCGTGATGACCACCATCAGCCAGCTCGAACACTGCATGACCGCCGTCGAAATTATGACGAACCACCAGCCCTGCGGCTTCAAACTGGGTCAGCACACGGTAAACCGTGGCCAGGCCGACGTCCTCGTTAGACTCCATCAGCGCCTTGTAGACATCCTCGGCACTCATGTGGCGCTGCTCAGCAGAATCGAGCATTTGTAGAATCTTGACTCGTGGCAGAGTCACTTTAAGACCGGCTTTGCGTAGTTCGCTATTTTCAACCATGGTTAGCTTTCTCGCGGATGCTGCTTCGCAGCTTCTCTTAATACGGGTATGATCGGCGTTTACGTTGTCCCAGCCAAGATAGTGGAAGTCGCCCACCGATGCAAAACACCAAGCTCTTGCTAACCAGTTTCACCTTTGTGGGACTGCTCGCACTCGCCGGTTGTTCATTCCCCGGGGTTTACAAAATCGACATCCAGCAGGGCAATGTCGTCACGCAGGACATGATAGACCAGTTACGCCCGGGAATGACCCGACGGCAAGTACGGTTTATCATGGGCAATCCCCTGCTGACCGACACATTCCATGCCGATCGCTGGGATTATCTCTATAGCCTGCAGCCTGGAGGCGGGGAACGCCAACAGGAGCGCGTCAGCGTCATCTTCAATGACAATGACCAACTCGTCAGCCTGTCCGGTGACTTCATGCCCGGCGTAAGCCGCGATGAAGCCTTGCTGGGCAAGGACAGCGGGACCAATGTCACGGCCCCCGCGCAAAATGTCGAGGAAGAAAAATCCGAGGTGCCGGCCAAGCCTGGTTCCTTGCTGGACCAGATCCAGAAAGACATCGATGGCGTGGAAACCGTTCCGGTTCCGACGCCAGAGCCACTGGATCCCAGCCCGCAGTAATTTCGCAACACAACAAAAAGCCCGGTATGCCGGGCTTTTTGTTGTCTGTCGTTTCACACCTCAGGCGCCTTGCTGTTTGGCCTGAGCTGCCTTGGCCGCACGTAATCGGCGCACTTCTTTCGGATCGACCAGCAATGGCCGATAAATCTCGATACGGTCGCCGCTGCGTACGACGCGAACATCAGCATCCACGACAACCTTGCCAAAAATACCCAACGGGCAATTGGCCAGATCCAACTCGGAAAACTGCGCCGAAATACCTGACGCCAACACTGCCGCCCTCAAGCTCGTATCCGGCGCGACAGACAAGGCCAGCAGCGTCTGACGCTCCACGGCGGCATAGGCCACTTCAATTTCGATCAGTGATTCAGCCATGTAACTGCTTGGCTCGCTGGCAAAATGCATCCACCAATGTATTTGCGGCCTGATTGAACAATGGCCCCAAGGTCGCCCGCACAATCGGCCCCGCGTATTCAAATGACAGATCCAGGCTGATCTTGCAGGCCTTCTCGGTCAACGCCTTGAATACCCAAACACCGTGCAACTGGGTAAACGGTCCTTCCTGCAGATTCATTTCGATGGACTGCCCAGGCACCAGGATATTGCGCGTGACGAAGTGCTGACTGAGGCCACCCTTGGCGACCCCGACACTGGCAACCATATGCTCATCAGTGCTCTCCAGCACGTCGGCCGTCGAGCACCAAGGCAGAAATTCCGGGTAACGCGCCACGTCGTTGACCAGGTCATAGAGCGCCTGCGCCGGGTAGGGCAACAGGGCCGAACGTTGAATATGCGTCGTCATGTGAGCGTTATTTCCACAGCTGAACGGCAAACATCGCGAAAAAACAGGCTGATTCGCGAAACAAAGAAACCAGAAAACTGCCCGCATTGTCCGGGATTCATCCAACACGCTCAAGCACGCAGGTTGACCGTAGCCGACGCGCTCGCAACTCCCTATAATGCCGCCCCTATGGCTAAACAAAAGAAACACCCAACAGGGACCATCGCGCAAAACAAAAAGGCGCGACACGATTACTTCATCGAACATCGGTTCGAGGCTGGCCTGGTCCTGGCCGGATGGGAAGTAAAGAGTCTGCGTGCCAGCAAGCTGCAGCTGGTCGACAGTTACGTACTGCTCAAGGATGGCGAGGCCTGGCTGCTCGGCAGTCATATCACGCCTTTGACTACGGCCAGTACCCACGTGATTGCCGATCCGGTGCGTACCCGCAAGCTGTTGCTCAACGCCCGCGAGCTGGAAAAGCTCGCAGCCGCAGTGCAGCAGAAAGGCTACGCCTGCGTCTGCCTGTCGTGGTACTGGAGCAAACACTTGGTCAAGTGCGAGATCGCCCTGGGCAAGGGCAAGAAGGAATATGACAAACGTGACACCGAGCGCGAACGCGACTCCAACCGGGAGCTGCAACGTGCCGTGCGCAACAAGGGCAAGGAAGATTGACGCGCCTTGATGCAATCAACGCTGACCAGAAAGGCTGCGCCTGGCCAGCGTTGACGTTACATATCTCGACGCCGTTCCGCCCGCGCCATCCGCTGCACCTCCTGGCGAACCTCTTCCAACACTTCCTGCACATACAGCAGGTGCCGCGTTGAAATCTCTCTCGCCTGTTCCGCTCGCCCCTCAATGATCGCCAGGTACAGATCCCGATGCTGACTGATCAGCATGTCCCGGGTTTCCGTACGCTGCTGGTACATCCCACCGATATTGGTCACGACGTTGCGTCTGAGCAGGTCGAATAAACCGCGAATGGTGTGCAGCAGTACCGCGTTATGGCTGGCTTCGGCGATAGCCAAGTGAAACCTGGCGTCAGCCGCCCCTTCCTCGGCGCGACTCACCTCATCATCACGCGCGTAGCAATCCTGCAATGCATCAAAGGCTGCCGTCAGCCGCTCGCGGTCCACTTCGGTGGCGCGTAGCGCTGCGTAATACGCACAAGAAGCTTCAAGGGTCTGACGAAACTCCAGCAGATCACGCTGGGCTTCCGGATTACTTTCGAGCAAGTGCAATAACGGATCGCTGAAGGTTGAGCCCAAGCTCTCCACGACATAATTACCACCGCCCTGGCGACTGACCAACAGCCCTTTGGCCGCGAGCTTCTGAATCGCCTCGCGCAACGACGGGCGCGACACGCCGAACCGCTCAGCCAGCGCGCGCTCGGCCGGCAAGCGCTCACCCGACTTCAACGTGCCCTCAAGGATCATTCCCTCAAGCTGCTCGACAATATCGTCGGACAAACGGCGCTGACGCACCTGATCAAACCCCATAACAAACTCTCCACGATCCCGACAAATCGGCGGGACCGCTATTCTGGCCTATTGCCGCGCCGTCGGCACCTATCAGAACCCCACGAATTCAACCGATCAGATCCTCTCACCGCCCACATAAGACCAAAGTTTCTCGAGCGGCAAATTGACACACCGGCCCGAACACTTTTAACCTAGCCCACAGCTGCTGTAAATTGGTATTACCAATTATCCAAATCAGCCAAACAGTGCCTGACCAACAACAATTAGGGGCCACCCCATATGCAAACCTGGCAACAGATCTACAGCCCACTCGGCAGCCTCGGCCTGTCCGCGCTGGCCGCTGTCATTCCCATCGTATTTTTCTTTCTGGCCCTGGCCGTGTTCCGCCTCAAAGGCCACGTCGCCGGCGCTATTACCCTGACGCTGTCGATCCTGGTGGCGATCTTCGCGTTCCAGATGCCTGCGGACATGGCGCTGGCCGCCGCCGGCTACGGCTTTGCCTACGGCTTGTGGCCGATTGCCTGGATCATCGTCGCCGCGGTATTCCTCTACAAACTGACGGTCAAGAGTGGCCAGTTCGAAGTCATCCGCAGCTCCGTGCTGTCGATTACCGATGACCAGCGCCTGCAAGTGCTGCTGATCGGCTTCTGCTTCGGCGCGTTCCTGGAAGGTGCCGCCGGCTTCGGCGCTCCCGTGGCGATTACCGCCGCCCTGCTGGTAGGGCTCGGCTTCAATCCCCTGTACGCCGCCGGCTTGTGCCTGATTGCCAACACCGCTCCCGTCGCCTTCGGCGCCCTGGGGATCCCGATTATCGTTGCGGGCCAGGTCACCGGTATCGACGCCTTCAAGATCGGCGCCATGACCGGTCGCCAACTGCCGCTGCTGTCGCTGTTCGTGCCGTTCTGGCTGGTGTTCATGATGGACGGCCTGCGTGGCGTCAAGGAAACCTGGCCAGCCGCGCTGGTGGCGGGCTTGAGCTTTGCCATCACGCAGTACCTCACCTCGAACTTCATTGGCCCGGAACTGCCGGACATCACCTCGGCCCTGGCCAGCCTGATCGCCCTCACCCTGTTCCTGAAAATCTGGCAGCCAAAGCGCACCGCGGGCGCCCAGATTGCCGGCGCGACCTCCAGCGCTGCGATCACCAGCAGCGTCGGCGGCTTCGGCCAACCCCGCACCAGCGTGGCTTCGCCTTACAGCCTGGGGGAAATCATCAAGGCCTGGTCGCCGTTCCTGATCCTGACCGTGCTGGTCACTATCTGGACCCTGAAACCGTTCAAGGCACTGTTCGCCGCCGGCGGCTCGATGTACGGCTGGGTGTTCAACTTTGCGATCCAGCACCTGGACCAGATGGTGGTCAAGGTCGCGCCCATCGTCAGCAATCCGACCGCGATTCCCGCCGTGTTCAAGCTGGATCCGATTTCCGCCACCGGCACCGCGATTTTCTTCTCAGCCCTGATCTCCATGCTGGTGCTGAAAATCGATTTTAAAACTGGTCTGACCACTTTTAAAGAAACCCTTTACGAACTGCGCTGGCCGATCCTGTCCATCGGCATGGTGCTGGCGTTCGCGTTTGTCACCAACTACTCCGGCATGTCATCGACCATGGCCCTGGTGCTGGCCGGAACCGGTGCGGCGTTCCCGTTCTTCTCGCCTTTCCTCGGCTGGTTGGGCGTATTCCTTACAGGCTCCGATACATCATCCAACGCGTTGTTCAGCTCCCTGCAAGCCACCACCGCTCACCAGATTGGGGTCAACGACACGCTGCTGGTGGCGGCCAATACCAGCGGCGGCGTGACCGGCAAGATGATTTCCCCGCAATCGATCGCCGTGGCCTGCGCCGCGACCGGCCTGGTGGGCAAGGAATCCGACCTGTTCCGCTTTACCCTCAAGCACAGTCTGTTTTTCGCCACGATTGTCGGCCTGATCACCCTGGCCCAGGCGTACTGGTTCACCGGCATGCTGGTGCATTAATCACAGACAGGTACGAACCGACGCCGCCTCAACTTGCCGGCGTCTGCTATTCACCGCCTGATCGGTAGGTCCGTGCTCAGGTGTTAGCCTATGGTGGCGTCCACGATCCCCAAGATCTGACGCCGCTGATCCTGGAGGACCAATGAGTCTGCCCGTCGCTTTCCTTGATGCTGTCGCACGACTGATCCCGAAAGATCGGCGTTTCGACGACCCACTTTCCACGCTCGCCTTCGGCACCGACGCCAGTTTTTACCGATTGATCCCACAGCTTGTGATCCGTGTCGAATCGGAAGATGAAGTGGTCGAGCTGCTGCAATTCGCTCAACGCGAGCGGGTGTCGGTGACCTTTCGTGCAGCCGGCACCAGTCTTTCCGGACAAGCCATCAGTGATTCGGTGCTGATCGTATTGGGCGATAACTGGAACGCGCGCGAGATACGCGGACAGGGCACGCAAATCCGCCTGCAACCCGGCGTGATCGGCGCCCAGGCCAACGCCTGGCTCGCGCCGTTCGGACGCAAGATCGGTCCGGATCCGGCGTCGATCAATGCCTGCAAGATCGGCGGTATCGTGGCCAACAATGCCAGCGGCATGTGTTGCGGCACCGCGCAGAACACCTACCACACCCTGGCCGGGATTCGCCTGGTACTGGCCGACGGCAGCCGCCTCGACACTGAAGATCCCGCCAGCGTCTCGGCGTTTCGCCAGCAGCACGGCGCCTTGCTTGAACGCCTGGCGACGCTGGGCCGCGAAACTCGCGCCAATGCTGAACTGGCGGCAAAAATCCGGCATAAATATCGCCTGAAAAATACCACCGGCCTGTCACTCAATGCCTTGGTGGATTTCGATGAGCCGCTGGATATCCTCAGTCATCTGCTGGTCGGCTCCGAAGGCACCCTGGGCTTTATCAGCGCGGTGACCTACGACACCGTGATCGATCACCCGAACAAGGCGTCGGCACTGATCGTGTTCCCTGATGTGGAAACCTGTTGCAACGCGGTCACCGTACTCAAGACCCAACCGGTGTCGGCAGTCGAGCTGCTGGACCGGCGCAGCATGCGCTCGGTGCAGGACAAACCCGGCATGCCCGCTTTCGTACAACAACTGTCGGAAAACGCCTGCGCACTGTTGATCGAATCCCGTGCGGCGTCGTCTTCACTGCTCTACGAGCAACTGGCGCTGATCACGGCCGCACTGGCGCACTTTTCCGTGGAGCAGCAGGTCGATTTCACCGAAGACCCGGTGGAAAATGCGCGCCTGTGGGCGATCCGCAAAGACACCTTCCCGGCCGTCGGCGCGGTACGCAAAACCGGCACGACCGTCATCATCGAAGACGTGACCTTTCCGGTGGCACAACTGGCCATCGGCGTGAACCGCCTGATCGAGTTGTTCGACAAACATCATTACGACGAAGCCATCCTTTTCGGACACGCGCTGGAAGGCAATCTGCACTTTGTCTTCACACAAGGCTTCAACAGCGCGGAAGAAGTCGCACGCTACCAGGCGTTCATGGATGACGTCGCACAACTGGTTGCCGTGGAGTTCGGCGGTTCCCTGAAGGCTGAACATGGCACCGGCCGCAACATGGCGCCTTTCGTCGAGCTGGAATGGGGCAGCGACGCCTATCAATTGATGTGGCAACTCAAGCGCCTGCTCGACCCGAACGGCATTCTCAATCCGGATGTGGTGCTCAGCGAAGATCCGCACATACACCTCAAGCACCTCAAGCCCTTGCCCGCCGCCGACGACATCGTCGACAAATGCATCGAGTGCGGCTTTTGTGAACCGGTGTGTCCGTCGAAAGGACTGACCTTGAGCCCGCGCCAGCGCATTGTGATCTGGCGCGATATCCAGGCGCGCAAACGCGCGGGTCTCGATACCACCGAGCTTGAAGCGGCTTATCACTATCAGGGCATTGATACCTGCGCCGCGACCGGGCTTTGTGCCCAACGCTGCCCTGTAGGCATCCATACCGGCGAACTGGTGAAAAAACTGCGCGGACGCGACGCCGACCGTACGAAAACCGCTGAATGGCTGGCCACGCATTTCGCCACAGCCTTGCAAGGCGCTCGTTTTACGCTGCACGTGGCCAACGGTGCGCGAATGCTCCTGGGCGCGCCTCGCCTGGCGAAACTCTCGACCACGCTGAGCAAGTTGTCGAAGGGGCAAGTCCCGCAGTGGAGCAATGCCATGCCACAGCCGGAAAAAGCCATCCGCTTCAGCCCGGCCATCAGCGATGAACGCCCGCGGGTGGTGTACCTGGCAGCCTGCGTGTCACGCGTAATGGGCCCGGCGGCCGCTGATAAAGAGCAGATGTCACTGTACGAAAAAACTCGCGGCCTATTGGAAAAGGCTGGCTATCAGGTAGTCATCCCCGACAATCAGGACAGCTTGTGTTGCGGCCAGCCCTTTGCATCCAAAGGTTACGCCGAGCAAGCGGAACACAAGCGCCAGGAACTGCTCGGTGCCCTGCTCCACGCCAGTCGTGGCGGCCTCGATCCGATCTATTGCGACACCAGCCCCTGCACCTTGCGCCTGGTGCAGGATCTGGGGCAAACCCGTCTGGACCTCTACGATCCGGTCCGCTTCATCCGCACCCACCTGATGGATCGTCTCGATTTCACCCCTCAGCAAGCGCCAATCGCCGTGCATGTCACCTGCAGCACCCAGCACCTGGGCGAAAGCCAGGCGTTGATCGACCTGGTTCGGCGTTGCAGCCACAACGTGGTGATCCCCGAAGGCATCCACTGCTGTGGTTTTGCCGGTGACAAAGGATTCACCACGCCAGAACTGAATGCCCACGCACTGCGCTCACTCAAGGACGCCGTGCAGTACTGCAGCGAAGGTATCTCCACCAGCCGCACCTGTGAAATCGGCCTGAGCCAGCACGGCGGTATTGATTATCACGGGTTGGTCTATCTGGTGGACCGCGTGACCCAGGCGCGAGCCCGATGACCGCATAAAAAAACCGAACCCCTGCGCACCGGCGCAGTCACTTGCATAAGCCCCGACAATCGGGACTGATCAATGACCTCGCTGGCTGGCGCCTTTTCCCGCGCAGCAACGAGACCTCTTTGCACAAGGAGATACCCATGAAGCGTTCCGTACTTGCTGGTGTATTCGTGACTGCTGCGATGCTGGCCTCCCCCGTATTTGCCGCAGGCAGCGACAAGGATCTGTGCCAGATCAACCTGGACAAAATCAACAACGGCAAAGCGCTGCTCGCCACCGACACCAGTGGCAAAAGCGGTGAAATCGATACTGCCGTCGCCCAAGCCAAATCCGCCCAGGCGGCCGGTGACGAGAAGAAGTGTATCGAGATCACTTCCAAAGCCCTGCAAGACCTGCAGAATGCCGATAAAGGCGGCACCCAGTAACCCGCCAACCGCTCAAGACCAACCTTCGGGTTGGCCTTCTGTGACGGTTTGACGTACACTGCGCAGGCTTGTCGCTCATGATGACACCGAGCAACAAGCACGGGGCCGTTTAGGATTCGACGCCGGTTGCGAACCTTTAGGTGCATGCCGAGTTGGTAACAGAACTCGTAAATCCACTGTTGCAACTTTCTATAGTTGCCAATGACGAAACCTACGGGGAATACGCTCTCGCTGCGTAAGCAGCCTTAGCCCTTCCCTTCTGGTACCTTCGGGTCCAGCAATCACGAGGGGATGTCTGTAAACCCAAAGTGATTGTCATATAGAACAGAATCGCCGTGCAGTACGTTGTGGACGAAGCGGCTAAAACTTACACAACTCGCCCAATGCACCCTGCCCGTCGGGCGGCTGAGGGTTAACTCAATAGACACGGCTAAGCATGTAGTACCGACAGCGGAGTACTGGCGGACGGGGGTTCAAATCCCCCCGGCTCCACCACTTCAACATCTAAAGACGTCCACGGACGTCTTTTTTTGTGCCTAAAATCCAGTAAATACAGGGCTTTCAGCGCCATCAACGTCCACAGACGTCCAAGAGCAGCCACGCTTTGTGGCATTCCAAATGGCATTCCAAGCCCAACAGTGCTAATTTTTGGAATGCCAACACCATTCTGGAATGCCAATGTGCGCACAAGCTACTCGCCTCTCTGAGCTCAAAATCAAATCTGCCAAGCCTTCTGAAAAGGACTACGTCTTGTTTGACGGCGGCGGGCTTCAAATGCGAGTGAGAAGTAATGGCTCAAAGCTATGGAACTTCAACTATCGACACCCCGTGACGAAGAAGCGAATCAACATGGGCCTCGGTACCTTCCCAGAAGTGTCGCTAGCGCAGGCACGAAAGGGCTCCATCGCAGCGAGGGAGGTACTTGCCCAAGGCATCGATCCCAAAGAACAACGAGATGCAGTGCTGCAAGCAAAGCAAGCTGAAACCGAGCACACATTCCAGAATGTCGCGACGTCCTGGTTTGAACTGAAGAAGGATGCGGTGACACCAGCTTATGCCGAGGACATCTGGCGCTCGTTGACGCTGCACGTTTTTCCAGACTTGGCCACCACACAGATTTCTGCCATCAGCGCACCACAAGTCATCAACCTTCTTCGACCACTCGAAACCAAAGGTAGCCTTGAAACCGTTAAACGGCTGTCACAGCGACTCAACGAGATCATGACTTACGGGGTCAACTCAGGGTTGATACACGCAAACCCACTCAGCGGGATTCGATCCGTCTTCAAGAAGCCGAAAAAGAAAAACATGGCGGCACTTGCTCCAGATGAGCTGAAAGAGCTCATGGTGGCAATCGCCAATGCCAGCATAAAAAGAACTACGCGCTGTCTGATCGAATGGCAGCTCAACACCATGACCCGCCCAGCGGAGGCAGCCACCACTCGCTGGGAGGACATCGACTTCGAGAAGAAGATCTGGACGATTCCTGCTGAGCGCATGAAGAAACGCCGCGTACATATCGTGCCGCTCACAGATCAAGCACTGGCTCTGTTGGAGGCAATAAAACCATACAGCAGACACCGAGAGTATGTATTTCCTGCAGACCGGGACCCTCGAACACATTGCAACAGCCAGACGGCCAACATGGCGCTAAAGCGCATGGGGTTCGAAGGTCGATTGGTAAGCCATGGCATGCGCTCCATGGCTAGCACTATTCTCAACGAACACGGCTGGGATCCTGAGTTGATTGAGGTAGCGCTCGCCCACGTGGACAAAGACGAAGTACGAAGCGCTTATAACCGAGCGGATTACATCGAACGCAGACGCCCGATGATGGCATGGTGGAGCGCGCACATACAGGAAGCAGCTACCGGCAACTTATCGGTGTCGGCTATCCGGGAAAATAGGGATAGAAAAGTCGTTTCGATACGCTAATCAACTAGCAACTAACGGCCAGAAAACTGAACCAACTCCATGCGGTAAGCTTGGCTCTTGATCAGTCGGCTATGACCTCAGAGCATCTATGGCTCAGGCCACAACATCATCGTATGCGCTGCTTCCAATGCCCCTCCTCTGCGGTAACCCCGTTCTCAGTCGGCACGAGTGTCCAGATCTTCGCGTCTATCCCGTCGTTTTGAAGCTTGCGCAAGAAGTAACGCGCCTGCAGAGCGTCGTGGGTAGCGATAACGACCTGGAATCCGTGATCGACGATATAGTCGCGCAGCAAGTCGAAAACAGCGGACGCATGCACTAGGTCGTGGTGCTGGGTCGGGTCGTCGAGCAGCAGCGCTTTCCAAGGCGACCATTGGTGACTCATGGCCATTGAAAGTAGGAAGGTCAGCTGAAGATCCGTCAGTTGGGCCTCACTGGCAACGTCCGGCACCGGCGCTGATTTATTGCCCAGAGGCACTGAGACCTCGGCCCGATCCTTGTTATAGGCGTTGAAAAACTTGAGGTTCGCTTCGTGGAACCTCGAATCTCGAACGACTCGTTTGAGCAGCGCCTGCCAGCGCGGGACGACTTTACTGACATGCTTCTGGACGTTTCCAATCTCTCTTTTGAGGAAGCTATCTAGCAAATCCATGGCATCTGATAACTTGGTCAAATGGGACAGCTTTCGCCGAGAGACAATGATTCTGTCATTGAGATGGGCAAAAAAGCTCTCTTCTGAACGATCGAGTCGATGGGCATCGATAAGCCGTTGTGCCAATTGCGATTCATTCAGCTTTGCCCAAGCGGATATCTCCACGCCGATAATTTCTAGCGCCCCAAGATGGCTCTCAAAATCAGACAAGATTGTAGCCAGCGCACTAGCTCGAGCCTGAGCAGCCTCAGCGAGCGGATCGCCCGTGAGTGCAAGCCCTTGCCAGCCAGCACGAAGCGAGGCGAGCTGAGTCTGAGTTTGTCTGATCGCATCTTCAGTGCTTCGAATAGTGCTGCTGAATTCCAACAGCCGACTTTGTTGAGCGTCCAACTCTGACTGAGCAGTATCCACTTTGCTATTGAGATCGCTGATTCGCTGGTCAAGCTGGTTTCTTTGTATCGTCAGCTCTTCGAGAGTCCGGGCAAGTGGAGCGCCGGACGTGAGATCAGATAACGTTGCGACTGCTTGATCGAGTCGGGTCAAGGCTTCGCTATGCTGCACCCGTGCCAGATCGAGCGAATTTACCGCCCCTTCGTAAGCATGCTGGACCTGCTCGAATACCTCTGGAGTATTTAAAGATTCAAGCGCAGAGCGCCGATCTGTTAGACTCCGCCGGGTCGCGGCGATTCCGTCCAGTTGCAACCTCAGCGACTCTTTAGCCAATGGCACGGAATCGCTTGCCAGGATAGGATCAATCCGGAACTCTACAATCTGCCGCTCTAAGTCCTGACGATTGCCGTCCAACTCAGCGAGCTTTGCCTTGCAATGCTGCACCGCTCCGAGCGCGGAAGTCACTTCGGCCTCACTTGCAATCAACGCCTCTGAAGCAGCTCTCAATTGCTGCTCGGCGTATGTCAGATTGGGGTTTATCGCCTGCAGCGCCTTGGCAACACGTTCGTGCAGCGTTGCAACGCCATGAGGCTGCAAACAAAGCGGACAGCTATCTTGGTCTGGCGGCAGATGCTCAGCAATCGAGGCCACCGCCTGGCGAATCGCGTCGGCTGAAGAGCTCAACGCTTGATAGTTAGTTCTGGCAGCGGTTTCAGAGGCTTTAGAAGCCTCCTGTGCAGCGCGCTTTTCAGCCAAAACAGCGCCCGAATGCTCCAGAGCCTCTTCAAGAAGATCTGACTCTTTGCGGTTTTCCCTCAACCGCTCTTCGGTAGCCTCCCATTCGACGACTAATCGCTGGCCTTCGCGCAGCCGTTTCTCGGATTGATCGAGCGATTGAAGATGATTGTCGAGCTGAGCATGCTGGTTCCGAACCTGCTGATTGCGTTCATGCTGCTCTCGCAGTTGCCGGCATTGCTCTTCTGCCAGGCCAACGGCAGTAGCTGCCTCAGCCAACGCTTTGTTGCGATGTTCTATCTGTTGTCTTGCGCTGGCTTCATTAACCAGGCGCTCCAGCTCTTGCCCAACGCTGATACGCTCCCGCTGCGCGAGCAGGATATTGGCCTGATGCTCCTGAAGCAGAGCCGCGCTTTCAGATCGGACTTTCGAGTGCGTATCGAGAGTTTCTGTCGTAGAAGCCAGCTGGGCATTCAGAGCCTCAAGCCGAGAACGCAAGGAACCGAAGTTTTCGACCAAGCCGTCTGCCTCAGCCAGATCTGTGATCAGCGCCTGCACGCGTTCGATCTTGGCGCGTAAAATCTCGACGAGGGAGGAATGGGCTAGGGCCAATGTGTCCTGACTCACTGGCTCTGAGAGTAAACCCATTGGAATTTGATCGATACTCTGCGTCTGTGCCGCGGCTTGAGAGATCGCCCTGGCAAGGTGATCTCGTGGGCGCAGAGCTCCGACGGCCCCGGCAGCAGCGGCATTACGCTCTTGGATCAGGCGGTTCCACTCATTTAGTTCTTTTTCGAAATCAATCAGCGTCTCTTCTTCACGAGCCTTTTGGTCAGTCAATGACCGTCGAACCGCAGGAAGCGTCATGCGGGCACGGGAGCCGTCACGGCCAATCGGAAGTCTTGCGAGCTGTGAGCCGGCGTCTCTTTCTTCAGCTTTGACGATCCACTCATTCTCTCGCTGATCAAGCAGATGCGTCAGCCGCAGCAAAAACGGGATGTCGTTCGCAGGAATGCCGGGGAAAAGGGCTGTCAGATCTCCATCCTGGCTAACCTTCCCAGCCGCTGTCACTTGGGATGTCGCAGTAAGGCCGGCAAAACTCAAACTGACTTTGGCAAATGCCTGGTCATCACGAATGACATGCATAAGGTCATCGCGAAGGCGGGCGATCTTGCCAGTGAGGCCAAATTCGATGGCTTCGAAGACCGTGGTTTTGCCCGTGCCATTTGGCGCGAGCAAGATCGTCGCCCCAGGGCTCAGCTCAATGGTGACATCTGGCCCGAATTTGCGCAGGTTCGACAGGGTGATCGAATCTAACTTGCTCATTGCTGATCCTCGCTACTGCCCAACGAATCGCTTAGGACTCGCACGACATCCGCGCCGCTTGTATTAGAAAGAAGCTCCGCTTTCAACGCGGTGATATGTGGGCCAGTCCATGGGTGAGCAGCGGAAAGAGAATTCAACGCCGATATTAGAGGATCGCTAAGCGTTTCAACGTCCCCTGGAGGATCGAGCGCAGCCAGGAAGGTGCGGTCAAGAAAATCCATCACGGCTTCAGACTGCCGTGCCACGATCTTTCGGCAGAATCGTTCATCCGTCTCAATGCGAGTGGCCTCATCATTTGTGACGTCGCTGATTACGAGAAACATGTACAGATCGGACGTTTCCGGCTCAGGTAGTACGTCACGCACGTCCGCCGCCCACTGGTGAGCCGCTTGTACTGCGCTTGATGGAAGCTCGATCAACAAAACGGTTCGCCAGCCGGCCTTGTCTATACGGGAGCGTTTGAGCCGCAATATCTCTGAGCTGTGCTCAACCTCAGGCAGATCGACCGCATCAGCAAGGTGTACTTCATACCGACCTTCAGCGCGCTGACTTATTGCCGCAGTCAATTGTTGGAGCTTCATCATGATCAATGTCCTTTCCCACAAGCTTCGATTGCTGCTTCGCGCACCAGACGCCAGGCGTTCCAGTGCTTTTGAAAATGTGCTTGTAGCTTGACCAGCGATCCTGTTCGTAGCTGCTTATATACTTGGAATCGGGTGATAAGGAGGCGAGGTTGTCGCTCGGCTGCCATGCTATGGCCTGCTTCCAGATCCTCTGCCATTCCTGCCTCTAGCAGATCAGTCGCAGATGCGTCAACGCCTGACAGGATAACTACAGGGGGCGGAGATTGGCCTAACACCTGTCGTAAACTGTCTTCCCCCAGAAGCCGGGGTCCGTCATTGTCGGAAGCTTCGCCAGACCAATGGCGTAGGGCGATGCTAAGCACATCACCAATCGGCGGGATCGAACGCCAATGAGAATCGGCGCCACCGAGGCCCACGCACGTCAATAACAGCATGATGATTGCGGCTTCCATTAGTTCCACAGTGCGGGGCCCAATGCGCAGAGCGTGCTTGGCATTTATGCCTTCGGTCTGGGGGTACATCATCTGCTCAAAAAAAAGCATGCGGGCATCTGGATCTGTATCTAAATCGTCTCGCCAGATCTGCCACTTTTCTGCCATGGCAGTCGATAAATCATAGTCGGCGATCTCGGTCAGCTTTTTCCCGACGCAATACTGGAGCTGTTGCCATACGAGATCATTCATCGCGCTGTGAAGCGCATCCGACTCGTTTTTGGTACCGACGGGCGATAACAGCTCACGCCCCATTGCACAAGAAAGTGCCCCGGTATTATCAAACCATGGGAGGTCGTCGAGATCATTTTCCGTGACCCCGAACGTACTACCCAATTCATTGTGTGCACCTTGGCGCCACGCGGGCTCACCAAGAAGCAAGGAATCACTGCCCTTTTTCAGATGCAACGCCAGCCGAAGGATGGCGGAAGGCAGGGAGGCTGTTCTGGCAACGGGGCGAACGTAGTCAGCATGGAGTCTAAGCTTCCTGTTTGGAGTGGTATCCGCCCAGTGATGGCTAACGATTTGCAAGGCAGGATTGCAAGGAGGGACGGTTGGCGTACTGCCCAGATCGTGAGTGCCGGCGACTGTCCATCCCTGACTTGGTGTAGGATTCACCAAATATTGCGTCCAGGTTTGACCGCCTGGTCGAAGCAGCTTTTGAAGGTGCTTCGCCGTGGTATAGCAACTCACCACATTAGTGTCAGTTGTACTGTCCGAGATATAGTCGAGCAGCACGCTAAACGTCATGACTGGATCCGTGAAGTGCCTGTCGAGCGACTCAAGCGCTCTCGTCTCCAGCGTACTTTCATCGCCAATACAGTGGATCTCTAGCATCCTCATCTTTTCAACGACATGAGGCCAGTCCTTAAACCCGCACCATGTCGTTAGCCATGTGTAGACATTCTTAGTGGGCTTATCATCGCGCTGGGAGAGCGCCGCAACATCAACGCCATCCTTGCGACAAAGATCCCAGACCTCGCGCAGATGGTTGATTTTGATGATGTCTTTACTCTTACCCTTGATCGCAACTTCAGGCCCGGGCAGCGTCAGCGAAAAGGTGCGCTTTGAGGGTTTCACACCTGGGGTAGAAGACTTCCAAATCGCCAGGCTTTTCAAGACCTTTTCCAGCTCGGAGTCGAACTCATCGTCAGATGGAGTCTTGCGCTGTTCCTCGGCTGGAGTGCCAGTCGTGGTTTCAGTGGCTTTCGCGGTGTTGCGGGGCTTGTAGGATGCTAGATAGTCAGCTTTATCGATATGCTTGTCACTGAAGCAGCTAGTTTGCCGCTTGATCTGCAGGTGCTCCCAGTGATCGTCATCATGGTGAATAACCACGTCGTCCCATTCGGCAATACCGCCCTGTTCGGCGCCAATGCGTAACGGGGCCGGGCGCCCATCCAGGAATTTATCCAACATGTCCGACAAACGTTGAGCAATTACCAGCTTTTCGTAGCGACTTTTCTGCTCAAGTCGGAACCTTCTAATCATTTTGAATCCCTTCAATCCAAAACCGATGCACAAAGCACAACTGGCGATTGGCCATATACTAATAGACCGACATCGCCGAAGGAACTGCGACAGAGCTATCTCAGCGCGAAGGCGTTTGAGCCACGCTACACGAGCAGTAGCTATTAGCCTTGGGACATACGCAGGCCCCTAAATACCCGCGTCTGGCAGGCTCTGGCACCTTACGCCATTGGTGGCGAGCCTGAAAAGCGGTAATTCGACTCGAAAAAATCTCAACCACACATAACTGCAATGACTACCCCACCAAGAAGGTTCGCCCCATGTCATTGCAGTGCTCCCGCTGTAACTCCCCTAAAGTCGCTTCATTCCATCACGCCATGAAAGTCGGCGCGGCCATCGGCACCTTGGGTGGTGCCGCGCGCGGCGTCAGTACTGCTTTGGCTGGAGTCCAAGCGGGCGCGCTTATTGGCGCTATCGCCGGCCCTGTCGGTATCACACTCGGTTCGGTATCGGGTGCCATCCTCGGTGGGCTGGCCGGCGGTGTCGGTGGCTGTGCCCTCGGCGCCCAGTTGGGTGAGTCGCTCGATCGCCACATCCTGGCCCATAACCTCTGCTTGCTATGCGGCCATCGATTCAACCTCCCGACATAACGCAAGTCAACTTCCCCTCTATTTATTACGTCCGGACGGTGCTGCGCTCTGCGTGGCGCTGTATGCCGGCTTATGCCCAAAGGAATCACAATCATGGCTCATCTCATCGAAACTATGGCTTACGCAGGCGCAACTCCCTGGCATGGTCTAGGTAATCAGCTCACGCAGAAACAACCCATCGAAATCTGGCAACGCGAGGCCGGAATGGAATGGGCGATCCAAGAAAGCCCCGTTCATTTCAAAGCCGAAACTGTCGGCCATCTCGGCAGCATCCACTCTTTCCCCGAGCAGAAGGTGCTCTATCGTTCGGACACCAAAGCACCGCTGTCAGTGGTTTCCCAGCGCTACCACACCGTGCAGCCCCGGGAAGTGTTGGAGTTTTATCGTGACCTTACCGAGATCTCCGGTTACGAGCTGGAGACTGCGGGGGTACTCAAAGGCGGGCGTAAGTTCTGGGCATTGGCGCGCACCGGACAAGGCGCTGCCCTGAAAGGAAACGATCAGGTCAACGGCTACCTTCTGCTGGCCACATCCTGCGACGGCACCCTGGCCACCACGGCAACACCCACCACCGTGCGCGTGGTATGCAACAACACCCTGACGATAGCCCTAGACGGCTCATCTCGTGCAATCAAGGTGCCGCACAATACCCGCTTCGATCCGAAGGCAGTGAAGAAGCAACTCGGCATAGCCGTCTCCGGTTGGGACGAGTTCATGTACCGCATGCGCCATCTCGCTGAACGCAAGGTCCAGTGGCATGAGGCTCTTGGATATTTCATGTCGGTGTTGTGTGAGGTCAATCCGAGCAATCAACTACCGGAGCAACTACCCAACGAACGCGCCCTGCGCAAGGTGCAAGAGCTGTATGAAGGCCGTGGTCGGGGCAGCCAGCTCGAATCGGCACGCGGCACCGCCTGGGGCTTGCTCAATGCTGTGACGGAGTACGTCGATCATGAGCGCCGCGCACGTAGCAATGAGTACCGCATGGACTCGGCGTGGTTTGGTCAGGGTGCGCAGATCAAGCAACGCGCCCTGGATACAGCCCTGCGTCTCGCAGCTTAACCCTTCTCGTCAATCGCCACGCCCGGTCAGCCTTGTGCTGGTCGGGCGTATTTATGCCTGCAAGGTGAACACGATGAAAGCAACCTCATTGAATAGTAGTACCCCTAAGCTCCGCCCTGCCCTTCGCCTGGTCAGCACTAAAGAGCTGCCGCGTGAGGACTGGCTCGCAGTGCGTAAACAAGGGATCGGTAGCTCCGATGCAAGCGCTGCGGTTGGGCTCAACCCGTACAAGTCGCAGTTGGAACTATGGCTTGAAAAGACCGGTCGCGATGCCACGTTACCGAAGATAGATCCTCATGATGAAGAAAGCCCAGCCTATTGGGGCAATGTGCTGGAACCCATCGTCGCTTGGCACTACAGCAAGCGCACAAAGAACAAGGTGCGACGGATCAACGCCGTGCTGCAGCATCCGAGTCCCGATTTGCCCTGGATGCTCGCCAACATCGACCGCGAGGTAATTGGCGCAGATGACGTGCAGATCCTCGAATGTAAAACCGCCGGCATAAATGGGGCACGCCTTTGGAAGGACGGCGTCCCCGAGTATGTGCAGCTTCAAGTGATGCACCAGCTCGCCGTCACTGGCAAGCAGGCCGCGGATGTGGCGGTACTGCTGGGCGGTCAGCACCTGGAGATCCATCGCATCGAGCGTGACGAGCAAATGATCGCTCGCCTGATCGAACTGGAGCGCAAGTTCTGGACCTACGTGGAAACCGATACCCCGCCACCGGCCGACGGTAGCGCATCGGCTGAAGCAGCTTTGCGCTGCTTGTACCCAGAAGACAACGGCCAGACCGTCGACTTCAGCAGTCGCGCCGGTTTAGCAGCGGCCTACCTGGAACTCAAGGCCGTTCGCCAGTCCATCGGCGAGAAGGAAACGCGCGAGGCCCAGCTCAAGCAAATACTGCTGCAGGCCATGGGCGAGGCCACCCGAGCGGAGTTTTCCAGCGGTTACATCAGCTGGAAGAAATCGAAGGACAGTGCGGTACTCGATGTCCAACGCCTATTGCAAGAGAAACCCTACCTACAAGTTCGCTACACCAAAACCAAGGAAGGCGGTCGTCGCTTCCTGATCAACTGACTCCGCTATTCCCCAAGTCCCTACGCTTGGCCACTCCATTCAGTTCGCGCTGCGTGGCTGGCCTTTTTTTACTTCCCGGAGAACCATCATGTTGAAAGGCTTAGCCCTGACACCCCCAGTGCTTGGACGCATCTCCATCGGCAAAATCGTCGAGAGAAATGGTAAGCGCCTGCCGGAAAAAGATGATCAGTTCACCATTACATCCCAGGTGCAAAGTAGGGATGGCTGGCTACTACACCCACTCAATGACGAACTGCGCCAGAGCAAGGAAGACAAGCTGCGCAGTATTCCTGTGCGCCTTTTGTTCAACGAGCCTGAGCTGAATTTCCGCGCCGACTACACCCTGTTCGACCGCCAGTCTGGCAGGCCGTTGTGCGTGGGCAATGGCGAGACTTGCAAGCGTGCCACTCAAGACGGCATGCAGTCACTTCCCTGCCCCTCGCCGGATGCGTGTCCATTGGCCAAAGGCGGGGCCTGCAAGCCTTATGGTCGGCTGAACGTACTCATCGGTGATGACGATCCGCTGGGCAGCTTCGTGTTCCGTACCACCGGCTTCAATAGCATCCGCACTCTGGCCGCTCGGCTGCATTACCTCCAAGCCATCTCGGGCAACCGCCTGGCCTGCCTGCCGCTGGAACTGCGTTTGCGCGGCAAGTCCACCCGGCAAAGCCACGGCACGCCGATCTTCTACGTCGATATCACCGTGCGCAGCGGCATGAGCATGGAGGAGGCATTGCTCGCCGCTCGGCAGCTCGATGAAGCCCGGCAATCTGCGGGCTTCGATCAGGCCTCATTGGACAGTGCAGCGAAGCATGGGCTCGGCAACGGGGCGTTCGAGGACAGCGAGGAAGACGGTGGCGCCGTGATCGAGGAGTTTTATTCGAGCACGGATGCCGCCACCAGCGCTGCCCAGAGTGACGAACCGCAACCGGCACCCAACTCACTCGTGGGCAAGCTGGAAGCGCTCGCCTCGCTCGCCAACTGATACCACTCCTGCCTGGACTGAATACATCGGCCAGGCAGGCTCTTTCGGAGAGCCGTCATGACCCTGCTTCGATTTCTATTCTGCCTATTTATTTTCATCGGGGCGCTGGCTGCAGCAGGCGTACTGGTGCTGAGCATTCTGCTAATGCTGCGTTTCCCGCCGTTCCTGGTCGCCGTAGTCCTTGCGTGCTGGATTCTGAACCGCCTGTGCAAGCTGCTGCGCGCATCCGGCCCGGACAATCCCATGAGAAATCCCGCATCGCAGCGGTGACCTCAGCAACCTTTATGAGCGGCCAGACTGGGAATGGCCGCACTTAACCCATCAGGAGAATGAACGATGATCAGACAATGTTTGATCTGCGACTCAAGCGCCGTCCTGACCCAGGAGGCCGCAAGAGGCATTGCCCTGCTGGCCGGCCTGGCCGATGGCGCGCTACGAGGAGTTCAGGACACGAATCAGGGCACGCAGGATCGCCTCGGATACAACTCGCTACTGAGTGGGCTGGCCGCCATCGCAACGACTTACCCAGCGGCGCTGCGATTGGCTGAGGATGTCGCCAAATATCACTTCGCAGGCTTTGACTGTCTGTGCCTGCGCTGCGGCGCTTTATTCGATGAGTCGGTGAGGGAAGCTTCTGAGCAAGCGCCTCAGCCGCCGTAAAATAGCAACTCAGTCAATACCGAGCCGGTCAACAAGACGCTCCACTACACCCATGACGAGTGCGCGGTCATCCGTATCCAGCGTGGACAGCAAATCGTAGAGCCTGCGCGCCTGGTCTTCTGGCCGTGAACTGCCCGCCGTCAGCAAGTCAGCGGTTTCACAGCCAAAAATTTCCGCCAGTTCGACCAAACGCTCGATGTTAGGCATGACGATCCCACGCTCGATACGGGATACGGCCTCGCTTCCAATCCCAAGCTTTTCCGCAACCTGCTCCTGACTCAGCTTGCAACGAGAACGCTGGCGAGCAATTGCTTGACCAACAAGCTCCGCCAGCTGCTTCGATTCGGTTTTTGACATGCCACCCTCCAATTCAACTTGGATGGTTGATCATCAACCTATTGACATGAAGGACTTATCAACCCGAGACTCAACCCAAAAGGTTGACATGCGACTTTTTCTCTAAAGCACTATCTCTTGCAGGGAGCTCAAAAAAACATGATCGTCGTAACAGGTCTGAATGAAGCGCAAATTGAAGGTCTCGTGAAGAGCAAAGCGTCCTTCGAGATCCATGGCCTCAGGGGCAATTTCATGGCAGGTATTAAACTTGTCGAAACCAAGATTGAAAGTCTGGGACTGAAGTGTCGAGTCACAAGTGATGTGAAAAGTACTGTGGTACAGGGCGGCGCACTTGGTGCTGTATTCAGCGTCCTAACAACACCTGCAACATTGACCATAGCAACATTGACGGCCGTAGCAGGTGTGGGCCATGCGCTAGTCACTTACAACCCCGACTACGAAATCCTCAAAGACTACGTCAATAAAAAGCTCAGGGTCACGTACAAGAAATAGCTCTCCGATAGTTACCGAAAGCGACATTGATTGCCCCACGACACGCCGGGGTTCGCCTTCATCATCGGCCGTTAAACGGCCTGCTCTTATTTCGCCCTCAACAAAAGCAACAAACTGGAGAACCCATGAAACGGATACTCAGCATCCTTCTGCTCGCTTTCTGCGCCAACGCAAACGCCGTCGTGGATCATTACGCATGGGGCAACATTGCCTTCCCAGACGAGACCTCCACCAGCGGTCTTCCCGAAGCTATTCCGTGCATCGCCAAGAAATCCTTCAACGGCCAACCCATGATCAAGTGCACCTGGCTGGAGACCTCCCGGGAAGTGCTCATCTTTGATGCCCAGCGCCAGCAGGAACGGCGGTATGTCAACCAAGTAAGTGGCACGTGCCTGCGCGGTAAGTGCCGGACAAACTCTACCTTGGTAGGGGAGTGGAATCAGGATGCTTTCTTCGCGCTGTCGATCTGGTATCGCATCGGCATCAGCACCGACGGCAAGCCAGTGGCCTACCGAGTCGATACCTCTAACCAGGTGTCGTACGCCAAAGCCGGTTCTATCCTGTACCAGTTCTACCTGGATATTGGCGTCCCTGATAATCAGCTCGTCCCCACGTTTGACGGGCGCTATGAAGGCGGCTACGCAGCTTGGCAAGCACAGAAAGGAGGTAATCAAGTAGCGGCTGTACAGCCACCAGCCACCCCTCCCCAGTCCAAATGGCCAGATGTAAAAAGTGCGTGGTGCAACCCGCGCATGGACGATGACTGCTACATCAACGAGAAGAGGGTTCCAATCGCAGAACTGGGTAAATGGTTGCCCGACATCAGCGAATCGAATGCCGATCAGCTAGGAGGTCACTGTGAAACCATCCTCTGCTTCGACAAAGATGACCAGCCGATGGGCTATCTGCTGCAATAACAATCCTGAGGACTACTAGCCTTGCTGATTGTTGAGGGTGTTGGCCGCACTACTCGTGTTCGCCAGCATACTCGCCGGCTGCGTGACGGCACTGCTACTGATGATCATGATGGCGCCTTTCCCTCTGCTGCTGATTGTCGTGCTGCTGGCCTGCTGGGGCTTTAGCCAAGTGCAGGATATTGTCGGAAACGCATTGGATAAAAGAAAAGTCCTGTCTGAGCAACCGTTTAGCGGCTCAATACAGGACTTTTTCTTTTGTCAGGAATACCCAGATAAGCAACAGATCATTTTTGAGTTTGATCTGTCTGGGCGTTGATTCTGCTTACTTCACCAGCTCCATCAGCTTCCCGAAGCTGTTCACCACATCGTACTTGACGTTCTCGGGGGCATACTTCCTATTGATCTCGTCGAAGAACTTCCGTGCACATTCGATTTTTGTAGCCTCAATCGGGCGCAAATCCATTGATGACATTGAACCCTTGGTTTCAGCCACAAAGTACACATGCTTGATCGCTCCTTCCTTGAACGAAATCGCCCAGTCGGGGTTGTAATCGCCAACGGGCGTTGGGATCAGGAAGCCGCGCGGTAATTTGGCGTACACGACCACGTCGGTACACGTGTCCAGCTCTTTCACAAACTCGCGTTCGATGCCAGAGTCGGTGATTACGTAGTCGTAGATGTGACGGTTGAGCTTGTCACCGGCCTTACTGAAGTCCTGCTTGGTCTGACCAGAAGTGAAGATGTCCAGATCAAACTTATCCTCAACGGGGTCGTAGGCCAAGTGCTCAATGATCATCGTTGCCTTCTGCTCATTGATCAGTCGAATTGCTTCGGCGATGAAGCTTTCAGGATTGGTACGAAACTGCGCAAATATCGCGACACTGATGCCTTTAAGGATGTCCGCCGTCGTGCGTCGCGTTAGTTTCGTACCCTCGGCAACCTTACCAATGAGGTCATACTTCACCGTTGAATGAATTGACTGCTTGTCGTACTCAACAGTCGTTTCAGAAACTTTGAAACCATCACCGCTCTTCAGCGCATCGGCAGTTACCTGATCGATCTGCTCACCTTTCTGGATCGTGTACTGCAAGGGCGTCACTCGTAGGCTCTTGTCCAGCTCCTCGACTGCTTTCTTGACCAGTTCCGCCGAATCAAAGTCAACACTGTAGGCGGCCTTGCGATTGATCCGATTCCACAGTTCCTTGAATTCTTGTTTGTCGAAGTTACTGTTGAGCGGATTCTTCTTTGGCCGACGGTCGTCGCTGATTTCAAACATCTGACTGTAGCTGAAGACGCTGTCGATTAGCTGGTACACCTGCTCGGCATGAGGCTGCAGCTCCGGGGGCAGCGGAGCCAGGGTGCCTTCCTTCTTGGCGTCGTGGTACGCGCCTGTAATGCGGTCAGCATCGTCGCTGTAGTCGTTCTTGAGCAGGTATTTGTAGATCTGCTTGGCCAATTGCGGCGTGACTTCAATATCGCCAGTTGGGGTCTTGAGTACCTTACCAGTGAAATAGGCTTCGTCAGCGACCTTAGGACGCGCTGACAAAGACTCGCTGATGTCTTTCTGCAGCGCAGATACGAAGTCCTTATAGCTCTCGCTTGCCACCACGGTTAGCACGTTTATGTCATGGACGATGGCGGGGTTATCCATCCGGTCACCGCTCTGGTTAACGGACAAGCGCAAACCGCGACCTACTTCCTGCCGCCGCGAGATGGTGTTGTCGCTGTGCTTGAGCGCACATATAACGAACACGTTAGGATTGTCCCAGCCTTCACGCAAAGCGGAGTGCGAGAAGATAAAACGCACGGGCTCTTCGAATGACAGCAAGCGCTCCTTGTCCTTTAGTATCAGGTCGTAGGCGTCCACATCATTGGACAGCCCTGCGTTTTCTCCGCGTTTCTCCACACTTGGATCGGCCAACCGTTTGGTCTTCCTGTCGATGGAGAAGTAGCCGCTGTGCGTCCTGCCTGCATCGATACCCTTCAGATACTTGATATACGGCGTTTCATCCAGGTCCAGCACCTCGTTCAGGTACTGGCGGTACTCCTCTTCAAAGATACGTGCGTAGTCGCCTTTCTCGTCCGCTGTCGAGTAATCGCGGTACTTGGCCACTTCATCGATGAAGAACAAGGTCAACACCTTGATGCCTTGTTGGAATAGGGCCAGCTCTTTATCGAAGTGTGCCTTGATGGCTTCCCGAATCTGGATGCGGCGCAGCGCTTCTTCGTTGACATCCCCGGTGGCCTCGCCAACAAAGAGCTCAACGCCGTTCGTGAAAGTCAGGGTATCCGTGTTGGCGTTGATGTCCGCGACCACATAGCCACGGTACTGATCCAGCTCGTTTGAAAAGCCATTAGAAAAGAGGTTGTCGCCCTTGGAGAGCTTGCGCACTACACGCTTGATCTCGCCGCTTTTCAGCTTCTGCTCGAACTCAACCCGGGCCACAGGTGCCTTGCTCGAAATCTCGATGGACTGCAGGTACAGATAGGCATTGGAGCCCGCCAGCCCCTTCACTGATATGCCGCGTACTGCGATTTTCTTCACCAACTTCTGGTTGTAAGCGTCCAACGCGTCCAGCCGATGGATCTTGTTGTGCGTGGTTTTGTGAGTGGCCGAGTAACGCAACACCATCAGCGCCTTGAATTCCTCCAAGGACTTCAGGGTTGCCGCACCCTCCATTTTTTGCGGCTCGTCCAGAATCAGAATCGGTCGATTGGCGCTGATTACATCAATCGGGCGGCGCGACTGAAAATCATCGAGCTCGTCATAGATGCGCCGGTTGTCAGCGCCACGGGCAGCAAACGCCTGCACGTTGATCACCATCACGTTGATGCCCGCATCCGACGAAAAGCTCTCCAGATGGTGCAACTGCTTGGAGTTATAGATGAAGAAGCGCGCCTTCTTGTGATACGTCTCCAGGAAATGCTCTGCGGTGATCTCCAGCGACTTGGCCACGCCTTCACGGATCGCAATGCTGGGCACCACGATGATGAACTTGCTCCAGCCAAACTGTTTATTAAGCTCGAATATGGTCTTGATGTAGCAGTAGGTCTTGCCGGTGCCGGTTTCCATCTCAACGTCGAGATTGACCTTGCTGACCTTGGTCTTCACCAACTCGGTGGACTGCTGCAGGTTTTGCTGATGCTGCACCCGGGTGATGTTTTCCAGCACAGCACGGTCAGTCAGCTTCAGATCGGCGTTCTTGAATCCGCCCTCTGCAAACAGGTCCTCAATTCCTTTCTTGGCCTTGCCCGGGTCGATGCGATAGCTGATAGCCTCCGCTGATACAGGTGGTTGCCCCTTAAAGCAGTCAACCACGGCTTGCACCGCTGCCGTCTGATAGGCCTGTGTCTTGAATTTGAGTTTCATCGCTCGCCCCTCAAATGCATTTGACTTCGGTGGCGGGTGACAAGAGCTTAAAAATCTGCTCGACGTTGATCTTGACCGAGCTGTCCCTATAGCCTGCATCGCGGAACACCACACGAAGGGGCTGCTGCTTGGCCAGTTCCTTCACAAAGGCTTCGTCGATGCTGCCGCTGGCGTCGAAGCAGGCGGCAAGTACATTGCCATCGACAAAAAACACGTCTTTACCTTGAATGGACTGATTAGTAATGGGCAGGGCCAGATCGACGCCCCAGTCCAGCATAACTTGAAACAGCAGATCTTCTGGCGTGCGGTCGGGCTTAATGTTGTCAACGAACAGGTCGAAATTGGCTTTGTCCAGTAAATCGGGCGCGTAATAGACGTCGGCCATGTTGGACGTGTCGATCTTGAGAGTTCTGAACCCGATGTCCTGGTCCCATGCGTCATTTACTTCACTTTCAAGGATCTTCTTCCCAGCACGGCGTATGCGCTCTTTTCCTATATCCGCTATCGAAAGCAAACCTGCGTTTGAAGCAGAAGAATCAGCGCTTACTTGCTCCGGTAGCTGAATCATGATGAATCTTCTATTTCCTCCATCGTCGGCATTGACCGCCATAACCGCTTCAGCGGTAGATGCCGAGCCAGAGAAGAAGTCCATGACTATTGAGTTTGAATGACTTCCAATGCGAACAAGCTTCGCCATGAGTTCGGGGGACTTCGGAAAATCCATCACTGATGCGCCGAAAAGATCCTTAATCGCTTTTCTGCCGTAGTCGTTTGTTATTTCCTTGTCCGTCCAGAGCGACTTCACCAGGGTCTTTGCGACCTCACCGTCATCGCTGTGCAAGTAATCTTTTCTGTAAATGCGCCATTCGTCACCAGTCCGCTCTGCGCAAAGAAGAGCACCCTCTTTCCCGACCTTTTCTTTACCCCATGTCCAGCATGTTTTTACTCCGTTAGGCGCGTCAGGCCAGACCTCAGCTTGATGGGCGTCATCCCTAACGAGGGAAACTGCGCCTGTTGTGTTATCGACATACAGCGGATAATAGAGTTTTGGACGCGTTGTTGGGTTGAACGCTTGGTTTCGATTTCGCAACCCAAGTAGTCGATAAGGGCCTTTGTCATCTTTCTTGTTGTATTCCTCAACCATTCGCCCTTCTTTTTCGAGGCCTTGAATCGATGCGGCGTTCAGACCATCTTTGACAAATACGAGAATTGCCTCATGCGTTTTGGCAACGAAGCGATCAAGATGCCTTCCTCTTGGATTCAACTGCACAGCGAATTGCGCAACAAAATTTTCAGATCCAAATATCTCTGAGCAAATCGAAATCAGGTTGTGAGATTCGTTGTCGTCAATACTCACAAAAAGGACACCATCGTCAGTAAGCAACCGGTTCGCAAGACGAATTCGGGAGTACATCATGGTTAACCAATCGGAATGGAATCGGCCATTGGCTGCCGTGTTGGCTACCAGTCTATTGCCTTCTTCATCCTTTTGATTAGAGCGGCGCAGGTAATCGTAAGCCTCTTCAGCAAAGTCATCTTCGTAGATAAAATCATTACCCGTATTGTACGGCGGGTCGATGTAGATCATCTTTACCTTGCCGAGGTAGTTCTCCTGCAACAGCCTTAATGCATCAAGGTTGTCACCTTCAATGAAGATGTTCTTGGTGGCATCGAACTCCACGCTTTCCTCGCGGCAAGGCCGCAGCGTTTTGGCAATCGGCGCATTTGCGGCCAACAGCGCCTCACGCTTTCCTGGCCAGTTCAAGTGGTAACGTTCCTGAGGCCCTTCGACAATCGACTCAGCAAGCTCCTGTCGGAGTTGGTCAAAGTCCACCGCCAACTTCACATTGCCGTCCTCACCCTTGGTTTCGGTAACACAATTTGGGAACAACTCGCGAATACGGGCCACGTTGTCCTGCGTGAGATTGGGTGAGTGCATTTTCAGTTTTTCCATGTTCTTTTCCTCTAGCAGCCGTGCTTCCGTAAAAGAAGCTCAGCGCCTCAATTGTTCAAGTTCGCTTTGATAAATTCAGTCGTCTATTGCCAGTCCTGGCAAAAGTGCACCCGCAGACTCTCGATAGCCGATGGCAAGGTGCCCTCACAGGTCACGCCCAGATAAGTGGCCGCACGAGTGGTGCCCACGTACAAGTATTTGTCGAAGAGCGCAGGATGTAACTCGGCAAGCTGGTCGATGCCAATAAAGAAAACAGCCTCAAATTCCAGGCCCTTGATGTGCTGGATATCGAACACACGTACATTGCTTTCTTGCCCGACGGCCTGACCCTCGCGGCAAGCAATGACCTGAATGTTGTGCTCGGACAGGGCGGCATTCAGTGCATCCGCCACCGGGGCCACGTCGTTTTCGGTATTCACAAAGATAGCCGTGGAAGGCAATTGGCCTACAAAGCGCTCAATCTCACGAATGCGATCTGCGAGCCAGCTGACAACGACCGCTGTCTCGCCGGCATGCTCCAACAAGGCAGGCGTCACGCCAGAGCTATTCATATTCGCGGGTAAGCTGACGTTTTGCTCGGTACCAGCGACGGCGCGGATCATGGCACGGGCCAAGTCGTTCAGCTGCTTGCTCTGACGGTAAGAGACTGTGATCTCCTTGATGTCGAAGTCGGCAAAAACCCACTTTAAGTCGTCAGCGGAACGCGCGCCCCAAGTAGTCAGGCGCTGGTTGAAGTCGCCGCACGCAAAGAACGAGCGCAGTTGAGGGTGAGTCAGTGCTGCCATGCAGGCCAGCTGAATCGGCGAAAAATCAGTCGCCTCGTCCACCAATACTTGGTTGCGGTAATGCCCCAGAATGGGCTGAAGCGATGACCAAGCGGGGCTGTCAATATCGCGCAGGACGCTGGGCCGGCTGATCAGGTCGCCTGCGGCGCGCAAGATGGCCAGCAGTACAATATCGAGTTCGAGCGGATGGATGTCGCGGGCCTCGAAGCCCTCGCTGCGATACCAGTTCCTGGTATGTTGGCGTTCACGCCGGAACGCACGGTAGTGTTTGGGAATGCCGTCGAGGTAGCGTTTGACCGGGTTCACGAAGCGCCGGGCATTAGTCTGCACCAGAAGGCTCGCTCCCACATCTGCACGGTCGGTCTCTGCCAGCACACGATCGGCCAGCCACTCAATGATTTTGCCGTTGCGAGAAGTCTTGCTCAGCATACGCTTAGAGGCTGCTGACCGAGCCTGGGCACGCACGGCTTGCATGTAGGCATTGAGAGCAGCCGCGCGGCCCGTGCGCGATGTTGTGGTGTCTTCTTCTTCGTCGGCATCGAAATCGTCTTGCTCGTCGGCCTCAGTTGCCTGCGCCTGCTGCAAACTGTCGATGACACGAGCTAACTCATCCAAAAATTCCCGGTTGCGGTTGAGCTGCAGGTTGAGCGCAGCTTTGATCTTGCCGTCGGAGGCGTCCTTCAGGCTGGTGACAAGCGCCTGCACCTTGGGGAGCTCTGCGGCCAATGATCCGAATGTAGTGGCCAGAGTGCCATCACCGGCACGCGCTAAGATGTCTTGCAAGCGTGCGCCCAAGCTTTGGACGTCAGGGGCCTTGGCATCATGGAGTAGAGCCGCTGCTTCATGCAGCTCCTGGACGTAGACGCTGCGTTGCCATGCATCGAAATCGTCAAACCATTGGATAGGCCGGTCGAGCGCAGCTTCGCTAAGGCTAGGCAAGCTCTCTTTCAGAACGAAGGTGCCGCCGCCAGAAGCAGTCCTAAGAACGCCAAAAGCGTTTCTGGCCAACTCGCGCCGATAGTCCTGCCAAGTTCTAATGCGCAGATCTGAGGCAGGAACGCCTTCTCGGGCAAAAGCCTCTTTGAGGTACTGCTTGAGCAGTTCGGTAGGCGTGAACATCAGCCAGCTGTTGGAATGCGCAACGCCTTGCACTGCAGCAACTGTCTCAACCAGGCGTTGCTCGCCTTCTTCCAGAAAAGCGGTGTCGAGCTTTTGACCGAGGCGCCGGATCAGGGTCGTCGTTTTGCCGGTACCGGGTGGACCCAAGATCAGCAGGCGCTTATCGAGAGGAAGACGGAATATCTCGTCCTGGTATTGATCGAGTACGGGCTGATCCCGCAACCCCATCTTGGTGATAACGCTGCGGCGAACGCCGTCGATGATGTTGGCCTTGACGGTCTCCTCAGCCAGCAATTGACCCAGGATATCTTCTGTGATCTCTTCCCCGGCAACCTCAGTCAGCAGAGCTCGCAGCGACTCGATGGTGAGAGGCCCGAAATGCTCGGCTTCAACCACGGTGTCACGAGAGTCCCACCCATCAGCGAGTGCACTTGGCCGTAGTTGAGCTCGCTCAAGAACCTCAACAACGGTTCCATTGGGAAGCGTGAACTCTGCACCAATCGCCAATGAGGCCAATCGTCCAACAGGAGCCCGGTAGCTGGCCAAGTTAGGAATGCCCGATACCGGCGTAGTGCGGCAGATGTAGTAGGTTTTCTCTTCGCCCTCTTCATCAACCACCACAACGCGAGCAATGGCGGGCTCTGCCACCAATACCCGATAGCTTTCACGGTTCGCCTGGCTGATCTGATCCAGTCTTTGGATAGCCGAACTGGACGTCATCGTATTGATGCTTGCCAGGGTATCGGACCCTAGTGTTCGTCCATCAAGAAGCTTGCTCTTGGAGGCTTCGGCAATGCTTTCGAGTTGCGCTAACGCCTCGCCCGCGACCTGCTCGATGTGTCTCTTCGATTCGTCATTCAGGCTCTGCGTCATACGCTATCCCTACCGGTCAACTGTTCAAGTTCGTTTCTTAGATGTCGCAAGAGCGCGTTGATCTCTACCTTGCGGTTGAATTGCTTTTCTTTGGCAAGCTTGCTTGCGACCTTCTCGACCTCACGCTGCTTCGCCGCAACCTGTTCGACACGAGCGACCAAGTCACAAAGGCCTTCTTGCCGGCGCGCAGGTGTTGGAATCAGGCGGTGAAGCAACTGTTCGTACAAGCCACCCAAGTCGAGCGCCAATGGCATGACGGCGCGCTCCACATCGCTCGGTAACCACGCCGTCGCATAGTAGTCGCTCAACACCCAACGGCTCGCGTCTGATTCGTTCGGGCGCTTGAACGCGGCGACTACTTGCGTTCGGCTGTCAAAGCTCAGCTCGAAGATGATGGGGAACTGCACCGCACCATCTATGCAGCGCAACACATCCAAACTCAGCTCCGACGTCTTGAGCTGGATGGCGAAGATCTGAAGCTCCGGCACATTGGGTCTAGCGGGTAGGTTGATTGTTTCGGGAGCCAGTTTGTATTGCCAAACGACCTGTTCCACTTGCTCAACGAACAAGTCTTTCAGCCGTGTGTTGGCTCCACTGTGTTCGTAGATCTTGTTCTTTGGCAGGTTACGGCCAAAAGCGGCCTGCTTCGGGTAGCTGATGAACGCGGCGTTCGACTCCCATGAAGAGACATGACTCATCCGGCCTCCTGAATTATCAAGAAGGTGATGAGTTCGAAGTCATCCAGTCCGGCAATAGTGTTGACCAGCGCAGTGGTTTTGCCGCCGCTGAACAAGCTGTCCAGATCCTTCTCTTCCTTCACCTCGATCATCGAACGAATGGTCTTGCCAAGCAGATCGGAATACACCTGCATCTGCCGCCCGTCAGCAGTTTCCTTGTTAAACAGACTGCAAGCCTCCGGAATGGGCTGCGCTTGGCCCTTGCAGCAACTGCGCACCAGATCGAGCAGGCGTTTGACCTCGGTGTGATCATGAATGACCTCACCCTCACGACTGATGTAGACGAGGTAATACGGGTGCAGACGATTATGTTGGCTAACGCTGACGCTCGAGTTGCGGTTCCGCAGTGTAAAGATCACGCCTGGACGCAGACCAAGCTCAGGTTTGGCTGACACAGCGGCGTGCATGCCGCTCGGTACGTTGCTCAACTCTCCATTGGATTTGACGTAGTTGAGCAAGTCCATGCGGAAGTCATTGAGCCCGAGATCTGTGATCGAAACGCCCGTTTTTAGGTCTTCCAGTTCGATGACTTCGTCTTGTAAGCGGCGCAACTGCTCCTTGCGGTAGGACACGTCGTTGGCTTGGGCGCTGAGCACATTGTCGTCACCCGTGGCAGTGACGTCGGCAATCATCATCCGGCTCTCGACACGCTCCTTGAGGTTGATGTACTCGTCGAGCGAGATGTCGGGCCAGTAATTGACCAGTTGGATGCTGCTGTTGGGCGATCCAATCCGATCCACTCGGCCGAAGCGCTGGATGATGCGCACGGGGTTCCAGTGGATGTCGTAGTTGACGAGGTAATCGCAGTCCTGCAGGTTCTGGCCCTCGGAGATGCAGTCGGTGCCGATCAGCAAGTCAATCTCTGCCTGTTCGTTGGGCAGCACGATGGCCTTTTCTTTGGATCGTGGCGAGAAGAGGGTAAGCAGCTCTTGGAAGTCGTAGCTTTTCTTTTGAGCTGTGTTTTTTAGCGTCGACTGAGGCGCGCTACTACCAGTGACCTTCGCTGTATGCAAGTTCTGATTGGCGAACAGCTCAGTAGCCAGATTGTCATAGAGGTAATTGGCCGTATCAGCAAAAGCCGTGAAAATCAGTACTTTTTTATTGCCTGGATTAATGGGATTGGCAATCTTGTCGAGCACTAGCGATTTCAGGTGCTGCAACTTGGCGTCTTCGGCTGGCGTGATTTTGCTCATCGAGGCCAGTAAAGCGGCGATGATTTCCAAGTCAACCTGGAGTTCATGCTCCCAAGAAGGCAGATCCATATCTGCCAGCTTTATCCGAATAGTGTTGCCGATTTCCAAGTCATGAAACGAAGGGATGCCGTCTTCTTCAGCGTCAATTGAGTCCATGGCGTCCGTAAGGCTGGTGACTTCTGTAACTCCGCCCCGACTCTCGAACTCCTTAATCAGCCCGAGAACGCGCTGGTGGTTTTCTTTCAAAGAATTAAGTGTGCTGCGGAATGCATAAACAGAGCTTTCAAGGCGCTTCAGCAAATTCGTTGTCATCAGTGCAACCAGGCTTTTTTCCCGGTCTACCTGACGCAGCTTGCCTCGACCGCCTTCAACCTGTGTGTCGTACATCTCTTCATACTTCGCCAATCGGCTAGGCAAGATGTAACTGATAGGGGCATATACGGCGAGCTTGAGCAAAGACAGCTGCTCGAAAATCTCGTTGAAGTTCATTACATCCGTTCGTTGCTCAGCATCTACAACCAGTGGGCTACGAAACGACAAAGGCTTGCGTCGCTCAGGGAATTGCCCGATATCCGTGGTGTCGTAGAAGGTCTGAATGTGTTTGCGCGAGCGTGCGATCGTGACGCTGTCGAGCAACTCGAAGAAATCGAAGTCGAGCGAGTCCAAGATGGCACGCGCCGTGCGTTCCTCGGGCGGAAGTTTTGACCAAGCGTTAAAACTGGCCTGCGCACCACGGAAAATTTCCTCGACAGTTTTGCCAGTACGCAGTTTCTTGCTTAGGTTTTCGGAGTCACCTTCGTAGGCTAGAGCGAGCTGGTTACGCAGGTCATTAAAACGGTTGTTCACTGGGGTAGCTGAAAGCATCAGCACCTTGGTTTTCACCCCCTCCTTGATGACTTTGTTCATCAGCTTTTGGTATCGGGTCTCCTTATCCTTGAAGGCATCGTTGTTACGGAAGTTGTGCGATTCATCGATGACGACGAGGTCGTAGTTACCCCAGTTGATGCGGTTGAGCGGAGTGCCAAACGACTCGCCACTGGTGCGAGTGAGATCGGTATGACACAGCACGTCGTAGCTGAATCGGTCACGCGCAAAGATGTTGGTCTTGAGGTTACGGTTGTAGTTGAGCCAGTTGTCCGCCAGCTTTTTGGGGCAGAGGACCAGCACCGACTTGTTGCGCAGTTCGTAATACTTGACGACGGCTAGCGCTGTGAAGGTTTTCCCCAAGCCAACGCTGTCCGCCAGGATACAGCCGCTATAGGTTTCTAGCTTGTTGATGATCCCAGTGGCCGCATCCTTCTGGTAGTTGAAGAGTTTCTTCCAGATGAGCGTGTCCTGGTAGCCGGTACGGTCGTTGGGTAAAACGTCCTCATCGATGTCGTCCAGGAACTCGTTGAAGATGTTGTAAAGCATCAGGAAATAGACGCTCTCGGGCGAGTTCTCCTGGTAGACAGCCGCAATGTGATCGCAGATCTGCATGGTGACGTCTTCCAGTTTTTCCGGGTCGCTCCAGATCTGATTGAACAGGCTTAGGTAAGTTGCCGTGAAGGTTGGCTCATCCATTTTGTTGACGAGGTTGGAAACAGCATTGCCTTGCTGGTAACCGAGATCGACGGCCGTAAAGCCATGTAATGGCATGTAAGAGATGTCCGCTTCAGCAGATTGCACGCAGGCGAACTGCTGCATCGGGGCCTTGCTGCGGTTGGACTTGAAGGTCGCCTTGCGCCGCATCCATTCTGCGCATTCTTTAGCAATCGCTCGCTGCGTGAGCTTGTTGCGCAACTGAATCTCGAACTCGCTACCGTACAGGCTGCGCTCACGATCCAGCTTCGGGATGTGAAATTCCTTTCGCTCTTTACGGATCTTGTCGGCAACCTCGTTGGCAACGAACGTCGGCGAGGTGAAGATGAAGTTCAGCTCGTCGATCTTTTCCAGCTCTGCTTTCAGCGCTTCGAATGCGTACATCGAAAAACAAGACGCTGCGATATTCAGGCGGGAACCGGGCTTTAACGTCGCTTTGAGGTCATCACCCAGCAGCCTTGTAATATTGTCAATGAGCTCCATCGATTCCCTTACCTTTTTTCGTCTCTTCCTCTGACGGCTCTTCTGCCTGCAGGCCCTGTTCCTGAGCATATTTCAGGACTAATATCTCAACCATCGAGGCAATGGAGCGCCGCTCTCTTTCCGCTGCAATTCGCAGCAGTTGCTTGATGTCACTCGAGGTACGAATGGACAGGGTTTCGTCCTTGGGGCGCTTCATGACTCAGTCCAGCAGTATTTGTGCTGCAAATGTACTGCGCCTTGCCATCAATAGCGACTCAAAAATCCAGAACAGAGCAAACCGCTATTCCCATCACTAACTCAAGACCAGGTCAGCGCGATCGACATAGCAGCCGCAGCTTGGCAGGTACTCAACAAATTCAAATCGGGCACGCCACCAACTGAGGCATCTCATGGTCAATCAGGGCGTCCCAAGTTGCGCTTATCCCCGGCTTGTTTCGAAGCCTCGCTGGCGATTCCCGTAAGACTTCGTAGCCTCCTTGCACATGTAGCTGGCCCGCCGAAACAACTCAGGCAGCTCATCCATCTTGCCGTCGGGGACGTCCCGGTAGATTCGATACGTGGCATTGTCAGTGATATGCACCAGCCCCCGTATCTGATCGACGGATAGCTGCAAAGCACTAGCCCAAGCTTCCTGCAGGCGCGTCACGAGATTTCGATTCGTAGATTGCAACCGGCCTGGCCTGTGATAGGCATCATGATTGAGCAGAAATAACAAGTGGTAGTGCGGCCGTCCTCTCTGTCCGACCTCCTTCGCCCAGGCGTAGCGGACCTTGCAACCACGAGCATCTTGCTTGTTCTCACGTAGCTGGCTGCGGTGGTAGTCAATCTTGGCGCAGAAGGACTCGATAAACCTGCTGATGATCTTATTGGTGTTAGCGGACAGATCTATCCCCCTCGGCAGGTGGAGGTCCACCCGGAATGCCATGACCCTAGGATATTGAGTCAAAGACCGCTGGATCACGCGCAGGAGACTGGATAGGTACTCCTCTACATACGGCCCCTTTTCCACCATCAAGGGCAGGCCACAGTAGGTAGACCCGTACTGCAGATGCAGGTTGGTGTTGCTTGGATGACGACGCAGGTGGTGGCTCGTGTTAACGGAATGACGAAGCATGGGCATGACTCCTGGCTGAGTTTCATACCGATCTTCGTCATGTGTAATTTTTTACGCTCGACTGGCTACCTGACGCTCTCCGACTGGATATCCTGGTTAGTGCTTGCAGCTCATACCTCAGCAACCCTGCGAACCCTATGGGTAGGAGAAGCTAGTAAAAGCATAATACTCGTGCCGCAAATGATGCTCTCGACTGCACCGTGATCGCGGGGTGTTTTTTCACGGCCACTCCGTGAAGTTCTTCAGGTTATCTACTCCGGAAATAAACCATCGTGTTGCTCGGCCTTCTGGGGCGTCCGACGTGGGAATCCAGCCTACCCAGCATAAGCGCCATGACCAGCCATAACTGGTCATGGCGCTTATGCTGGTTTCTAACTGGCCATGCTCAGGTGACCGGAGGACCGCACTGCAGAGCTCTCGGTCAGATCACGCTCCTCAATCCTTGCCAAGATCCAATCGTGCACCTCGCTCTCGACCCAGCCGACGCAGCGGTCGCCCAGAGATACCGGTTTCGGGAAGGTGCCTTCCGCGATGTATTTGTAGATGGTCGACCGGGCAAGACCTGTCGAGTCGATGACTTCTTTCAGACGGATGATTCGCATGAGCAGGCTCCTCTGTGGCTCAGAGGATGTGCAGGGGACGTATAAAAAAACCGCGCAGAGCCGCGATTCAATCCGTGTCCCAATAGAGTTGGGAGAAATACATGCCGCACCTCATGCCCGCTAAAATCAAATGAAGAAGTAATTTAAATAGTCTGCTATTTTCGCTATTTGCTAGCAGAAATAGCGGGTAAAAATGATCAATACATATAATGACAAATCTGAATCCATTGGCAGTGAACCAATTACCTACCAGAACGGCTGGCCCTGTTTCCGCGAGCACAGCTTGGTAGAGGCCGCTGTAACTGAGGCAGCCCGAGAGCTGCAGGTTTCCCGAGAAATGGCAATGATGTGCGCCTTTGGGGCCATGGCCACCGCTTGCCAGAAACGTATCGATATCCGAATGCCAACCGGCCACCAAGTGCCAACCTCGCTGATGCTGCTGACCATCGCGGACTCCGGTGAACGCAAGACCACCACACAGAACAATTTTTTCGAGGCGATCAACGACCTGAATGATGCAGCGCATCGGGCCAACGAGGTCGCCTTAGTGGAGCATCGGGTCGAACAGCAACTATGGAGCACGCGCAAGAGACACCTGGAGCGTATGTACAGCAAATACGCAGCCCAAGACGACGACGCCGCCACGCGCACAGCCCTGACTACTGTCGCTGAGCATGTCAGAGCTGAACCGCAACCCGCCCGCTCGGGCAAGTTCCTCTATGAAGACACCACCCCGCAGGCCCTTGTGCAGATGCTTTACGAAAACACGCCCAGCGGTTGCCTGCTGACTAGCGAAGCGAACAGTATTTTCAGCGGCAAGGCCTTGGGTGAGCTCGACAAACTCAATACTCTCTGGGATGGCAGCAGCGTTATCGTCGATCGCATTTCCAGAGAAGGCTTCATTCTCCAAAATGCCCGTCTCACCTTGTCACTAATGGCACAACCGAGCGTGATCGCCCGCTTCATGGGCAGGCGCGGGGAGGAGGCTCGCGGCACGGGCTTTCTCGCCCGCTTCCTGGTCGCCAAGCCCCGCTCAATGGCGGGCCAACGTACCGATCAAAAACTATCTGAGCTGCCTCGCCTACAGGCCTTCAATGCCCGCATCCGCGAGTGCTTGGCCCCCTCCGTTTCGCCTGATCGCCAAGTACTACGTTTCTCGGAGCCGGCCGCAAATCTCTGGTACCAGTACAGTCGGCAACTCGAACAACAAATGCAGGAAAACGGCCTATACCACTACGCTAAGGATCACGCTTCCAAGTTGCTGGAAAACACGAGTCGTCTGGCGGCGATCCTGCATACGTTCGAGCGCACCTCAGACAGCGATACCGAGATCGACTACCTTACCCTGGAGTTCTGCTGGAAGTTCGCTCAGAACTGCTCAAAGCACTTCATCGAGCACTTGGCCAACGAGCCGCAGCTCGTGACGGATGCGAACCAACTGGCACACTACCTATTGAAAACCGCCCACAAAGAAAACCCTCTCGCAGACAGACCTACAAACAGGAACAGAAACGACTCCTCACCCAACACGCGCCTCTCATCGGCGCCACCTGACGATCTGATGACCGGGCAACGAACCACTTTCACACTAACCCAGGTGAAACAGTACGGCCCCAGTAGTCTCAGGGGACGGGCCAATACCGAGCGTTTGGAGGCAGCCATCGAACTGCTGACCAAGCTGGGGCATATCGCCAAGGAAGGAGGCCGCTACCGGTTCCAAGAATCGATCCTGCTCAAAAGAGGAGAGCCCGAACTGAAGAACGGCGAAACGCTCACGATCAAGGAGCTTCCTCTGTTCAGCGAACATGAGTATTGGAAGCCCGAGGTAAGGAATGGGTTTGGGGCTCAGCCGAGCTACTTCATCAAAGTCCGCGATTAACGGGTAAGCTGTAGCTGCAAAACATCCCCCTCGCTGAGCGCAGAGAACCAGAACACAGACTGGGAGCTCCATGCGCAAGCCGGCACAACAATGAGAAATCGCGCGCGATTGTCACGGTTATGCACGGGATCAAAAAAATCAGAATAAAAGGTTACGTTATAACATGTAAATTATGACAGACTTGGCGAAAACGGATCTGACCTTCAGATAGACACTTGCATCAAATAGGGACCGCCCCTATGAAAAATGACTACCGGGTCCGACTCGAAGGGCGGTAAGAGTAAGCACCGACCTCAGCGGAAGCCGCTCGCCCTGAAGAAGATATTTACGTGAGAAGAAATGCCGACGCTAACCCACGACGAAGATGCAAATGCAGCTACGCTAAATGTGGTCGATCCAGAAGGTCATTGATACCGTCATAGAGAAGCATTATGAGTCCAAGGTCTATCTAGCTAGGCCAGTCAGCCCCAGCGGTCTGACCGGAAGGAATACAGCAGCAAGTCACCGAGAAATTAAAATGACAAAATCTCGGAGGGCGACTTACCTGCTCGGCCTCAGCGCTTCACTTCGGCTGCCGCCTGATAAGTAGCAGAGACGCGGTATAGCAATCGCACCCTATCAAGATGCCCCAAGGTACCAAGCAAATGTCATTGGCATTCCAGATGGCATTCCAGATAAAAAAACAAACCGGGTATTTTATTTGAAATCAACAACTTAAATTGTCTGTTCAGATTACCCCGGCACAAAAAAAACGCGGCTTTCAACGCCATCAAAATCCGATAGCGTCCAGCAGAATCCATCAAAGCCCGTCTCCAAACCATCCACTGATAATTTTTTGGAATACCGAAACCCCTCCTGTAATGCCCCATACCCGATCACCACCCCAACGCAATGAAGCCAACGGGTACAGGCGGTACGGTATGCATCTAGTTAACCCCAACCGCAACCAAAGCGCCCCAAGAAAGGCCGCCCTGGTTACGTCACCCCAGGCCTTCAAGTCAAACGAACAACTCCTGTACATTTTTCATCGCGCTGTCGGCAAAGCCCTGCAGGAAGGCTTCGAATTCCGGTATATCTTCCTTGCCGCCGGTGTAGGGTTCGCCAATGATGGTCCAGGTGGCCTGGCTCTGTTTCTCTCCTTTTTCCACGACCTGCATCACTGCCCAGAGGTTGCCGATGTTCAGTGAGGTGTAGATCAGTGACCACGTCATGGTCATGGCTGGGTCGTCATGGGTATTGAGTTGTTCGATCACCACGTTGCCGTCCTTGAACAGTTTCTTGCGCACAGAACGGACGCCCTCGCCTGTCATTTCGATATGGGACAGCGCAGGGATGAATTTTGCGAAGCCGGCGAAATCGCCGACGATATTCCACACGCTGCGGGCATCTCCATTTACGGTGACGCTGGCGACGACGGGGTTGCCCACTGGGTTGCGCACCAGGGTGTCGGGTTCAAAATGTTGCATGAGAAAACTCCTTTTTTGGTCAGATGAAGTCGATTTGCTTGAGGTAGTCGCAGCCTTTTTGCAGCAGCGCACTGTTCTTGGCCGGGTAGTCTTCGCCCATGCTCTGGATGCCTGAGAGCGCGTTGCGGTACTCGATCATCGAGATATCGCCAATGTCCTCTTCAAACCCATTGAGGTAAAAGCCGACCACGCCAAACAGCGCGTTATCACTGTCGATCGCCGAAAGGCGTTGCTGCCATTGCGTCACCGGGACCATCTGGAAATCGTGACCGGCGGCGCGAAATGCCTCCAGATAGTGGGCCCATGTCAACGGCAGCGGGTTGTGCAGGTTGAACACCGCCTTGGAGCGGTTATGGCGACTGGCGTGAAACGCAATGAAGCGTGCCAGGAAGTCCACCGGCATCAGGTCGAAATTGAGCGCCAGCTCCGGTACTTCCTTAAGCTGCAATGAGCCTTTGAGCATCAGCATCAAACGGTTCTGATGCGGCTGGCACACGCCGGTACGCGTATTGAACGCGATGTTTCCCGGGCGATAGAGGTTGACCCAGACGCCCGACTCACTGGCATTCCACAAGATGCGCTCAGCCACCCACTTGGAAAGGTTGTAACCATTGCGAATGTAGATCGGCGGCGTGAAGGCCGGCGGCTCCTCCAATACCCGTCCGTGCTCATCCACGGTGCTCGAGGCAGACAGGGTGGAAATGAAGTTGAAAATCTTCTTGCTGCGCCCTTCACACAGTTGCAGGCATTCCAGTACCGGCGTGACGTTATCCTTGACCAGCGACTCATAGTCGAGCACGTGGTTGACGTTGGCCGCGTTATAGATCAACACGCCGTATTCACGGTCCAGCCACTCATAGTCGTGCTCGGATAACCCCAGGCGGGGCTGGCTGATATCCGCCGCCAACACCTTTACCCGGCTCACGTCCAGATGCTCGAGACGGTTCTGGATCAGCGCCTGTTCGAAGCGTTGCTGGGCGCTCAGCCCCGCCGATTCGCGAACCAGGCACGCCACTTCAGTGCTGCCCAGTTCCAGCAGTGCCTCGACGATATGCACGCCCAGAAAACCGTTGGAGCCGGTCACGATGACCTTGTGTATGTTGCCCAGCCGGCTGATCGGCAACACGTCCAGTTCAGGCCGGATCAACGCGTCTTGCAGTGCCTGGGGGCTGACCGTGGCGGTGGCCTCGACGTCCTGGTCGATCAGGTTGGCGAGGTTGATCAGGGTGGGCAGTTCGATAAACCGGTTGATCGAGACCCCTTTGCCAAACGTCTCGCGAATGCCCATGAGCATTTGCGACAACAGGATCGAATGCCCACCCAGGTTAAAGAAGCTGTCATCCACGGAGATGTCCGCCCCAGGCATGTCCAGCAGCCTGGACCACAGCGCCAGCAACTGCTCCTGGGTGGCGTTGCGGGGTGCCAGGCGCGGTCCTTGGGTCTTGTAGTTGACCGGCAGGTCTTTCAACGCCTTGCGGTCGATTTTGCCGTTGGCCGTGGCCGGTAACCGGTCCAGCAGGCAGTAGGCGCTGGGGCGCATGTAGTCGGGCAAATGCTGGAGCGCGTAAGCCTGCAGCCGTTCGCTGGCCGCTTGCCCCTCAGCGTTTTGGGGCTGGGAGAAAAACGCGAGGATGCGGCGCTGGTGATCAATGACCACCGCCAATTGACGGAACAACTGGCTGGATTGCAGCAGGTGCTCGATTTCTTCCGGCTCGACCCGAAACCCGCGAATCTTCACCTGGTTATCCAGGCGCCCGATAATCTGGATGCCTTCCTGCGTCCAACGCGCCAGGTCGCCGGTACGGTACAGGCGCACCCGTTGGCCGCCGGGCAACTCATGCAGGCGGTAACGCTCGGCGGTCATTTGCTGGGCGTCCAGGTAGCCTGCGCCCACGCCGGGCCCGGCGATGTGGATCTCACCGCTGTCAGCTTCGCCTACCGGTTGGCCGTGCTCATCCAGCAAGTAAATAGACGTGTTGGCAATCGGCACCCCCAGGTTGCGGTTGTTGTCCCCGCGCTGGAAGGTGCGGCATGTGGCGAGCACCGTGGTTTCGGTGGGGCCGTAAATGTTGTGCAGCGCACAGTGCCCCACCAGTTGCTCGATCACATGGGGCTCGCACACATCCCCGCCCGTCACCAGGTGCTGCATGCCGTACAGCGATTCGAGCTGGATGATGCTGAGCAGGGCCGGCGGCAAAAACGCGTGGGTGACCTGCTCTTGCTGGATCAACTCGGCAAGCGCCACCGGGTCGCGGCGCTGGTCTTCGGTGGGCACGATCAACTCGCCGCCCTGGATCAGCGTGGGGAAGATATCCAGCAAGGACGCATCGAAGTTGATGGTCGAGAACTGCAAGGCGCGGCTGTTAAGGTCCAGTTCCACATAGCGGGCATACCACGCGCAGAAGTGGCTCAAGTTGTCGACCGTCAGCAAGACGCCCTTGGGTTGCCCGGTGGTGCCCGAGGTGTAGATCGCCACACAGGGCGCCGAACCTGCCAGCGGTACTCGCAGCAGGCTCTGATGCGGGGCCAGGGCTACCCGGCTGTAACCCTGGGCGCCATGGTGGAAGAAATCCAGGTGGCTGATGTCCAGGGTGGCCAGGCCAGGCACCGGGTTGTCCTTCTGCGGGTCCTGGATCAGCAAGCTGGCGCCGGCATGCTTGAGGATCGCCGCGCGGCGTTCGACAGGATGGTTCGGGTCCAGAGGCAAGTACACGGCGCCGCAACCGATCACCGCCAGGATGGCCGCGTAGAGCGCTGTCCCTTTGGGCAGCGAGATACCGACGACCGTCAACCCACCCGCGGGGGCCCCAAGCAAAGGCTGCAAGCGTTCCTGAATCGCCACGCTATAGGCGTGCAGTTGCGCGTAGGACATGCCACGCCCTTGCACTTTCAGGGCGTTGCGCTCGGCGTTTGCCAGCAGGCTGTCGGCCAGACGTTGTACAAAGGGCCGTTTGGCCTCCTCCAGTACCCCGGCGTTGACGCTCGCATTATGCCGATGCAGCCAAGCCAGGCGATCGAGCAGGGTCAGGCTCGACAACCTGTCGCTCGCCGGCACCGGCTCACGCGGCACCTCAAGGTAGTCGACGCTGCGCGAGAAACGCCCGATGTGCACGCTGGCCATCTCCACCACTTGCACGATCGCCTCACGTGCCAGGTCGGCACCATTGCCGGCGGCCGCGCAGACTTCGCGACGGTCCAGCAGCATCCAGTCACCCTCGCCAGGACGCCACAGGCACTCCAGCTGTACGGGCGCAAAAACATCGCTGACAGCGTCGGACCGCGCCCGCAAAGACAGGCGGTGACACGCCGGATAATGCGCGGATTGCGCCGTGCTGGCGTCATCTATCAACAAGTCCGGCGCCGGTAATTGGCAAGGATCAATGGCGTTATCACTGGTCAACAGGTGGGCGGTGTGCCCCATCTGCTCCAGCTCTTGCGTAAGGCAGGCGAGCGCTTGGCTGCGCCCGCACAGAACGATATCAAGATGTCTCATTGAAGTTGTCCTCTAGCGCAGATAATCGGCGAGCGCTTCCTGCATGCAGGGCGCATCGAGCAGGGCGCTGTGTTTGAAGAATCGGACGATGTTGCCTACCAGTGGGTGAGACGGCGTGATCGGAAAACTCATGCCTTCGACCTCTTCACGCAACGCCGCCTTGACGCCAGGGCTCACCGGCAGTTGCTCGATCAGCGCGAAATCAAACCCCTGCTGGATCTCGTTGGTCAGGTACTCATCCAGGAATACCGGCATGATCGAGGCCAGCGAACGCTTGTCCTCCTCGCTCGCGGTACTCCAGTAAATACGCGTCAATTTGGCCCAGAAGCCCGAGTGCCGCCCCTCGTCCGCCAGATGGTCTGCCATCAACCCCTTGACCGAAGCCTTGACCGAGTCGTCCCGGGCAAATGCCGCGACATCATTGGTCAGGGTGTTTTCCGCAATCGCCACACAGATCAACTCGACAGCCGCCTTGAGGTGCTCGGGCGCCATGGCCAATGCCTTGGGAATCGAACGGCTGAGTTCGATTTCCGCCGGCAAGGCGATGGGCTCGATCCCGGTCAGTTCGATGGTCTGTTGCATGTAGTCCATCGCCACCAGCGCGTGATAGTCCTCATCGACGACCACGGTCATCGCGTCATAGCGACAGGCAAACGGGAAGCGGATGGCGAAGTTATCTTTCGCAATGCTCCTGGCGGTCTTGTCGACAATTTCCGTTTCAAAAATCACCACATCATTAATGAACTTGTACAAACTTTGAACGAGCACGTAATGCTGCAAGTGAGCGCACTCGCGAATAAACGTCGCGCCCATTACCAGCGGTTGACGACTGATCGGGAATATCAACTTTCCGTCATCTTCCAAACGCCGCCTCGGTCGCGTACGAATGGTCGAACGCTCCTCCCACGTCTCGGAGAATGACTGGTATTCTTCAGCTCTCATGAATCTTTCCCTTTGTTCATGATGATCAGTAGTAGTGCACTTCAAACAACAGACAACCGTCTTTCGAGTTGAACGGTCCGTGCTCGGTATGTGCCGCCCTGAAGAAGTAACTGCCGTCGCGGTAGGTTTTTTCGGGGCGCTCCTTACTGGCCAGTTCTGTCTGGTCGCCTTCAATCAAATAGACTTCTTCGTGATAATCATGGGTGTAGATTTCACGGGTACCGCCCCCTGGGTGAAAACGGACTAACCGTGTACGAACACCGGTTTTCGTAATAGGGTCCAAAGTGTCCTTGAAGACGGTCAGGGTGATGCCCCGTTCAGAGCTCACCTCAAACCATTGAGCCTGCTCGGCCTCGATGACTTCGAAGTTCATGCCACGCACTCACTGACCGTTTCGCGCATGGCCACGCGCAGGTTGTCCCACAATGCCAAACGACTTTGCACCGCCGCGATGGCCGACACGTAGACTTCGTCCTGGCGCTGGGCATCGCCATTGACCAGGCGCGCCAGCAGGCTTTCTGCGGCTGGGCCGTGATCTTCCGAGTCGACTTCAATGTGGCGCTGCAGGTAATAACGGAACGTTGGCGCGTCGTCAGCGGTGATCTCCCAATCATCGAGGATTCGCTGGAACATCTCCGGGATGACGCTTTCACGGCCATGCAGAAACGCGGCGGCAACACTGTGCGTGGACGCGTTGATCGCGGTTTCGATGGTGTCGGTGACGAAGGCGGAGGCTGCCAGACCGGCTTCGCAACGCGTCAGGGCAGTTTGCAGGTCGACGCCCTCGCGCATTAATTTGACAAAGTATTCGATCTTGTCGGTGCTGGCGCCCACCTCCCGCATGGCATGCAGGTAGAGTTCGAAATGGCTGTAGTGACCACCTTGCAGGTTTTGATCGGACTCCTCGCCGAGGATGATCTCATTGATCAGGTGTGCGGCAGCCGGGTCCAACGGTGGTAGCCAAGGCAGACGAGTACAAGTCAGGTCCTGTTGCAAGCGCTTGGCCAGGGACATGAAGTCCCACACGGCAAATACATGGGTTTCCATAAAGGCGCGCAGGACTGGCAAGGAATTGATTTCAGCAAAAATCCGATGATTGCCCAGTTCCGTTTTCTTTGCGTTCAATAGCGACTTTTTATCGTCCATGCTGCTCTCCTTATCAGGCTTAAGTTACATCCCGGCCACTCGAAATAGACCTGCCTGTCTTTTTCCAGGCATGAGCAGGCTTATCTCGCCATTACCGGCCAGCATGCAGTGCATTTCAATTGCGTTACATGACAGTACTTCGTCAGCACAAGAGGTCAGCCGCCGAAGCAAGACGAAACTTAGAGGAAGTTAACGGGTACCAGCAAGTGTTTTCTGGAAAAACAATACAATTTATTTCACAACTAAAAAACACACAAAAACAGAAGCCCGAGCAAAGTTGATAACATCAACTTTGTCAGGCAATAGTTGGCCTACGCCCCTGATTCGAGCGCAAACAAACTTCATGTAGTTGCTAAATTAGCAATCAATGAGTCTATGAAACGGCCATTAGCCTTTTTACCATTCAAGTTCCCTCTTGCTGGTTAACAACGACCCGCCCACTGCCTGCGGGTCGCGTGGTGTTCAGTTTTTTGCCTGTTGCCGTAATGCCAGGGCCGCCACGCCACACAGGATCAAGGCGACACAGGACACATAAAATGCATCGCTGTAGGCCATCAGGTATGCCTCGCGGCGCACGGTATGGATCAGGCCCGCAAGGACCTGCTGCTGGGCGGGCAACAGTTGGTTGAATATGAAATCTTCGCTGCCCTGCATGCTGGCGCGCAGGCGCTCCTGCAATGACGGGGAAAACAGCGTCACCGATTCCCCTACCCGCTCGGAATGAAAGCGCTCGCGCATGGCCACAATCTGCGTCAAGCCGGCAGTGCCCACGGCACCGCCAAGGTTACGCAGCATGGAGAACAAGGCGGAGGCGGAACCGGCTTCATCCTTGGCCAGACCGGAAACCGCCAGCACGGACAGGGCCACCATGATCAGCGGCTGCCCAATGCCCCGGACCACGGTGGAAGGAATGATCACGTTGGCGGCGCTATCCACATCCAGGTGCGCGCCGAGGTAGCACCCCAGGGCCATGATGAAAAAGCCACTGGCGACCATCAGTTTCGGGTTGAGCCACTTCATCAGACGCGGCATGAACGGCGCCAGCACCAGTTGCACCATGCCGTAGGCGATCAGGCTGATCCCGATTTCCCGGGCGTTGTACCCCTGCAACTGGGAAAGGTAATTGGGCACCAGGAACACCAGGCCGAACGTAGCCCCGCCGAAAATGAACATCGCCGCACTGGCCACCCCGAAGTTGTAGCTCTTGAGCAGGCGCAGATTGATAAAGGAACGGCTGCCATACAACTGCGACAGCACGAAGTACACCAGGGCGATGCCAGCGATCAGCGACATCCACACAATGAAGTCGGAGCCGAACCAGTCCTTGCGCCCGCCTTCTTCCAGTACGATCTGCAAGCCGCCCAGACCGACGATCATGGCCAGGATGCCGCCCCAGTCGCCGCGCTTGAGCAGGCTTAACTGCATGGGTTTGGCATCGATGGACCACGCCACCGCCAACAACAAGAGAATGCCTGGGGCCAGTTGCAGGTAGAAAATCCAGCGCCAGGAATAAGCGTCGGTCAGCCAGCCGCCAATGGACGGGCCGGCGGCCTGGGCAACGCTGTTGGACAGGGCGAACAAGGCCATGCCCATCGCGATTTTGCTGGGAGGCAGCTCGGTGATGATCAGCTGGAATGACAAGGGGATCAGCACCGCGCCGGCGGCCCCCTGGATCACCCGGATGATGATCATCACTTCCAGGTTGGGCGCCCAGGAGCAGGCAATCGATGCCACCAGGAACACAAACGAACCCACGAGCATCACCCGGCGCAGGGAGAACACCTGGACCAGCCAGGCGGTCAGCGGGATCATCACGATTTCCGCAACCAGGTACGCGGTGGAGATCCACGAGCCTTCCTCGAAGGTCGCCCCCAGGGAACCTTCGATTTCAGGCAGCGCGGCGCTGGTCACATGCACGTTCATGCCGGCCATGAAACAGCCGAACAGCCCGCCGATCACCGCCACCCAGGCGCGAAAGGAAACCGTCTTTTCAGCCGCTTCAGTCATGCGCGGCGCCCTGGGTAACCGGCCGGGTGTCAACGGTGGTGATCACGGACATGCCCGGCAGGATGGGCCCGCCCTCATCATGCTGATCAATCATGATCTTCACCGGAAAGCGCTGCACGATCTTGGTGAAGTTGCCGGTGGCGTTGTCCGAAGGCAGCAGCGCGAACACCGCCCCCGAACCCGGAGAGAAGCTCACCACGTGGCCTTTGAGCTGGCGTCCCGAATAGCTGTCGACGCTGATATCCACCGCCTGGCCGGCACGCATGTCGCGCAACTGGGTTTCCTTGTAGTTGGCCACCACGTAGGCCTGCTGCAAGGGCACCACCGCCAGCAGCGGCAAGCCCGGCGCAACGTATTGGCGGGTACGCACTTTGCGTTGCCCCACGACACCGTCGATGGGCGAGCGGATCAGCGTATCCTCCAGCGCATGGGTCGCCAGGTTCAGTTGCGCCTCGGCCTGGCTGCGCCGGGCAATCTGCTGTTGCAGCGAGGCTTCGGCCAGCTGGCGCCGGGTCACGGCGACGGTCAACCGAGTTTCCTGCTGGCGCTGCATCGCCTTGGCAATTTCCACTGCGGCATTGGCCTGGGTATAACTGGCGGCCGCCGTTTCCAGACGTTGGGCACTGGCGGCGTGTGCGCGGACCAAGCCTTTGTAACGTTGCTGGTCGAGGCTGGCGCGGCGCAACTCGGCAGCCACGCTGCGAGTATGTGCCTCAGCCTGGACAACGCCGGCCTTTTGTTGGGCGATCAGGCTGTCGGTGACCTGCAGGTTGGCCTGCTGGGCAGCGACCGCGGCTTGGGTTTCCGCCAATTGCGCACGCGCCTGTTCCAGCCGGGCCTGGTAGTCGCGATCCTCGATGCGCACCAGCACATCCCCGGCCTTGACGGGCTGATCATCCTCCACCAGCACTTGGGCCACATACCCGGAGACCTTCGGGCTGATGGGAATCCAGTCGGCACGCACGTAGGCATCATCGGTTTGCTCCAGGTAACGGCCAAGCGTCATCCAGTACACCCCGAACGCCACCGCCGCGATCAACAGCACAGCGCCGCCCAGCAGCATCAAGTTCCTTTTGCGGCGTTGTTTGCGCGCATGCATGAGTTGCTCGACCACATGCTCCTGCTCGTCCTGGAAAACATTTTTTTCATCAACAGCGATATTCATGGCTGGGTACCGGGAAAAGTGACGGAAGCGTGGGTGAGCGCAGCGGCCTGGGTATCGGCGGAGGAAGACTGCCAACCGCCGCCAAGCGCGCGAAACAGGCTGATCTGGCGTTGCAACAATTGGCCATCGGCATCGGCGCGCGTGGCCTGCAAGCGAATCAGCTCTCGTTCGCTATCCAGCACGTCAAGAAAGTCGATGGACCCGGCGTCGTAATTGAACTGGGCCAACGTGTAGGCGTGGCGGCTGCTGTCCAGCGCCTGGCTCAAGGCGGCGTGGCGCTGACGCTCGCCGTCGTACAACGCGAGGGCCTGGCGCACCTCCTTGAGCGCCTTGAGCACACTGGCTTCGAACTGCGCCACTTGCACCTGCTCGAGCGCCCGGGCCTGGCTGACCCGCGCGCGATTGGCCCGCCAGTTGGGGAACTGCCAGGTAATCAGTGGGCCGATGCCGAACATCACTGCGCTGCTGTCTCCCAGCTCATGGGGTTTGTGGGCGGATGAAGACACTGAAGCGCCAAAGGTCACCTTCGGATACAGGTCGGCCTGGACGATATCCACCTCCAGCGTGGCCGCCTGCAACGCTCGCTCGGCCTGACGGATATCGGGGCGGCGCGCCAGTAATTGCCAACCATCGCCCACCGGCAGTTCGGCAGTGAGTTGCGGCACGACCTCACACGTCGCCGCGCCAGCGCCTTGCTCCAGGTCGGCCACACCGGTCAGCATCGCCAATTCGTATAGCGCGGCTTGCCGGCGCGCCTCCAGCATCGGCAACAGCGCCTGGGTTTCGCCCTGCAGCGCCTGCATGCGGGTGTATTCGAGATCAGTCACCACACCGGCCTGCCGCTGGCGATCGGTCAACGCCAGGCTTTGCCCAACCACTTCCAGCGAATGGCGCTGAACCTTGGCGCGTGCCCCCAGGGCGCAGGCATTGACATAGGCGCGAGTGGTCTGCGCCACGACCGTGATGCGCAGCAAATCTTCGGCGTCTTGCGCGGCCGCGGCCTGAACCTGGGCCCGCTCGATGCTGCGCTGGACCTGGCCCCAGACGTCAACTTGATAAGCCAGCTCGAAGCCTGGGTTGAACGCCCACTGTGACGGAGCACGGCTATCGGTGGCCTCGGCCAGGGTCTGATCATCGGCCGTCTTGCCGTACGCGGCGCCCAGTGACGCCTGGGTGGACGGCCAGCGCTGGGCATCGGCCTGAATGATCCCGGCCAACATCGATTGCACATGGGCCTGGGCCGCGGCCAGGTCGCGGTTGTGCACCAATGCCTGCTGCACCAGCGCATCGAGTTGCGGATCGTTGTACAACTGCCACCAACGTTCGGGTAACGCCTGGGCCGAAACACCTTGCGGCAGGTGGCTCAGGGCATTGATGCGTTCCGGGTGTGGCTGTGCCGGCGCATGGGCGATCCAAGACGAGCAACCCGCCAACAAGACGACCGCCACGCCAAGGAGCGAAAGACGGCCGTGCCGTGCGGAAAAAGAAGGCGAACCCATCGCAGTAATCCAGAATGCCAAGTAGAGACGCAGGGTAAGAGAGCAGCGGGCTGCGCATCTCCCGAGTTCCAGACAACCATCGTTTCGATTGGGACAACGTGCCTGCGGGCCGCTGCATCGCGCTTGCCCACAGGCCGGGCACGCGCAAACACGGCCCGCCCTGGGGCGGGCCCTGTTCAATTGGGTTGTGCTATCGCCGGCTGAATCAGACCAGGCGGCAGTTGCTCGGGGTGTAGCCCATGGTGCGCTTGAACATCGCGGTAAAAGCGCTGGGGCTTTGGTAACCATGCTCCAACGCCACTTCCAGGATGGATACGCCGCAGGCCAGGCGCTGCATGCTGAGCAGCAGCCGCGTGCGCTTGCGCCACTCCCCATAACTCATGCCCAACTCTTTCTGGAACAGCCGAGCCAGAGTGCGCGAACTCATATTGAGCTGCACCGCCCAACTCTCCAGTTTCGACTCCTGGGAAGGGTTGTCGATAAAGTCGGCACACAGCGACTTGAGCCTCGGTTCATCAGGAATCGGCACATGCGCCAGCACCCTTTGTGCCCTGTCGAGTTCCGAGAAAATCAGCTCGACAATCTGTTCATGGCGCAACCAGGCCGCCTCACTGTCAGGCTCATCGGCCGCTGCGATGATCAGCTCGCGCAGCAGCGGCGAAACCTTGAGGACGTGGCACTCCTCCGTCAACGTCCGATGCGCCCCCGGCGAGATCAACAAGGTGCGCATGCGCACCTCGCCGGTCATGCGGATCTGGTGCTCCATCCCCGAAGGGACCCAGAGTGCATGCCCGGAAGGCACCACCCAGGTCGTCCCGACGACCGACACCAGCATCACACCGTTAATGGCATAGACCAATTGGCCCTCTTCATGCCGATGGGGCGCCACCCTGTCGCCGTGAGCATAGTTACCGACGAGTGCCGCCAATGCGGTATGCGCGTTCATCTCAGGAAGGCACCGCGGCACTCACCACGCTGAGCAGACCCAGGCGCGATGCGCGATTGACGGCACTCGTCAGCGCCTTGAGGGACGCCAGCAAGCTACTGCCATCGCGGGCGGCACCGAACAGCAACTGGTTACCCACGCGGATTTCCACATAGGCCAGCGCTTCCGCCTGGGCCCCGTCACGGGTGGCATGCTCGTGGTAGTCGGCGATGTCGAAGTGGATGCCACGCTGGGCAAAGGCATCGACCAGCGCCGCCAGCGGGCCGTTACCCTCGCCGCTCAAGTCGATGCCGTGCGCGCCGTGCTCGAGCGTGGCTTCCAGATAAGTCACGTCCCCCTCACTGACCAATTTGGGCACCCGTAACGTGTAAGGCTTGCCCTGATCCAGATAATGCCGGGTAAAGCAGGCAAGGATCATCTCCCCGCTGATCTCCTGGCCAGATCCATCCGCTTCCTGCTGGACCAGGCTGCTGAATTCCATCTGCAAGCGACGCGGCATCACGATGCCGTGCTGCTCCAGCAGATAGGCCACGCCACCTTTGCCGGATTGGCTGTTGACGCGGATCACCGCTTCATAGCTGCGGCCCATATCGGCGGGATCAATTGGCAGGTACGGCACTTCCCAGAAGCCTTGCGGGTTGGCCTGGCGTGCGGCAAAGCCTTTCTTGATCGCGTCCTGGTGCGACCCGGAAAAGGCGGTGAACACCAACTCACCGGCATAAGGATGGCGAGGATGGGTCGGCAACTGATTGCAGAACTCCACCTCACGCTGGACATGGATGATGTCCGAGAAATCCAGGCGCGGATCGATCCCACTGGTGTAGAGGTTCATCGCCAGCGTCAGGATGTCCACATTGCCGGTGCGCTCACCATTGCCGAACAACGTGCCCTCGACACGCTCGGCGCCGGCCAGGCAGGCCTGCTCCGCGGTGGCGACCCCGGTACCCCGGTCGTTATGGGGATGGACGCTGATGACGACACTGTCGCGCCGACTGAAATGCCGGCAGAACCACTCGATCTGGTCGGCGAAGACATTGGCGGTGGAGACTTCAACGGTGGTCGGCAGATTCAGGATCATTTTGTTGCTCGGGGTCGGCCCGAAGGCATCCGTCACCGCCTCACAGACTTCGAGGGCGAAATCCAGCTCGGTGAAGCAAAAGGTTTCCGGGGAATACTGGAACGTCCACTGCGTACCGGGATTATTCTCCATGTGCCGCTTGATCTCACGCGTCGCCTGGGTAGCGATCCCGATGCAGCCGGCACGGTCCACGCCGAAGACAACGTCGCGAAACACCGGAGCGGTGGCGTTGTACACATGCACAATCGCCCGGGGAACGCCCTTCAACGCCTCGAAGGTGCGCTCGATCAGGTGACTGCGCGCCTGGGTCATCACTTGAATCGTGACATCGTCGGGAATCGCACCGCTGTCGATCAATTCACGCACGTAGTCGAAATCGGTCTGGGAAGCGGCCGGAAAACCCACTTCGATTTCCTTGAAGCCCACCTTGACCAGTAACTCGAAGAAACGGCGCTTGCGCTCGGCATTCATCGGCTCGATCAACGCCTGGTTGCCGTCACGCATATCGACACTGCACCACGTGGGCGCCAGCGCCTGGACATTGCCGGGCCATTGGCGGTCTGGCAAGTCCACGGTTTGGAAGTGACGATATTTGCTGGACGGATCCTTGAGCATCATGGCGGTTCTCCTTTTTCGACAGGTCCGATAATGCGCAACCGAGGTGGCTGCTCATGACCGTAGATTGGATCCAACATTAAACGAAAACCAATAAACATCAATTGCTTATTTACGCGAAAAAATCATAAAAACAGATCATGAAAACCTATATTTCTTGTTTTTTTGGTTATTTACACCAATTCAACCAAATTTACCGCAACCATAGACGCCTACGAAGCTCGCTAGACGAATGTCGTCCAACCCTCTCAGCCCCTCACACAACACATTGCTCAGCCTCGATTGAACAGCATCGCGACACAGTGCTGTTTTTTCCGAAAGGACCCGTCTTGAGCACTAATTGACAGAATCGGATCGTCAAACTATACATTGGATCCAGGATCCAAAAGCACGCTGTCAGCGAGAGAATATTGAAATCCACGACCGACCTTAAAGCTGCATTCCCTGAGATCGACGCTCAATCTCCGCTCTCACGGAACCTCGTGGAAAAGACCTTGAGGAACGGGATCTTGAACGGAACCCTTGCCGGCGGAACTGCATTGCGCCAGGAGGAGCTGGCGAGCTTGTTCGGCGTCAGCCGCATGCCAATCCGCGAAGCCTTGATGAAACTCGAAGCCCAGGGATTGGTACGAAACGTCCCCAACAAGGGGGCCGTCGTGTTGCAGATGAACGTCAACGAAGCAGTGGACACCTACAGCCTGCGCCTGATCCTCGAGCCAGAGGCTTTGCGTCAGTCAATTCCGCACCTTCGCGAGGAGGATTTCGCGCAAGCCCGCGAATACGTTACCGGGATGGAAAACGAAACCGATCTGGCAAGCCTTGGACGCCTTAACAGGTTGTTTCATATGTCGCTATATCGACGGTCGACGAACCAGAAGCTGCTCAGTCTGATCAATGTCGAACTGCACGAGGAGGAGCGTTTCTTGCGCTTCCATCTGGCGGCCATGGGGCTGGAAGAAATGGCCCAGGAGGACCACAAGGCATTGATATCGCTGGCCGAAGCCCGAGCCCCCGAGGAGGCAGTCGCCGTTTTGCGCCAGCACCTGCAGCAGGCTTGCGACACGATCAAGAATTATCTGGAACAGCAAATGACGAGTTAAAGCTCCACCCACCAACCCGCGAGGTGTCAAATGGAAGAACAAGTACGTTCCCCTGACCTGGACTTCAGTCTCAGCCAGAACGAATTGGAAGCGTTCCACCGTAACGGTTACATAGGGCCTTTCGACCTTTATCAGAAGGACGAAATGGAGCGCAACTTGCGCGCTCTGCGGCCCAAACTGATCAACACCAAGAACGCGATATATAGCCAGGAGAAGGCGGTATCGGGGATCACGAATCTGTCCAATTATGACCGTCACCTGGACGTCGATTTCCTCGCGGAGCACATCACCCGGCCGGAAATCGTCGACCGCGTGTCGAGCATCCTTGGGCGTGACACACTTTGCTGGCGCACCGAGTTCTTCCCCAAGTACCCCGGCGACGAAGGCACCGACTGGCATCAAGCCGACAACTTCTCCAATGTTGCCGGCTCCAAGCATCCTCAGATCATCTGGCCGGAAGATGCCCAGTTCGGCGGCACCATCACGGTCTGGGCCGCATTCACCGACGCCACCCTTGAAAATGGTTGCCTGCAGTTCATTCCGGGCACTCACCGGACCATGAACTACGACGAATCGAAGACCATGGATTACCAGTCCGAGGCCATCAACAAGATGGAAAAGGAAGGCGTGCGGCGGGGCTTCTTCGGTTACGACTATCGACAACTGCAGAAAGACCCGGACTGGAAGCCCGACGAGTCCAAGGCCAAATCCATGGTCATGCGCCAGGGCCAGTTCATCATTTTCTGGTCGACCCTCATGCATGCCTCGCACCCGCACTCCGGCCTGACCGACCAGATGCGCCTGGGCTTCGCCGCCCGCTATCTGCCGACCTCGGTGCAAGTCTATCCCTACTCGAACACGCTCGAGGAGTTCGGCGGGCAGGCCAGCCTGGACAAGTTCGGTTGCGTCCTGGTGTCCGGAGAGAACCGTTTCGCGCACAACCGCTTTGTCGATCGCACCTGCAACGGCTTCCAATTCCCGCTGCGCTGACCCAACCAAAGAAGGAGAACGGAGCATGAACAATGGAGAAATCGGCAAGATTGAAGTCTGGCTGGTCAATACTTGCCGCGAATTGGGGCTACGCGTGGAGAATACCGGCAGCGACTTCTTCGAAGCGGGAGGCACCTCACTCAGCGCCATCCGCTTGATTGCGAAGGCAGAGGAGCATTTCGGCGAGGACGCCCTGCCCCCCGAGGATCTATTCGCACAAAGCCGCATAACTGACATCGCGACCTGCATTCAACGCAACAGCAAGCACATCAACGCCCTGACGGAGAGCTGAGAATATGTCCGGGCACGCATACGATGAGCGCTGGTTTCTGGTGCCCCGGCCCCAGGTCCGACCGCGCCTGCGTCTTATCTGCTTCCCTTATGCGGGAGGCAACCCCGATCTGTTTCGCAGTTGGGTGAATGACGTGGACGCAGACGTGGAATTGCTCGCCGTACGCCTGCCCGGCCGAGGCTCCAGAATCAAGGAAACGCCGTATGAGGAATGGGCGCCACTGATCGAGGACTGCCTCGACGCGCTGGCGCCCTATCTCGATGCACCCCACGTGTTTTATGGGCACAGCTTCGGCGCCCGCCTGGCCTACGAGCTGGCCCAGCAGGTCCGCCATCGCCATCCCGGCCAGACCCTCCGTTTATTCGTCAGCGGCTGCCGCAGCCCGGGCAGCCCGCAGGCGCAGCCTTATCTGCATCAGCTCTGCGCCGAGGATTTCCATCGCGCCCTGCAAACCATGGGCGGCACGCCGCCAGCGGTACTCCAGAGCGAGATGCTGATGCGTCTTATGCTTCCAGTACTGCGCAGTGACATGCGGCTCTCGGAAATCTGGGAGGACTGGCATGAGCAACCCCTGGAAATTCCCATACACGCCTATTTCGGTCGCCACGACCCGATCGACCGACAAGCCAACATGGCGGGTTGGTCCACGCACACCTCGAACGCGTTTGAATTGATCGAGATCGATGGCGGTCACTTTTTCCTCGACAGCCATCGCCAGCAACTGCTGCACAGCTTGAGCACACGGATGAGGGAGCAGCATGCAAACGCTTGAGTCAAACAGTTCAGCCTTGGCGCTGCACGAACATATCAACCAAACCCGGGTACCTTATCCGGAACACCTTTCGGTCGGCGAGCTGTTCTCGCGCACCGCGGCGCGGCGTCCGGACGCCATTGCCATACGGCACCAGGATCATCAGTGCAGCTATGGAGAGTTGAACGCCGCTGCCAACCATTTGGCTTGGTACCTGCTGGCCAAGGGCGTGCAACCTGGCGACGTGGTAGCCGTGAGCCTGCCGCGCAGCACCGAACTGATCAGGGTCCTGCTGGCGATCCTGAAGGCTGGCGCGACCTACCTGCCAATCGATCCGGATTGGCCGGAGCAGCGTATTCATGAAGTGCTCGGCCAAGCCGGCTGCGAATACCTGGTGGGAAGCGAAAAGACCAGGCACGACGCCCGCTTTTCCCGTTACCAGGTGTTGACTCCCGACGCTGTCGAAGGCGCGACTGAGGATCGAGGCGACCCGCCGCTCACGATCGAAGCCGAGGCCATCGCCTACATCAACTTTACCTCCGGCTCCACGGGCAAGCCTAAAGGCGTGCCTATCCCACACCGGGGCATTACCCGCTTGGTATACAACGCCCGTTACGCCAGCCTGGACGAGAACAGCCGGTTGCTGCAGATGGCGCCGGTGACCTTCGACGCAGCCACCTTCGAAATCTGGGGCGCCCTATTGCTCGGCGGCACCTGCGTGCTGTACCCGGATGTGTACATTCGCGCTTCGCGCCTGCAGCAAGTCCTGCAGACGCAAAAGATCAGCGTGCTGTTCCTCACCACCGCATTGTTCAACACCCTGGTCGACGAAATGCCACAGGCGTTAGACAGCGTCAGTACGGTCCTCACCGGCGGTGAGGCGCACTCTCTGCGGCATATGGCCAAAGCCCTGGCGCTATACGGGCCGGGACGCATCGTCAGCGTTTATGGCCCGACCGAAAGCACCACTTTCGCGACCTACTATCCGCTCCGCGAACTGCGCGACGAAGATACCGCGCTCCCCATCGGCTTCCCGATCCAGAACACCCGCGTCTACCTGATTGACCAGGGCCGCCTCTGCGGACACGGGCAAAGCGGCGAAGTATGCCTCGCCGGGCCCGGCCTTTCGCCAGGTTACCTCGGACTGCCAGAAGTCAACGGCGAGCGTTTCGTCGACTGTCTTATCGGCGCACGCCAGGAACGCCTCTATCGCACTGGGGACCGAGGCCATTTCCGCGAAGACGGCGCGATAGTGTTCCAGGGACGTATCGATGACCAGGTGAAGATCAACGGCTTTCGCATCGAGCTGGGAGAAATTGCCTACCATCTCAACCGCCATCCGCAGGTGCGCCAAAGCTTCGTCACCGTTACCGAATCGCCGCACGGTGAGAAGTCACTGGTGGCCTTCGTGATCGCCACCGACCCGTCATGTTGCCCGGAGCAACTGCGTGTTGATCTGGCTACGCAACTGCCCAGCTACATGGTTCCACGCCGCATTCAGTTCTGCGAAACCCTGCCCCTGTCCGCCACCGGCAAAATCGATCACCGACGACTGCTATCCACACTTCATCCATCGGGAGAACCCGCTTATGAACATCAGTAAACGCGCTCAGCAATTCCAGGACATCCTTCACCAGCGCGGCCTCGACCTGACCGTTCAGGAGTTGCCCGACTCGACCCGCACCGCCGACGACGCCGCCCACGCCTTGGGATGCGAGAAGGCGCAAATCGTCAAGTCGCTGATCTTTCGCACCCGCGACAATCTCCCGGTGCTGGTACTGGCCAGCGGTCCGAACCGAGTGAACGAGAAGACCATTTCGCGCCTGGTCGGCGACAAGATATTCAAGGCCGATGCGGACTTCGTCAAAGAGGTTACCGGCTTCGCCATCGGCGGCGTTCCGCCTCTCGGGCATAAGCAGGAGGTGACGCTGTTCGTCGATCAGGACCTGCTGACATTCGACGAGATCTGGGCCGCTGCCGGCACCCCGAACGCCGTATTCAGAATTCCCGGCTGCCTGACCGAGATAATCTCGGCGCACCAAGTGATATCGGTGAAATAAAGGCGAACCGAACATGCCCAGCCCCTACCCAAGCGAAAGCCATCGCAAATTCGCCCTGCACGTGCGCCAGACCCTGCATAGTCAGCTTCTGCCGTTGGCAGAGGCTGCCGAAGCACGTGGACATCTGTGCGAAAACGCCTGGCAGACCCTGGCCGAGCACGGTCTGCTCGGTTTACCGCAGCGTGGCGAAGGGTTCCTGCAAAGCGCGGTGTTCCTCGAGGAACTGGGTACACTCGGGTACGCCGGTATCCGTGCGTCAGTTGCAGTTCATGCCTACATGGCCAGCGCCTACCTGGAGCTGTTCGGCAGCGACGAACAGCGCGAACGCTATCTTCCGGGCATTCGCCAAGGACGGATCATCACCGCCCTGGCTATCAGCGAAGAACACGCCGGGAGCGATCTCAGCCAGATGCAATGCCGGGCACGGCCCTCGGCCGACGGTTTCATCGTCGAGGGCGGCAAACGCTATATCGCCAATGGTTCTCGCGCCGCCCTGATCGTGACCCTGGTGCGCAGCGGCGAAGGCCAGCATGCACTGGGCAATAGCAGTATGTTGCTGATCGATGGCGACAGCCCGGGACTGCTGCGCACGGCGCGTCCAATGCTCGGCTGGAGCAGCGCCGACGTCTGCGACCTGGATTTCACCCAAGTGGCGGTGCCCGCCAGCAATGTGCTCGGCAAATCCGGCAAGGCCCTGCTCTACCTGATGCAGGGCTTGGACTTCGAACGGCTTGTCGCGGGTCTTCTCGCCCTTGGCGGCGCCAACCACAGCATCCGTCTACTCGACGGCTTCGTCCGCCAACATCAGGTCCAGGGCAGTCCGCTCGGCGACAAACAGAGCGTCCGGCATCGTCTGGCCGACCTGATTGGCGAGCAACAGATCCTACGGCACTACGCCTATCAGGTGGCATGGCAGCACAGCAAAGGTCAACTCGACACGCGCTCCGCCTGCATCCTCAAACTGCGCGCCACCGAACTCGCTCTCAGCGCCGCGCAGGCCTGCGCGCAACTGCATGGTGCGCGGGGCTATCAGCTTAACTGCGAGGTGGCACGCGTGTATCGAGACGCCATGGCCGGCACGATAGCCGCCGGTGCAAGTGAACTGATGCGCGACCTCATCTTCGACAGCACGCCAGCCAGCTGAACCCCCAACGAGGCAAAAACCATGGACATGGCCCATTTTCTTGGACTTTCCCTGTTACCGATCCTGTCGCCAGGCCCCTCGACAATCCTGGTGGTACGTAACAGTCTGCGTCACGACTGGCTGTTTGCAGTACAGCGCCTGCTGGCCGACCTGGGCGGCACGTTGATCACCGCCACTGTCCTGCTGTATGGCCTGGGTGCGGCGATTGCGGCTTCAAACCTGCTCGTCGCAGGTATCCAGGTGGCAGGCGCCTGCTATGTCCTCATCATCGGCATGAGATGTTTGAGGCATGCCTATCGGCCCGTCACCTACAGCCTTGATACCGCAAATTCTTTGCGCGGTTCTTGGCTGGAGTCTTTCTTTGCCGGATTGCTCAATCCCAAGACCTTGGTGTTTTTCTCCCTCCTGTTTCCATTGTTACTCGGTGACAACAGCTTCCACTGGACCCAGCCATTGCTCTATTCACTCAGCTATAGCCTGCTCAAGGGACTGGCCCTGGCGGCAGCTTCCGGGGTGTTCCTGCTCGCCAAAAACTGGTTGCGTCCACACTTACGCTCGGCCAATGGAACGCTTGGCGCCTTATTGATCGCCATAAGCTCGATCTTTCTGGTGAAGATATCGAACAGCCTATGGTGAATAACCGTGTCCAGAAGTTATCTGCTCGTATTTTTCTCAATTAAAATCAATTACTTGAAAAAATACGATCCGATTAACCCGGCAACCCTCTAAAGAGATCCACGGACAACATTGAGGGCCGCGCTGCTTTGCGCCACCGGCATGATCTCGATTGAATTGATGTTCAAATGCTCCGGCTGCTGAGTGATCCAGAACACCGTGTTGGCAATGTCTTCGGGGCGGATCGCCTCGACATCCTTGTAAAGCGCTTCGACCGCTTCCATGTTGCCGTTGAGCCGTACCACTGAAAAGTCCGTGCCGGAACACAAGCCTGGCTCGATATTAGTCACCCGCACCCGGGTGCCGGCCAGGTCCGCGCGAAGGTTCAAGCTGAACTGTTTGACGAACGCCTTGCTGGCGCCATAGACGTTGCCGCCGGGATACGGATAGGTGCCGGCAATCGAGCCGATATTGATGATCAGCCCGCTGTTGGCCTCGACCATCCGCGGCAGGACACGTTGAGTGATCAGCGCAAGGCCCGTGACGTTGGTGGCGATCATGCGCTCCCAGTTCTGCGCGTCGCACTGCTGTGCGCGTTCAATACCCAGCGCCAGCCCGGCGTTGTTGACCAATATATCAATCGACACGGATGCCTCGTGTATCTGCTCGACCGCCCGCTCCAGCGATGCCTTGTCGGTGACATCCAACTCCAGCGCGATAAAGTTTTCCCCCAGCTCCTGCTCCAGCAGCTGCAGTTTCTCCATGCGCCGCGCGCCGCCAATCACTCGATAACCTTCGGCAATCAGCCGCCGACAGATGGCCTTGCCAAAGCCGGCTGAGGCGCCGGTTACAAATGCGGTTTTCATACAGTTCTCCCTTTTCTCAGCCGATCAGGCCAGGTATTTCACGCCAAGGCTGGCGAACAGACACATCATCGATAGCACCAGCACTTTGCGCACCACATCGTTGCCCTTGCGAATCGCCAGGCCGCTGCCAAGGTGATTGCCGAGGATGTTGCACGCCACCAACGGCAAGGCCAGCAGGTAGATCACTTTGCCCGCCATGACGAACGCCACGAGCGCGCCGATGTTGGAGGCAAAGTTGAAGGTCTTGGAGTTGGCCGAGCTGGAAACCAGGTCCATTTTCAGCAGGTAGTGAAACGCGATGATGAACATGCTGCCGGTGCCTGGCCCGAAGAAGCCGTCATAGAAACCGATGACGAAACAGGTCAGTGGCACCACAGTGAACAGCACCAGATCGGACAGGACGTGCTCGCGCACCGGCCGGTCTTTGGGGGTAAGGAAAATCAGAATGCCGAAGGGAATCAACGCGAGGATGATCTTGCCCACGGTTTCCTGTGGGATCGACACAATCAGGTGCGCCCCCAGGTACGCGCCCAGCAACGAAAACGGCACGCCGACCAACGCCACCTTCCAGACCATCTTGCTGTTGACCAGAAAATTCCTGATCGCCGCCAGCGTACCCAGGGTACTGACCAGCTTCTCCTGCCCCAGCGCCACTTGCGGTGGCAGCCCCACCAGGAGAAAACCCGGTACCAGAAACAGCCCACCGCCCCCGGCGATGCTGTCGACAAAACCGGCGATGAAAGCGATGGCGCCCAGCAACAGAATCGCCAATACCCAATGTTCAGCCCAGTAGGCTCCTAACAGTTCCATAACGTTACCCAATGAAGATCAAGAATTCAGGAAAGGACTTCATACAGATGGTCCGCCCGCGCAAAGCGCACGCGGTTCAGGTCGTTGACCGCGAACAGGCGCAAAAGCCAGCGATCAGCCCCATCGTTCTGCGGCTCGAAACCATCCCGGGCATGCAGCACCCGCTGGTTCTTGAAGATCATGAAATCCCCCGGCAGCAACAGGTGCGGCTCATCGAAGCGGCGGGTTTCGAGCAACGTTCGCAAGGTGTTGAGCGCAAGATCGGCGGCGGCATTCATGCCGTAGGTGTTTTCACTGTCGAAACGACACAGCCACTCGTTGGCCTGGCCACGAACCAGCACAGCGAGGCCAGGCGTTGAACGGCGATTGCTGGCGAACGAGTCCGGCCGGCGCACCTCGAACTGCGGCAAGCTCAGTTCGCGCACGGTGGCGGCCGGCAAGTGATCGAGTACCTCGTCCAGATTGACCAGCGTCGTGTTGATGCGCGGGTCGCAACGCATGCCGAAGAACGACAGGTATTCCGGGCAACAGGAAAGTTCGCCGACCGCCTCGGAGGACAGCGGCAAGTCCGGGTTGTCCACATGGTAGGAAAAACGCAGGCGCGAACCGTGTGAGCTTTTCTGGCTGGAGGAGGTCCGTGACGGAATCACATGACGAAACAAGCGACCGTCATTCTCGCCTTCATAGACCACCGGATGGATACCCAGCAGGCTTTGCAGCGACAGGCTCACCAGACAGGCAATCGGCGTACTCTTCGGACTCAACACGCCGGAGTAAGGCGTCGGCGGAGTATCACGGTCTCGCGGGCAATTTCGAATCACCATCGAGGTGATCGCCGGATCTTCGATAAACCCCCGGATCTGCTGCACCAGCCCGGCCCCCAGCACATCCAGCGCCTGTTCCTTGAGCTGAAAATAAATATCCTTAGTCGCTTCAAACTCCAACGGCGTCTGGCCCAACACTGTTTGCCATGCGCTGGAAATGACCCACGGCAAGCGGATCTCCAACATTGCAACGACCTCAACGACCTGCGTGTGCTGTGCACTTTCCATTTCAGTTGAATTCCATAGCTCGAGGCGCGCCCTGCCCGACCCGGACGGCGGCACATCCTGTTCTTTTGGTGATTGAGTTCACACGAAACCCGTGTAATGCCAGAAAAATCCAACCAATACATCGATAAAATCAACAGAACAAATCGACTTAATAATTGTAATCAAAAAAATCGAATCAATTCAATTTATTTCTAATGCGATCATTAGGCCAGCATCAAACCCAATGATTTCACGGAAATTATCGGAAACGACGCTCAAAAAACGACCCTTCACCCATGCATTCACGACGATCAGCCAAAAATTGAATCGACTTAATTATGCGCATTACCCTTCAATTACAAAAATTAAGCTCATCTACGCTTTCATGTTAAGCTCGCGCGTTCGTGCAGACTTTGGTGCTTTACCTATGTGGGTTCCTCAATACAGCGGCCATGCGCAGCCGGTTTACCTAATGATCGCCGACGCTCTGGAGCAGGACATCGGCTCCGGGCGCTTGAGTGCTGATGATCGGCTGCCGACACTCAAGGAGTTGGCCGAAGCCTTGAAGATCACCCCGGGCACCGTGGGACGCGCCTATGACGAAGCGGCCAAGCGCGGATTGGTCGTGGGCGAGGTCGGACGCGGGACGTTTGTCCTCCCTGCCAAGCCCCAGGCGACGCCTCCCGCACTGGAGACCGGCACGAGCAACGAAAGCGCACAGATCGACTTGTCGATCATCAAGCCCAATGACGCCAACTTCGGGACCTGGCTGCGGGACTCGATTACCGAACTCGCGCACTCGACAGACTTGAGTCGTGTCCTGGACTACGCCACCGACGGCGGACATGCCGTCCATAAACAAGCGGGCGCTCGCTGGGTGCAACGCAGCCTGCCAGAAGCCCGATGGCAACAAATCGTGCTCACCAGCGGCGCGCAGCATGGTTTGCTGGTGGCGATCAGCAGTTTGTCCAAGACCCAGGATGTGATTCTCTGCGAAGAACATTGCTACCCCGGGATCATCTCCCTGGCGCACAGCCTGGACAGGCGCCTGATGGGCGTCCAGATCGATGAGTACGGGCTGGTCCCCGAGGCTTTTCGCGCCGCCTGCATCGAGCACCGGCCAGCCCTTCTGGTCTGCGTGACCACCCACCAGAACCCGACCAACTCGATCATGCCGCCAGAGCGCCGCGAAGCCATTGCGCAGATCGCTCGCGAATATGATGTGTTCATCGTCGACGATGATATTTATGGGTTCCTGGAGTCACAGACGGTGCACAGGCCGATTTCGGCCTATGCCCCCGAGCGCTCGGTTTATCTGACCAGTCTGTCGAAAAGCATCCTGCCGGCGCTGCGCATCGGTTATCTCTACGCCCCCCCTGAACTCCTCTCACGCTTGTCGTCCATGGTCCGCAGCAGCGTGTGGATGCCTTCGCCGATGATGGCCCAACTCGCCAGCAACCTGATCAACAGCGGCATGGGTGAGCAATTGGTCAAGGAGCAACAGCAGGAGGCTGCGGCGCGCCAGCAAATGGCCAGGGAAATTCTGGGCAATTATCAAATCAGCAGCCAACCCAACAGCTTTCACATCTGGCTGGTTTTGCCCGAGCCCTGGAGCTGCGATGAGTATGCCAACCTGGCACGCGCTCACGGAGTGACCGTGGTCAGCGGCAGCCAGTTCCTGTCTCAGCGAACCACCGCCACACGCGGCGTACGCATTGCCTTGATGTCTCCAAGCCGCGCCGAACTGAACTTTGCCCTGACCAAACTGGCCAGCCTGCTCGCCTCCCCCGAGCCGCGCCTGTTTTATTAGTGCCAGACCGGAGACACGCTTTTGCCTGGCACTTCTCTCCGAAAGCTTGCGTCAGCCAGCACGCCGGGTCGATGGAACGCCCGGTGCAGACCCGCCGTCGTGCTCAGCTCGGCAACCCGCGCTCGGTGGGTCGGCGCATATTTCGCCCGACTGCCGTAGCTGTCTCTTTGGATTCGATCAGGATTCCGAATCGGCAAGACAGCGCCTTCTTTCCCTTGGGTGTCAACGCCAGCGCTCGGCTGTCGAGGTCCTGCACCAGCCATTTGCGGCTTATCGTCATCTGTAGAAAGGCGGCGCCAAGTGCGCCAGCCAGATGCGGACGGCGCATGCTCCAGTCCAGGCATGAACACGCGAAACGACGGCGCTGGGCCCGCAGTGCTTCGATCTCCAGACCGAGCCCGGTCATGGCTTGTTCGCCGCTCACCGTCAGTTGATATTGCCCTTCATCCGCGACCGGCGCGGTCAGCCAGCCTGACTCGATGAAGTGGTCGTGCAACTGCACCGCCAATGTTCCTGCCATGTGGTCATAACAGGTGCGCGCGAACTGCAATCGATTGGGCGTCGTTGCAACAAACCCTGTGTCCGGGTTTGCGCTGATTACCATGAGGGCCTCAATAGCCTGGGCCACTTGCGCGGTTGCCAGACTGTAGTAGCGGTGCCGGCCTTGCGTGTGCAGCCTCAGCAACCCGTCCTCTTTGAGTCGTGCCAGATGCGCGCTCGCCGTAGACGCACTGACGTCGGCGATGACGGCCATTTCGGTACTGGTACGGGCGTGGCCGTCCATCAGCGAACAGAGCATTTTCGTTCTCGCAGGTTCGGCAATGGCGCCAGCGATCCGGGAAATGTCGATGTCGTTACGGTGGGCGTCCACATTTCGCTCCTCAGCGAATCGTCGGCATGACGAGTGTTTGATAGTAGCGGTTCTTTGTGAACAGGACGCTCGAAATGACGCCGTTTGAAGCCGCCACCCATGCCGATCCCTACGTTTATTACGCCAACCTCCGGCAACATGGAGATCTTTTTTTCGAGGCGGATCTTCGCCTGTGGATTGCAAGTGGCGCGCCCGCTGTCGAGGCCATTCTGGGGCATCCCGATTGCCGGGTACGCCCGCCACACGAGCCGGTCCCAAAGGCCATCGCACAAGGTGCCGCGGGTTTTATTTTCGCTCGTTTGATGCGCATGAACGAGGGGCCGCAACATCAGTGCCCACGCAGGGTTATTGAACCGGCCTTGGCTGCGCTCGACAGGCAAAGCATTGCCGATAGCGTAGCGCGCGTGATCCAGACACTCGATAAGCCGCTCGAGGATCTGGATGAGCTGATGTTCACGCTACCGCTTTCAGTCATTGCAAGCTTGATTGGTTTCCCATCCAGTCAGTTGCAAGCAATCGCCAAGCTGACACGGGATTTTGTCGCCTGCCTGTCGCCGTCAAGCAGCGCAGATCAACTCGGCAATGCCGACGTTGGAGCCGCTCGGCTAAGCCAGATGTTCACTGCGCTGCTGAATCACCCCATTCAGGGCAGTCCCTTCCTGAATCAGATCCACAACGCATGCGGCGCCGCTGCCTGGAACGATCGTGACGCGCTGAAGGCTAACCTGATCGGCCTGTTGTCACAGACCTGCGAAGCCACCGCTGGCCTGATCGGCAACAGCCTGATCGCGCTCCAGCGCAACGCGGACCTGCTGGAAGGCATGCCACCTACGCCGCGGCTCGTTGCAGAGTGGGTCGCTGAAGTCGCGCGCCACGCCTCGCCCGTACAAAACACCCGGCGCTTCGTTGCGAAGCGGTGCGCTATCGGCGACCGCGTGCTGGAGGCGGGCGATACCGTTCTAGTGTTGCTCGCTTCAGCCAACCGGGATCCCCGCGCAAATCCCGACCCCGACAGTTTTCTGCTCGAGCGTGCTCACCGACGAACCTTCAGCTTCGGCTCGGGACGGCATGCATGCCCAGGCCAGCAAATCGCAGTGAGTATCGCCTGCGAAGCGATTTCAGCGCTGCTGCATAGACAACCGGTCTCATCTGCCGGGCTGCTGCGATGGGGTTATCGGCCCTCCCTGAATGGCCGCATCCCGCAGTTCTACCGTGAGCAGGAAACACCGCAATGATCGCGGCCGAACGGCCCCGCTGCTGGCAGCGCTGGATGGCTTCGTTTCGATTAATGGACAGCAGGCACGTTCATTCGCGCTGATACTGCGATATGCATCACGATCAGCTCTTCTTCGGGCAACTTGCACGAAACCCTCGCGCAACCATAAAACCTAACCCATTGAAAATTTTGGTTTTTTTGTATCTTCGGCAGCTGGCACGGCTTATGCGATATCTACCTGGAGATTCATGCACGCCGACATAGATCGGCAAACACCTAACCGTGATAGCGAGGCAGCAAACATGAACGCCATTGATCTTCTGAAAGCCGACCACGAAAAAGTCAAAGCCATTCTGACTCAGTTGAGCGAGTCGACTGATCGCGCCCTGAAAAAACGCGTCGATCTGCTGGATAAGCTGGAGTTGGAAATCAGCATTCACACTCAGTTGGAAGAACAGATCCTTTACCCGGCTTTTAAAGAAGCAGGCGGCAAGGAGCAGGATGAGATGTATTACGAAGCCAAGGAAGAGCACCGGACCGTCGACGCCCTGGTCCTTCCGGACCTGAAAGTCACAGACCCGGGCAGCCCGGAATTTGCAGGTCGTGTAAAAGTAGTGAAGGAGCTGCTGGAGCACCACATCGAGGAAGAAGAAACCGAGATGTTCCCGCAAGCCAAGAAGCTCTTGGGCAAAGCCAAGCTCGATGAGTTGGGCGAACAGATGCAGACACTCAAAGCATCGCTCAAAAAGAGCATGACCTCTTCGAAACAAGCGGCGTAGCAGTTAAACGCCCGGCCCCAGTTGCCGAACGCAGCACCTTGAGCCCGGACCTGTCCGGGCTTTTTTTGGTCTGGCCTCCGCTCAATGCGTCACATGCGCCAACAACCTGGTAAATAACTGCCCTGCAGCGGCTGATCGCTCGTGGAAATTTTATGCAAAATTTACGAAGCTGTGGGCTCCAGCATCCGATACTGCTCGGCGCTAATTTGGCAGGCCACCTTTTATGTCCCTCGCAGCCATGCGGCTTATCGGCTTTATCCTCGGCATTTTTCTGATTACGCTGGCTGTCAGCATGGTCATTCCCATGATCACGCTCGCCCTCTACGAGCGAAGCGATGATCTATGGGCGTTTGTCTGGTCGGCCATGATTACGTTCGTCTGCGGCGTCCTGCTTAGCGTGTGGGGACGGCGACCGGAAGCGGCTCAATTGCGTCCCAGGGACATGTACCTGCTGACCACGGCCAGTTGGGTGGTGGTGTGTAGCTTCGCGGCCTTGCCCATGGTGTTCATCAGCCACATCAGTTACACCGATGCATTCTTTGAGACGATGTCCGGCATCACCACCACCGGATCAACGGTGCTGAGCGGCCTCGATAGCGCCTCGCCGGGATTGTTGATCTGGCGCTCGATGCTGCACTGGTTGGGGGGTATCGGCTTTATCGGCATGGCGGTCGCCATCCTTCCCCTGCTGCGGGTCGGGGGCATGCGTCTGTTCCAGACGGAGTCCTCCGACTGGTCGGAGAAAGTCACGCCGCGCTCCCATGTGGCCGCCAAGTACATTCTTTTTCTCTACCTGGGACTCACCGGCGCCAGCGCCGTTGCGCTGTGGATCGCGGGTATGACGCCGTTCGAAGCGATCAACCACGCCATGTCGCTGATCTCCACAGGCGGCTTTTCCACCTCGGATGCCTCGCTTGGGCATTGGACGCAACCGGCGATTCATTGGGTCGCGGTGGTTATCATGATCCTGGGCAGCCTGCCCTTCACCTTGTACGTCGCAACATTGCGCGGTCATCGACGCGCGCTGGCCAATGATCATCAGGTTCGCGGATTTATCGGGTTCTTGCTGGTCACCTGGCTGGCGGTGGGGACGTGGTTATGCGTTCACAGCGATTACGCCTGGTGGGATGCCGTTCGTATCGTGGCGGTCAACGTGACCTCTATCGTCACGACCACGGGCATTGCGGTGGGCGATTACACGTTATGGGGCAGCTTCGCGGTGTTGTTGTTCTTCTATCTGACCTTTGTCGGCGGATGTTCCGGCTCGACGGCGGGCGGTCTGAAAATTTTCCGTTTCCAGGTTGCCGCGGCCTTGCTGGTCAGCAGCTTGAAGCAGTTGATCCATCCTCGGGCGGTGATCCAGAAGAAATACAACAACCATCCGATTGACGAAGAGATCCTGCGCTCACTGCTGACCTTCTCGTTTTTCTTCAGCATCACCATTGCCGTGATTGCCTTGGGCCTGGCGCTGATCGGACTGGATTGGACGACTGCGCTAAGTGGCGCGGCCACTGCGGTGTGTAACGTTGGCCCGGGCCTGGGCACGATCATCGGACCCGCCGGCAACTTCTCCTCATTGCCTGATGCAGCGAAATGGCTACTGACCATTGGCATGCTGCTCGGACGCCTGGAGATCCTCACCGTGCTGGTCATTGTCACCCCCGTCTTCTGGAGGTATTAGGCGCTCCGCTTCAGGCCAACTCAGCCTCCCACTCCAGCATTGATTTCGACTACAGTAGGAAGACTCTGCATAAAGCCATAACAAGACGGAGCACCTTCCATGCGCGTAACAAAACGCTTCAGCCTCCTGGCCGCCACGGCTGCGTTGACAGTCTCGTGTGCAGCCAATGCCGCACCGACCTTCATAAACATCCTCACAGGGGGCACCAGCGGGGTTTATTACCCTATCGGGGTCGGGCTGTCACAGATCTACAGCGAGGGGATCGAGGGGTCGAAGACTTCCGTCCAGGCGACCAAAGCCTCGGTGGAGAATCTCAACCTTCTACAAGCCGGCCGTGGGGAACTTGCCTTTGCGCTGGGAGACTCTGTGGCTGATGCAAAAAACGGCGTGGAAGAAGCCGGATTCAAGGCGCCACTGACCAAGTTGCGCGCGATTGCGGGGGCCTATCCGAATTACATCCAAATTGTTGCGAATAAAGAGTCCGGGATCAAAACCCTGGCCGACCTGAAAGGCAAAACCATCTCCGTCGGCGCCCCGAAATCCGGGACCGAGTTGAACGCGCGAGCGATCTTCAAGGCCGCGGGACTGACCTACGATGACATGAGCAAGGTCCAGTACCTGCCCTTCGCCGAGTCGGTCGAACTGATCAAGAATCGTCAGCTGGACGCCACGCTGCAGTCCTCGGGACTGGGAATGGCGGCTATTCGTGACCTGGCTTCAACCATGTCATTGAACTACGTCTCCATCCCCGCGGAGGTGGTGACAAAAATTGGCAATGCCGCGTACCTGCCCGCCCAAATCCCCGCCAACACCTATGACGGACAGCCCGACCCCGTGCCGACGGTGGCGATCACCAATATTCTGGTGACTCACTCGGACGTCTCCGACGACGTGGCCTACAAGATGACCACGCTGATGTTCGATAACCTGGAGCGCCTCGGCAACTCTCATTCGGCCGCCAAGGACATCCACGTGCAAAACGCCGCGAAGAACCTGCCCATCCCTCTGCATCCCGGCGCCGAACGCTACTACAAGGAAGTTGGCGCGTTGTAACCCGACAACAGGCCACGGGGGCGCTCGCTGGAGCGGCGCGTCCCCTTCCTTGTAGTTTTGAGGCAGGTTCCCAATGAGCGAAGATCATCAAGGCATCGCGGCGAACCCGCGCGACTGGCCGAAAACGCTGTTCTACGTAGCGTTGCTGTTTTCCATTTTCCAGATAGTCACTGCCGCATTTGCGCCTATTTCCAGCCAGGTGCTACGCGCCGTGCATGTCGGCTTCCTGTTGTGGGTGGTCTTCCTGAGTTACCCGGCTTACGGCAAGGCCCGTCCCTGGCAACCGCTGGCCTGGCTATTGAGCCTCGCAGCGATTGCCACCGCCGCGTACCAATGGTTCTTCGAGGCGGATTTGATCCAGCGTTCGGGCGACCTGACGCCTGGAGACATGGTGATCGGGCTGATACTGATCGTATTGGTGTTCGAGGCGGCTCGCCGGGTGATGGGGATCGCGTTGCCGGTCATCTGTGGACTGTTTTTGGCATACGGTCTCTTGGGTGAATACCTGCCAGGCGAGCTGGCCCATCGCGGCTACGGACTCGATCAAATCGTCAACCAGCTGTCATTCGGCACCGAAGGCCTCTACGGCACACCGACCTATGTTTCGGCGACTTATATTTTCCTGTTCATTCTGTTCGGCGCCTTTCTTGAACAGGCGGGCATGATCAAGCTGTTCACTGACTTCGCCATGGGCCTGTTTGGCCACAAACTGGGTGGGCCGGCCAAGGTATCGGTGGTGTCATCGGCCTTGATGGGGACGATAACGGGTTCAGGCATCGCGAACGTCGTGACGACCGGCCAGTTCACGATTCCATTGATGAAACGCTTCGGCTACAAGGCCGCGTTTGCCGGTGGCGTGGAAGCGACTGCCAGCATGGGCAGCCAGATAATGCCGCCGGTCATGGGCGCGGTGGCGTTCATCATGGCGGAAACCATCAATGTACCGTTCGTGGAAATCGCCAAGGCAGCGCTGATCCCAGCCATCCTGTATTTCGGTTCGGTGTTCTGGATGGTTCACCTTGAAGCCAAACGCTCCAACCTTAAAGGACTGCCCAAAGACCAGTGCCCCAGCGCCTGGGGCGCGGTAAAGGAAAGCTGGTATTTGCTGATTCCGCTCCTAGTGCTGGTCTACCTGCTGTTTTCCGGGCGTACCCCGCTGTTTTCCGGCATGGTCGGGCTGGCATTGACAGCCATCGTCATTCTCGGCTCGGCCATTATTCTCAGGGTCTCCAGCTTTGCGTTGCGATGCGCGTTCTGGATCGCCCTGGGGATCCTCTGCGTCGGATTCTTCCAGTTGGGGATCGGCGTGATCTTTGCCGTCATCGCCACACTGGTGCTCATCTGCTGGTTCATCAAGGGCGGTCGGGAAACCCTGAATATTTGCCTGCACGCGCTGGTCGAGGGTGCGCGGCATGCCGTACCGGTGGGGATTGCCTGCGCGTTGGTGGGGGTCATCATCGGCGTGGTGTCATTGACTGGAATCGCATCGACCTTTGCCGGCTACATATTGGCCATCGGCAGAGACAACCTGCTGCTGTCGCTGATATTGACGATGCTTACCTGCCTGGTGCTGGGCATGGGGATCCCGACGATCCCCAACTACATCATCACCAGTTCGATTGCCGCGCCTGCCCTGCTGGAACTGGGTGTGCCGCTGATCGTGTCGCATATGTTCGTGTTCTATTTCGGAATTCTTGCAGACCTTACTCCACCGGTCGCGCTTGCATGCTTTGCCGCAGCCCCCATCGCCAAGGAGACGGGCTTCAAGATCAGCCTGTGGGCGGTACGTATTGCCCTGGCGGGTTTCGTCATTCCGTTTATGACGGTCTACAACCCTGCACTGATGATGCAAGGCGACAATTACTGGATGACCGCCTACATGGTGGTGAAGACCACATTGGCCATTGGTCTCTGGGGCATGGCGTGCACCGGCTATCTGCAACAGAAAATGCCGATCTGGGAACGTTTCCTGTGCTTTGCCGCAGGTGCTTTACTGGTCGTCGCGCTGCCGATAACGGACGAGATCGGTTTCATGCTGGGTATCCTGCTGATAGTTCAACATGTCTGGCGCTCGCGTCGTGCCGGGTTTGCCCAGGCATGATGGGTTTGTGCCTGGGGCTGGCGGGCGTGGTGTGGGCGCAACTCCCGGTCTCAAGCTTCACGCTGGGCTGGGATCACACGATAGAAAAAGTTCGCTGGGAAGAAGACTACGACATTTCGCAACAAGGACTGATGCTGACGCAAGCCAGGGTCAAGGGAAATGGCGCAGGCATGGAAATCCCCCCCGGGGCCAGGCTGGAAAACGGCAGTTGGCACTATCAGCGCCAGCTGCCGCCCTTGCAGCCGCTGAAACTTGGACGCTCCCCACAGGCGGGTGACTACCAGTTGTGCTTCGATCAACGCTGTCACGCGATGAGCGAGTGGCTGGGCCCTCCCGTCAGCAACCCATCCTCAGTCGAGTTGTGGAGTTGCCGGACGGGCGGGTGACAACATCAGCTCATGCCCAGCCAGTTAGGTAGCGCCAGGGAGATCCACGGTACGTAAGTGATCAGTATCAGGAATGCCAGCAGGATCAGCAGCCAGGGCATGGCCGCCCTGATGGTAGCCGTCAGTGACATTCCCGTGACGGCAGACGTCACGAACAGGTTCAACCCCACGGGAGGTGTGATCAAGCCGATCTCCAGGTTCACCACCATGATGATGCCCAGGTGAATCGGATCGATACCCAGTTGCGTGGCGATAGGGAAGAGAATCGGTGCCAGGATCAGGATGATCGCCGAAGGCTCCATAAACGCCCCGGCAATCAACAGCACGATGTTCACTACCAGCAGGAAGGTCACCGGCGTCAGCCCGGCATCGATCACCCATGCGGTGATTTGCTGTGGCAGTTGCTCGGTGGTCAGCACATGAGCGAACAACATGGCGTTGGCGATGATGAACATCAGCATGATGCTCAGCTTGGCCGACTCCAGCAGCACTTTCGGGGTTTCGCGAATGGTCAGGTCTTTGTAGACGAACAAGGCGATAAACGCCGAATACACGGCAGCCACCGCAGCGGCTTCGGTGGGGGTGAACATCCCCGAATAGATTCCGCCGAGGATGATGACCATCAACAGCAAGCCCCAGAGCGCTTTGCGCGCCGTGGACAGCCATTCGCGGAACGTCGCCCGAGGCAGCGCCGGCAGGTTCTTCTTCACCGCGACGATGTAGATCGCCACCATCAGCGATAACCCCAGCAGCAGCCCGGGAATCACCCCGGCCATGAACAACTTGCCCACCGAGGTTTCCGTCGCCGCCGCATACACCACCATCACGATCGATGGCGGAATGAGGATCCCCAAGGTGCCGGCGTTACACACGATGCCCGCGCCAAACGCCTGTGGATAACCCGACCGCACCATCCCGGCAATCGCGATGGAACCGACCGCCGCCACGGTTGCCGGGCTTGAACCCGACAGCGCGGCAAACAGCATGCAGGCCAGCACCGCCGCAATCGCCAGGCCGCCCCGGATATGTCCGACGCAAGCATTGGCAAAATCGATCAGCCGCCGCGCCACGCCCCCGGTGGTCATGAACGCACCGGCCAGCAGGAAAAACGGAATCGCCAGCAAGGTGTAGTGTTCAGATGTCTCGAACAGCTTGATCGCCAGGGAGCGCACCGAGTCGGGGCTGAAGAAAATGATGGTCAGCGAACCAGCCAGCCCCAACGAAATAGCGATAGGCACGCCGATAAACATCAGCACGAACAGTGCCACGAACAGGAAGGCAATAGTCATGGCTTGTCTTCCTCGTGTTCGGTCAGTTTGATCGCTTCCGCCGCTTCATCGGCCAGGCCCAGGCCTGTCTGACGATTCATCAGGATGCGTACGAGAATTTCCGCGAAACGGATAAACACCAACGTAAAGCCCACCGGCACGATCAGGCCGATGTGCCATTGCATGATGCCGAAGTGGCCGAGGTCTTCCGCGCCGATCTGCGCGATCATCAGGGTATTGATCCATTCATAACTGGCGACAGCGAGCATCCCGGCGTAGGCCAGGCAGCACAGGCAAGCAATGATGCCGATAAAGCGCTGTACCGGTTTGCTCGCGAGTTTCACCAATGCATCGACGCCGATGTGCCCGGCCGTGCGCACGCCATACGACAAGCCGAAAAAGATCAGCCAGCCAAACAGGGCCTTGGTCAGCGAGCTGCTCCAGGTCATCGCCTGGGCCATGCCCATGATGCCGTCGCCAATGGCGAACGCCGGCTCGCTGGCGGCGGGCCAGTTGTCGCCGAGGCTGTAGAAAACGGTGTAGAGGTTGTTGAGCACCACGTAGACGAATGTAACCAGCGTCATGGCGGCCAGAAGGAAAGCAATGAAGCCTTCCTCGAAGTGTTCCCAGATGCGCCGAAGGGCGTTCATGGATGACATCTCCTGCAGGGGGGACGACAGGCCGGCGCTGCCAGGGCGGCAGCACCGGCCAACCCATTACTGAGCCTTGTTGGAGGCTTCGGCGGCTTTGATCAGGTCAGCACCGATGTCACCTTCAAACTTCTTCCATACCGGCTTCATCTTGTCGCGCCATTCGCCGCGCTGTTCAGGCGTGAGGGTGATGATCTCGGTGGTCTTGGCGTCGAGGATGCGTTGTTTGTCTTTCTGGTTCAGCTGCGCCGCCTCGTTGTTAACGTGCTGGGTGACTTCAACCAGGATCTTGTCCAGCTCGGTACGGATGTCGGGTGGCAGGCCGTTCCAGAACTTGGTGTTGGTGATCAGCATGTAGTCGAGTACACCGTGGTTGGATTCGGTGATGTACTTCTGCACTTCGTGCATTTTCTGACTGTAGATGTTCGAGTACGGGTTTTCCGCACCGTTGACCACACCGGTCTGCAGGCCTTGATACACCTCGGCGAAACTCATCTTGCGCGGGTTGGCGTTTACCGCCTTGAACTGCTCTTCCAGCACCGCGGACGCCTGCACCCGGAACTTCAGGCCACGCGCATCCTTGGGTTCACGCAGTGGCTTGTTCGCCGACAGCTGTTTCATGCCGTTGTGCCAATAGGCCAGGCCGGTGATGTTCTTGCTTTCCATGGATTTGAGCAGCTTCTGGCCCTCAGGGCTCAACTGGAAGCGGTCCACGGCGGAGATGTCATCGAACAGGAATGGCAGGTCGAACAACTGCACGGACTTGGTGTAGTGCTCGAACTTGGCCAGCGACGGGGCAATCATCTGTACGTCCCCCAGCAACAGTGCCTCCATCTCCTTGCCATCGCCAAACAACGAGGAGTTGGGGTAGACATCGACCTTGACCTTGCCAGGCAGGCGTTCTTCCACCAGCTTCTTGAACAGCAACGCACCCTGGCCCTTGGGCGTTTGCTCTGCAACCACGTGGGAGAATTTTATGGTGATCGGGTCCGCGGCCATGGCTGTGCTCATGGCGCCAAGCGCCAGGGCGCAGGCCACTGCTTTCCACATAGGTTTGAACATGGGGGGAGACTCCTGTTGTTTTATTTTTTTTGTGCAATTTAATGCTGTGAAAGCATATGCACGAGGGACTAAGCAAGTCTAGGCAGAAAACGGTTATTTGGTCCGTGACAAGCGGATTTAGTTATAAAACTTGCAGATGACTGGCTTTCACGCGGCAATGTTTTCTTACAATATTAATAAGCAAGGCTGTGAGACTAATACTGATCGGTTAAGCTTTTTTGTAAGGGCGAGGGGCGCCCAGCCCTTGCTGGTGGTGAACTCAAAGGCACCGCGCTTATCCAGAATGCACGCGTTATCGTTGACGTTTTTCGCGAGCAAACTTGCTCCTACAAGGGTTGGGGTAAGCTCGCCGCGACGATGCAGTGCAATTGCTCAACGTTGCCGGTAAATCACTTTCTGTGCCCATGCCTTCGCCAGGAACCGCACCATGTCACTGAGTTTTCATAAGATGCATGCCAATGGCGACGACTTCGTCATCGTCGACCTGCGACATTCATCGACGCCCATTACCAGCGCCCTGGTCCGGCGCATGGGTGACCGGAACCTGGGTATCGGCTTCAATCAACTGGCGGTAATGCTCAAGTGTGATGACGCAGCGGCCCAGGTGCTGTTCTGGAATGCCGATGGCTCGCCACTGGAGGTATGTGGCAGCGCCACGCGGGGTGTCGCGGCCAGGCTGATGGGCGAATCGAACAAGGCCTCGGTGGTGTTGCGGACCGAGCGTGGCCTACACACCTGCGAACGCACTGCTACCGGCGCGATTACCGTCAGCATGGGCGAACCGCGTTGCGGATGGTCGGATATTCCCCTGGCCCGGGCCTTGGATACGACGGTTTTGCCGTTGGAGGGCATGCCTGCCGCGTGCGGCATGGGAAACCCGCACTGCACCTATTTTGTCGATGATCTGGCGGCCCTGGATATCGCGAGCATTGGGCCGGTGATCGAAACCCACCCGTTGTTTCCTCTCAAGACGAATGTGCATTTCGTCCAGATCATCAACCGCAGGCAGATTCGGTTACGCATATGGGAACGTGGCGGCGGCATACCGCAAGGCTCAGGCTCCTGCGCCTGTGGCGCCGTGGTCAACGGCATCCGTCGAGGCCTGTTGGATGAGCGCGTCGAGGTCGCGTGCGATGGCGGAAACGTCACGGTTCAGTGGACCGGCGCCGGCCAGGTGTTGCTCACCGGTCCGGTTGAAGCTACGTTCTCGGGAACGTTCACCCACAGCTGATGGTAGAAGACACAATGCTAATTGTCTTCAGCGGCCTTCCAGGCACTGGAAAAACCACGATTGCGCAGGGCCTCGCGGCTGAAATGCGCGCCGTGTATCTGCGGATCGACACGATAGAACAAGCCATCCGCAACGCCGAGGTCCTGGCGCAGGACGTAGGTCGCAGCGGTTATCGGGTCGCCAACGAGTTGGCCCTGAGTAACCTGCGCATCGGCAACCAAGTGGTGGTCGACGGCGTTAACCCGGTGGCCGAAAGCCGACAGGCCTGGCGCGATATTGCCGCGCGTGGTACGAGCCCTTTGTTGAATATTCAAGTGATCTGCTCCGATCAACAGGAGCATCGCCGACGGGTAGAAACCCGGCAGAGCGATATTGCAGGACTGACGCCCCCCACCTGGCAATCGGTATTGGCGCATGATTATGAAGCGTGGAATGACGCGCCGCTGACGATAGACACGGCCTTGATGTCCGCGACGCAAGCGGTGGCACTGATTGCCCGGCGATGTGCATTGCTTCACCGCACTCAGTCACATCCCACGTGTTAAACATTTTCTCCTCATATCACTCATCATTCAGGCAACCTGGGACATCACCCATGCAGCGCCCGGGCTGCCGGCAACAACCCCCGGAACAAGGCATGACGCGCCCGCAATGCGGCACGCTGCCTGGCATCCGGTACATACCGCGCCTTGATCGGCATGCCACTCTGTAACAATGCGCTCCCCCGCCCGCTCGCAACAAACCCCAGCTTCGCCGCACCGATACACGCGCTCAATTCACTGCCATGCAAGGTGTAGATGTCCCGCTCCAGAATATTCGCCAGTAACTGGGCCCAATACGCGCTGCGAGCGCCGCCGCCCACCAAGGCGCAGGCCTGTACCGAGGCGCCGGCCGATTGCACTGCATGCAGGGCATCGAGCAGGCCGAAACCGACACCTTCCATCACCGCATAACCGAGCATCGCCGGGGTGCAGTCGTGGCCCAGGTTCATGAAGCCACCGCGTAACAGCGGATCATTGTGCGGCGTGCGCTCACCGGCCAGGTAAGGCAGGAACAGCGGGAGAGAGAGCGCAATAGTTTGCTCGAGCGGGACTGCTGCCTCCACGTGTTCCAGCAGTGTCTGCTCATCGGCGATTCCGCTCAGGCGTGTGACCCAGCGCAGGCAACTGGCGCCCGCGAGCATGGCGCCCATGGTGTACCAGCGCTCGGGCAATGCGTGGCAAAAGCTGTGCACCGCACTGGCGGGATTGCTCGCGGCATGATCAGTGATCGCGACGATGGCCGCGCTGGTGCCCAAGGTGATAAATCCGTCACCCGCATTGATCGCACCAATACCGACCGCCGCCACCGGGTTGTCCCCACCGCCTCCGGCAATGACCAGGCCTGCGGGCAAACCCAGGCGGATCGCCGCACGGCTGTCGAGGACGCTGCCGGGCGCCCCGCCCTCCACCAGTCCGGGCATGTGCGAGAGGCTCAGCCCGGTTGCCCGCAGCATGGGCTCGAACCAGGTTCGCCTGGCAACGTCCAGCCACAAGGTCCCGGCGGCATCCGAGACGTCGCTGAGGCGTTCGCCGCTCAGGCGCAGGCGCAGATAATCCTTGGGTGACAGCACGCAATCGATGGCGCTGAAAACCTGCGGCTCATGGTGTTGCAGCCACAGCAACTTGGGGGCGGTCAGCCCGGCCATCGGCACGCTGCCGGTGATCTCGGCAAAGTCCGGGTAGTCGCGCGCCAATGCTTCGGCGCAGGCTACGGCCCGCGAGTCATCCCAGAGCATGGCCGGGTACAGCACGCGATCATCATCCCCCAGCAGCACCGCCCCATGCATCTGCCCGGAAAGGCCAATACACCCTATCCGGGCAAAGGCTTCTGGCTGCTCGAGACGCAATTGATCGAGCACCTGCAGACACGCTTGCCACCAGTCCTCGGGATGCTGCTCGGACCAGCCGCTGTGCCGCCTCGAGACGCTCAGGCGCGCACCGGCATGGGCCACGACCTGGCCGCTCTCCTCGAGCAGAATGGCCTTGAGTTCCGAAGTGCCAAGGTCGATGCCCAGAGAGATGGGACGGCTCATGCCGATACGCTCCAATCCGGCATCAACGCTTACTCGACCAGCCGTTGTAAGCCGCGACGTTATCGCGCGTGATCAATTTTGGCGCGAGCAGGGTCACGGCTTCGGCCGGTGGCTTGTCATTGAGCAAGTCGTTGCCAATGTCGACCGCCTTCTGCGCCATGGCCCACGGGTCCTGGCTGGAAGAAGCCTGGATCAGCGACTCGGACTTGAGCGAATTCTCGATGTCCGGCGCGCCGTCCACTGAGGTAATGACGATGCCGCCGCGCTTCAACTGCCGGGCAGCCAGATCGCTGCCAATGGCCTGTGGATCGTTGATGGCGAACAGTCCATCGATCTGCGGGAAGCGTGTCAGGTAACCCTGCATCACATTCAAGCCGCCTTCACGGGAACCTTTGCCGTCCTGATCGTCGGACAGTACTTTGATCTGCGGCGCACCGGCCAGGGCGGCCTTGCAACCCTTGACCCGATCAGTGACCGCCGTGACTTGCGGGCCGTTCTGGATGATCACGTTACCTTTGCCCGCCAGTTTGTCGACGATGAACTGACAGGCCAACTTGCCGGCCTCAACGTTATCGGTCTGCACCGTGGCGTTCACGCCCTTGGCGTCGACGTCCACCGCCACTACCACGATCCCGGCATTCCGGGCTTTCTTGATCGCCGACGCCATGGCCGACGGGTCGACGGCGTTCAGCAATATCAGGTCGACCTTGGACGAGATAAAGTTATCGATCTGCGAGAACTGCTTGCTCAGGTCGTAATCAGCCGAGACCGACGTCACCTTGACGTCCGGGTTCAACGCCTTGGCCCGCGCCGTGGCACCGTCGGCGAGCGTGACGAAATAGGGATTGCCCAGCGACCCCATGCTGATCCCCAGGGCTTTGAGTTCACGTGCCTGCACGGCTTGGGACATCAGCACAGCCAGGCTCAGGGAAGCGACAACAGGGAAGATACGTTTGAAGTTCATGACGACTCTCTTGTGATTGTTGTTGAGAAATCAGGTCCGCGTGCCGGATTGGCGATAACGATCCAGCGCCACGGCGCCAATGATCACGATGCCCTTGATGATGTACTGCCAGATATCCGAGACCCCAAGCAGCACCAGGCCATTGGTCAGCACCGCGATGATCAGTGCACCAATCAAGGTACCGGCGATGGTGCCGACACCGCCGACAAAACTGGTGCCGCCGAGGATCACGGCGGCAATCGCATCCAACTCGTAGGACTGTCCCAGTTGCAAACCGTTGGCGGCGAACAGGCGCGACGCACTCATCACCGCGCCCAGGCCGGCCAGTGCACCGGACATGGCGTAGACGAAGAGCAGCACCTTCCACACCTTGATGCCAGAAAGGCGCGCCGCTTCCGGGTTGCCGCCCACCGAGTAGATCTGCACGCCCATCACCGTGCGCCGCAGGATGAACCACGACAGGATGATCACCGCCACCGCGATCACGACCAGCCACGGCACACCGAGAATCGAGTCATTGCCGATAAAGGCGAACGGCAAGTCCGGGTTGAATACGGTTTTGTCGTCGGCCAACAACCGCGCCAAACCACGCATGGCCGTCAGCGCACCAAGGGTGACGATAAACGGGGGCAGCCGCAGGAAGGCGATCAATCCGCCGTTGACCAGGCCCAGCAACAGGCCGAAGCCGACCCCGGCGACAATCCCCAGCATGCCGTATTGCGGTGACATCGAGGTTTGCAGCGCTACCACGGCAGACGCGGCAAGAATCGCCCCCACCGACAAATCGATACCGGCCGTCAGGATCACAAAGGTCATGCCCGCCGCCAGGACCACATTCACCGACGCCTGCTGGCTGATGATCGACAGATTCTGCAGCGTGAGAAAGTTTTCGCTGGCCAGGGCAAAGCCCACCAGTAACAGCACCAATACCGGCAGCATGCCGACGGTGCGCATCAGTTCGCGAATACGCTCGCGCTTGGCCACAGTTGCAAGGGTGTCTACGGTCATCGCATTGCTCTCCAAAGTCTTGGGGTCAGCCATGAGCGGCCACCTGCTCGCCACCGGTGGCGAGGTCGATAATGGCTTCCTGGGAAATCTCATGGCCGCAGGCTCCGCCCAACTGCGCCACCAACTGGCCTTCGCGCATGATCAGCACCCGGTCGCAGGTGCCGATGATTTCCGGCAGTTCGCTGGAAATCACCACGATGCCCACGCCCGCCTGCGCCAATTGATTGATGATTCGATAGATTTCCGATTTGGAACCGATGTCCACGCCCCGGGTGGGCTCATCGAGGATCAGCACGTGCGGCTTGATCTCCAACAGACGCGCCAGCAAGACTTTCTGCTGGTTGCCACCGGACAGCGCGCCGACATTGACCTTGCCCGAGGCCACACGGATCGACAGCGATTCGATAGCCCCCGTGGCGCGCCGCGCGCCCTGGCGCCGGTCAAGCACCCCGCCGGCGCGAGCGTCCGGGACGCAGGCGCAGATGTTGATGTTGTCGGCCACACTCATGTCGAGGAACAGCCCTTGGGCCTTGCGGTCCTCGGTGAGGTAAACCACGCCGGCACGGATCGCATCGGTCGGGTTGCGCAACGGCGTCACGGGTTTGCCCGCCACCTCCAGGGTGCCGCCAGTACGTGGGTCGGCGGCAAAAATCAGCCGCGCCAATTCAGTACGGCCAGCGCCCACCAGCCCGGCGATGCCCAGCACTTCACCGGCATGCAGCTCGAAACTGCACGGCTTCACGCGCTTGCCGTCGGCCATGTCGCGCACCCGCATCACCACCGCCCCCGGGTCGTAGGCCGCGTGCTCCTTCTTGTAGAACCCGGACAGGTCGCGCCCTACCATCATCTTCACCAGCACCTCGGCAGACAGCACGTCCCGGGCCAATTCGCCGACGTATTCACCATCGCGCAACACCGAAACACGGTCTGACAGTTCATAGATCTCGGCCATGCGATGACTGATGTAGATAATCGCCAGCCCCTGGCCGCGCAGCTGTTTGATCAAGGCGAACAGGCGGTCGGTCTCGCGCGACGACAGCGGCGTAGTGGGCTCGTCCATCACCAGGATTTTTGCCTCGGCATGCAACGCGCGGGCGATTTCCACCAATTGGCGCTCGGCAATCGACAATGCGCCCACGCGAGTGGATGGCGTGAACTCAGCGCCCAAGCGCGCCAGCACCTCGAGGCAACCGCCCTCCATGCCCTTGCGGTCGATGGTCCACCCACGACGTAATTCACGCCCCAGATAAATATTCTCGGCCACGCTGAGGTTCGGGCACAGGCTCAGTTCTTGATAGATCACGGCGATGCCGAGGTCTTTTGCGGTACCGGGATGATAGTGGGCGACGGGCTGGCCGTTGATGCGGATTTCGCCGCCATCATCTGCCTGATAGGCGCCGGAAAGGATTTTCATCAGCGTCGATTTGCCGGCGCCGTTTTCCCCCATCAAGGCGTGAATTTCACCTGGATAGACTTTCAAGCCGACACTTTTCAATACGCGCAAGCCGTTGAAGGTCTTGGAAATATCGCGCATTTCGAGCAGGGGAACTGCAGTGGGTTCAAGGTACATGGCGACCCCGGTATTTATTATTTTTGTCCGTTGGCTCTTGCGACACCGCGGTGTCGGCTGGCCTGATTACGCTCGACTGTAATCAGATCTATTTGCTAACGCAAGCGTGGGAGAAACGTTTCAGCGTAGTGGGTTCGACGACGAACACGGCATATTCAGGGCCAACCCGTACGCCACTACACCACCCTCGCATCGGCCTTACGCCCACCATGAATCAACCCATGCACCAACAACCCCACCACTAACCCCCAAAACGCACCGCCTACTCCTAGCAAGGTGACATTGGCGGCGGTCGCCAGAAAGGTAATCAACGCCGTTTCCCGCGTATGCGTGTCGGCCATCGCACTGGCCAGGCTCGAGCCGATTGCACCGAGCAAGGCCAGGCCCGCCAACGTAGTGATAAAGGCACGTGGTAGAACCATGAACAACGTTGCGAGCGTGACCCCAAAGACGCCGACAGTGATGTATAGCGCACCGCACACCAGCCCGGCGATATAGCGTTTGGACGGATCTTCGTGGGCGTCGCGGCCCGTGCAGATCGCCGCCGTGATCGCTGCGATGTTGAACGCATGCGCACCGAACGGCGCCATGATGAGCGATCCCAGACCGGTGACGGTGATGATCGGGTTGGCACTGGTGCTGAAGCCATCATTGCGCAGCACCAGCATGCCTGGGATGTATTGCCCCGTCAGGGTGATCACAAACAGCGGTAACGCGACGCCGAGCAATGCGGCGACGGAAAAGTGTGGTATTTGCAGAACCGGCGCCGCCAGTTGCAGCTCGACGCCGCTCAAATCGACTCGCTGCTGACTGATGAGCAATGCCAAGCCAATCAACAGAATCCCGACCATCGCATAGCGCGAAGTGAAGCGCCGCAATACCGCGTAAGACACCACCAGGATGATCACTAACACTGGATCGGCGCTGGCACCGCCAAACGCCGCCACACCAAACTGCAACAGAATGCCTGCCAGCAAACCTGCGGCAATTCCGCCCGGGATCAACCGCACCAACCGTTCAAAAGCGCCGCACAGACCCAGCACCACAAAGCCTGCGGCGCACATGATATAAGCACCGAGCACTTCAGCATAAGGCGTAAAGGGCATGACCGTTGCCAAAAAGGCCACGCCCGGTGTCGACCAGGCCGTGATGATCGGCGCCCGATAGCGGTAACTCAGCCACGCCCCGGTCACACCCACCCCGATGCTCACCGACCAGACCCATGAAGCGGTTTGCGCCGCACTGAGTTGCGCCAATTGTGCGGCCTGGAACACCAGGATGAAGGTCCCGGCGTAGTTGACGATTACCGAAATGAACGCGCTGATGCCGGGGGAGATGAAGTCGGTGAGGCGCAGTTTTGTAGCTGATTGGCTCATGGAGGCGTCCTTGACTGAGAGGATTGAGGGCGCCAAGGCTAACCCTCGATGGCCCCCCCTTTCAGTCCACTTCCTCGCGCCATGCCAGACCACTTGAGATTATCGAAGCGCCTTGGCCAGCGTCCGGGTCGCCGCCTCGATTTCAGTGGGCGTCAGCGCCGAAAAACCCAATAGCCAGCCTCCCGTAGCGGGTGGCTTGGCGTAGAGACGACTAAGACCTGGTAACTGGATACCCACCCGCGCCGCTTGCCGAAGGGTCTCGAGTTCTGTCCACCCCTCCTTCAGCAAACAGGGGAGCTGCAAGCCACCCGGCGGCAAACTGGCAGTGACGATAGCGCTCAAGTGGCGCCGGACGGCCTGCGCCATCGCATCGCGGCGCTCTCCGTAGATGGTGCGCATCGCACGGATATGGCTGCCGAAATGGCCGTCGCTCATGAAGCGCGCCAACGTCAGTTGGGCGAGCTGCGGGGTGTGCCCATCGAGGATGCTGCGCGCATAGGTCATGGGTTTGACCAGGTCCGGCGGCAACACCATGAACCCCATGCGCAAACCGGGGTACAGCGACTTGCTGAACGTACCCAGGTAAAGCGTGCGCTGGTAACGGTCCAGCCCCTGCACGCAGGCAGTCGGCAAGCCCTCGTAGTGAAACTGGCTGTCGTAATCGTCCTCGATAATCCAGCCTTGACGCTCGGCGGCCCAGGCGGTCAGTTCAAGGCGTCGCTCCAGGGCGAGGGTCGCACCGGTGGGATATTGATGGGACGGCGTGACGTACACGGTATTGGCGCCGCTGCGGTCGGCACGCAGTTGATCGATACACACGCCTTGATCATCCACCGGAACCGGCACAACCTTGAGCTGGGCCATCTCGAACGCCTTGCGCGCACCGAAGTAGCCGGGGTCTTCCATCAGGATCGGCTGGCCGGCATCCACCAACACTTGGGCACACAAATAGAGAGCCTGGCGTGTACTGGACAACACCAGCACCTGATCAGGCGTCACTCGGGCACCCCGCTCCAGGTTCAGATAATGCGCGATGGCCTGGCGCAGCGGTTCGGCGCCTTGCGGGTCGCCGTGCAACAGCAGGCCTGGCGGGTAATCCTTCAACGTATGGCGGTGCAAGCGCTCCCAGATTCCGACGGGAAAGGTACGGGTTTCAGGCAGGCCCGTGGCAAAGGCCTTGACTACTTGCTGGTCGCTGACACCGCCACTGGCGAGAATATCCGCACCGCGGGTACTGAGCGTCGCGGCCAAGTTCACGGGCACCGGTTTATGCTGGCGCACGCCCCGCAGACCAGGCCCGATCTTTTCGGAAACGAAGCTACCCGAGCCTTCACGCCGACAGAGATAGCCGTCCAGTTGCAACTGCACATAGGCAATCTCAACGGTGTCCCGAGAAATGCCCAGCGAGCGTGCAAGCGTGCGAGTCGCCGGCAGGCGGCTGCCGGGCGCAAGGATGCCTTCCAGGATCAGTTGGCGCAGCACGCGCTGCACACGCACGCGTAAATCCAGTGCGGCTATTTTCGGCTCGGCGAGACGAATCTTGAGCGTGTCCAGCTCGAGGTTGTGAGTCATGTAGTTTGCCAGGCATGAAAAAGACGGCACGCCAAACCCCACATCTTTGTTCGGCACCGCCGATATGTCCATGTCCAATGTCGGCGGTGTGGAGCGAGTGCGGGTTACAACGTCATGCGGTACTCGATGAAACCCGAATCCTCGGCCACCCAGTTGTAGAGCTTTTGTGCGCGCTTATTGGTTTGATGGGTGTGCCAATACAGGCGCGAACATCCGTGTTGCCGAGCAAAGTCGCGCACCTGTTCGATTAGCATTTTGCCGCTCCCGCTGCCACGGACGGTGGGCGCCACATACAGGTCCTCCAGGTAGCAGTAGTCGGCGACTGTCCAGGTTGAGCGATGCAGGACGGCATTGACCAACCCCACCAGATCCTCGCCCTGGGCCGCCACGAAACCAGAAACCGGCTCATCCGGATCGAGAAAACGACTGAACGTAGACTGTGATACAGCCTCTTCCAGCGTGACTTCATAGAAGTCTTGATAAGCCAGCCACAATGCCAGCCACCGCTCATAGTCGTCGGGCTGAAGCGCTCGCACGATCACGCTCTGTTGATCATTACCCATTGCACTCTCCTGCAGAAAAACCGAAACCGGTTCGGGACCGTGCAATGGTAGGGTCTTCAACCCGTTCGCAACCGACCACTTCAGCCCCGTCGAGCAGGCCAATCGCGCGCCGCTGAGCATCGGCTATCATGAATGCCCGTCAGACAACTGGAAGTCCGATCTCATGTTCAAACCCTTGGCTGTCCTGGCCTTCGCGGGCGCTGCGAGCTATGCCGATGCGGCGCCGGCCGACCTTGCCGGTGTGTGGAGCGGCACTCTTGGCAAAGCGTCGATCACTGCCTGTTTCAATGCGTCTCCCGACAGCAACGGCAGTTACTACTACACGCGTTTTCTGACGCCGATCCAATTGAGCCGTGAGCAAGCCGGCGAGCCATGGGTGGAGGAAGGCAACAGTGGGTCCTGGCAACTGAACACGCCTCAGGAGAACAGACTGACGGGAACCTGGACCAAGCCCTCAGGCGGCGAGCCGCTGCCGTTAGTGCTGACACGAACTGACGCCCAAGGGTGTGGCAGTGACGCCTATAACCGGCCGATGGAATCAGCACCGCTACCCGCCAAGGTGGAAAAAAGAACCTTTGGCGCGCATCGCTACCAGGTAAAGACCCAAGGCGCCGAGGTCACCCTCAAGCTGGAGGGTGCGGGCCGGGCGATGCAGAAGATCAACCAGCACCTGGCGCAGCTGGCCGTCAGCCCCGAGGGCCAGGCCGAGTTCTTCCGCGAACGGCGCGAGTATCTGGGCCGCAACGGTTCCGCCCACACCAGCGAAATCGAGGTAGAGCCCATTTACTGGTCGTCCCGCTGGATCACCGTCAAGTTCTATCGCTGGACCGCCGGCTATGGGCGCAGCGGCATCAGTTGGGGCTTGCACTCCTGGGACCTGCAAACCGGTGAACGCGTCGATCCATGGCGCTGGGTCGGCAGTCGCCAGGCGTGGGATGACCCCTACTCCGCACAGGTCAAACTGTCGCCCGCCTTCAGTGCCTGGCTGGAAAAGCAGGCCAGCGTGGACGAGGGCTGCCCGGCCATCAGCAGCTACTCGAGATTCGACCTGAGCTTCAACACTCAAGGCTTGCAGCTCTCAACGCCCTCCTACGGCGACGGTTGCGACAATGAGCTGAGTTTCACCTGGGCGCAGCTGGAGCCCGTGTTGTCGGCGCAAGGCAAGGCGGCCCTGGCCAGCCTGAAGGCGCCTTGAATCCCCGTTTCGTTGCGCAATGATCGGTGTAGTGCGCGAGTTTTTTCAGGCATCTGTCCAGAAAATCCAGCCATATTGAAAATTTACTTCAGTTGAAGGCGTTCTAGCCGATAACGCTCTACACCGCTGTACTGGCCTCCAATAACGACAACCTTCCAGTGCCGATAATGAAATAACTGCGTGCCTGGAGGCATTCGATGAACAATTGGTTCGCCAACCTTAGCGTCAACCTGAAACTCGGCCTGGGCTTTGGCCTGGTGCTGGCCCTTACCTCGATTCTGGCCCTCACCGGCTGGACCAGCCTCGGGGGCCTGATCGACCGCAGCAACTGGATGAGCGACATCACCCAGCTCAACGCCTCTCTGACCAAATTACGCATCGTGCGCCTGCAATACATGCTGGCCAATGGCGACGAAAGCGTGGCGCAGAACGTGCAAGCCAGTCTCGACGAGTTTTCCGCCCAGCAGCAAAAATTGCTCAATAGCTTCAAGAGCCCGGAAAATCTCAAGTTGCTCAACGAGCAGAAAAGCATCATCACTGCTTACCAGCAGTCGCTGAACAAAATGCGCGAGGCTTACCGTAACGGCAATGCCGCGCGCCAAACCATGGGCGACCGTGCCAAAGCCGCCAACGCGGCGATCAGTACACTGGAGCGTAACGTACGCCAGCTGCCCGACAGTACCGAGCGTTTTGCCCAGTTCGAGGCCATCACCCGGGCCAAGGAACAGTTGCTGCTGGCCCGTTATGAAGTACGCGGCTACACCAGCAACGTCAACCCGGACACCGAAGCGCGCGCCGCGGCGCAGGTCGAGACTGCGATCAACGGTTTGAAAGCGTTGAGCAGCGTATTCGGCGCCACTCAGCGCACCGAACTGACCACCCTGGAAAACGCCCTCGGCGCCTATCGCAGCGCGGTGCAGGCGTACAAGGCCGCCAACGCCAATATCGTCCTGGCCCGCCAGGAAATGACCGTGCAGGGCGCAGATATTGTTTCGCGCAGCGAAGCGCTGTATGCCATTCAACTGCAACGTCGCGACGCCGAAAGCGCCCAGGCCCGCAGCCTGCAATTGATCAGCACACTCCTGGCGCTGCTGGTGGGCGTCATCGCCGCCGTGATCATCACCCGGCAGATTACCCGTCCGCTGCAAGAGACCCTTGCCGTGGTCGAACGCATCGCGTCCGGTGACTTGAGCCATAACATCCAGGTCACGCGTCGTGACGAGCTGGGCGTATTGCAACAAGGCATCCAGCGTATGGGCACCACCTTGCGCGAGCTGATCGCCGGCATCCGCGACGGTGTGACCCAGATCGCCAGCGCCGCCGAAGAGCTTTCGGCCGTGACCGAACAGACCAGCGCCGGGGTCAACAGTCAAAAGATCGAGACCGATCAAGTGGCGACCGCGATGCACGAGATGACCGCCACCGTGCAAGAAGTGGCGCGCAATGCCGAGCAAGCCTCCCGAGCCGCCTCGGACGCCGACGGCGAAGCCCGCGCAGGCGACAAGGTGGTGGCCGAAGCCATCGCCCAGATCGAACGTCTGGCCGAGGAAGTGGCACGTTCCACCGACGCCATGGCGCACCTGCAACAAGAGAGCAACAAGATCGGCAGCGTAATGGACGTGATCAAGGCCGTGGCCGAACAGACCAACCTGTTGGCGCTCAACGCCGCCATCGAAGCCGCCCGCGCCGGGGAAGCCGGTCGTGGTTTTGCGGTGGTCGCCGACGAGGTCCGTGGCCTGGCCCAGCGCACGCAGAAATCCACCGAGGAAATCGAAGGCCTGGTCGCCGGTTTGCAGAACGGCACCCAGCAAGTGGCCAGCGTGATGAACAACAGTCGCAGCCTCACCGACAGCAGCGTCGAGCTGACTCGCAAGGCCGGCGTGTCACTGGAGAACATCACCCGCACGGTGTCGAACATCCAGTCGATGAACCAGCAGATTGCCGCCGCAGCCGAAGAGCAAAGCGCCGTGGCCGAAGAAATCAGCCGCAGTATCGTCAACGTGCGTGATGTGTCGGAACAGACCGCCACCGCCAGCGACGAGACAGCCAAGTCGAGTGTCGAACTGGCGCGCCTGGGCGGTCAGTTGCAGCAAATGGTCAGCCATTTCCGGGTGTAGATACCCTGGCGCAAAAAAGCCGCCTCGGCTAAAACCGGGGCGGCTCCCGCGTATCAGACCTTAGCGGTCATCAAAGCTGTCCCGCAGGAATTTCCACACGTGATAGACACGCAGGGAATTCACTACGAGGTCCCACGTACGTCGTGCAAACTTAGACATACTCGGCCCTCCAAGCGTTGGGCCTTACCTCCAGCACACTTACCGGAACACGTGGGCCTTCGGACTCAGGTCGTTGTTTCCTGTGAGGTGGCCAGGTTGATGGTCCTTCCGCATGACTCCGGCACGGATTACAAGCCCGTGGCGGTCGGTCCAGAACTCGCGCGAAAACCCAGCTCCCTTACATAACAACGAACGCAGAACGGGGAAGATACTAACTCGGCATCCGGTTGGGAGGTGTTACAGGATCGGGCCAAACGTCCTCTCTGGCGCCTTAAAATCTGTTGCCATTATTTGCAGAAATGTCGACTGAACAAGCCTCAAAAAATCGACCAACGCTCATCGCCCCATCTTGCACGTCGCGTAGCGCGACAGTAGTATTGGCCTCAGGTCGTTGTTTCCTGCGAGTATGCAAACTCAGCCGAAAACTGGGATTGCAATAAAAAACCGCCCTACTAAGGCGGTTTTTTATTGCCTGCATTTTTCCGCAGACGGCGGACTCAATCCGCCATCTCTTCGACGAATACCACACGGTTGCCGAACGGATCCTTGATGCTCATTTCCCGCGTGCCCCAGGCCGTTTCTTCGACCTCAGGCTTCGCATAGCGATAATCCTTGGCCAGCAATTGCTGCTGGTACGTCGCAATACCTTCAATCTGAATCCGCACCGCTGCGCCCGGCGAAGCATCGCCATGATGTTCGGACAAGTGCAACACACACGTTCCCGACGACACTTGCAGGTACAACGGGTAGTTCGTCTCGAACCGATGTTGCCACTCGACCTTGAACCCCAGGAAATCGACATAGAACTCCAGGGCCTTGGTCTCGTCGAAGATCCGCAGGATGGGGATGACTCTTCCTAAGTGCATGCTGGTGGCTCCCTGTTCGTGAGCCGCCACTATAGAGTCTTGAAGCCCTCTCGCAAATCCCCGCTGCGTAGCAAAAAACGCCCCGCCCGCTGATCGTTCGCCTGACCATCGCGGTAACTCAACACCCCGTTGATCCACACGCCGTCGATCCCTTCGGCGGCGCGCTGGGGGTCTTTGAAGTCAGCCACATCCCTCACCCGTAGCGGATCAAACAGCACCAGGTCAGCCCAGTACCCTTCGCGGATCTCACCCCGTAGCGACAAGCCAAACCGCGCCGCCGACAACCCGGTCATTTTGTGTACCGCGGTGTGCAGCGGGAACAGTCCCAGGTCCCGGCTGAAATGCCCGAGCACCCGAGGGAATGCGCCCCACAACCGCGGATGAGGGAATGGGTCCTCTGGCAGGCCGTCCGAACCGACCATCGACAACGGATGCGCGAGGATCCGTTGTACATCGGCCTCATCCATCCCGTAATACACCGCCCCCGCCGGCTGCAGGCGGCGGGCGGTGTCGATCAGCGGCAGGTTCCATTGCGCCGCGATGTCCTGCAGGTCCCGGCCCCCCATGTCCGGGTGCGGCGTCGACCATGTAATGGTAATTCGGAAGGCGTCGGTGACTTGTTTGAGGTCCAGGGTCGAGGAACTCGCCGCGTAGGGATAGCAATCGCAGCCCACCGGATGGCTCTTCGCCGCCTGTTCCAACGACGCCAGCAACTGCGGGCTGCGCCCCCAATTACCCGCGCCGGCGCACTTGAGGTGGGAGATGATCACCGGCACCCGGGCATGGCGACCGATCAGGAAGGCTTCGTCCATGGCCTCCAGCACCGGTTCAAATTCGCTGCGCAAATGGGTGGTGTACACCGCGCCATACGCCGTCAGCTCTTCGCTCAGTTGCAGCACTTCATCCGTTTCCGCGCTATAGGCGCTGGCGTAGGCCAGGCCGGTGGACAAGCCCAGGGCGCCGGCCTCCAGGCTTTCGTGCAATTGCTCACGCATCGCGGCGATTTCGCCGGGCGTCGCGCTGCGCTGCAGGTCGTCCATATGGTTGCTGCGCAACGCCGTGTGGCCGATCAGGGCCGCGACATTCAGCGCTGGCCGAGCGTTTTGCACCGCGACACGGTAGTCGACAAAACGCGGATAGACGAACGCCTCGGCGCTGCCCAGCAAGTTCATCGGGTCGGGTGGATCACCCCGCAGACTCACCGGCGAGGCGCTGATGCCGCAGTTGCCGACGATGACCGTGGTCACCCCCTGGCTGAGTTTGGGCAGCATCTGTGGCTGCCGGATCACCACGCTGTCATCGTGGGTATGAACGTCGATAAAGCCGGGGGCGAGCACCTGTCCGGCGGCGTCGAACTCATGCCCGGCGCTGGCGCCTGACAGGTCGCCGATCTTTGCGATGCGCCCATCCAGCAACGCCACATCGGCGACATAAGCCGGCGCGTTGCTGCCATCAATCACCTGCGCGTTGCGGATCAGCGTGTGGTACTTCATCTCAGTCTCCCAGCGGCAGGCAATCGGCGCCGCCGCGATAATCGTCCAGGGCCAGCTTGATCCGGCGCAGGCGTTCCTGGTTGTCGTCCGGCTTGACCAGCGCCAGTTCGGTGGCGAGCACGTCAATCGCCAGCAGCATGCCGTAACGCGCTGCGGTGGGTTTGTAGATAAAACTGGTTTCGGCCGGTTGCAGCGCCAGCACCACATCCGCCAAGTGCGCCAGCGGCGAATCGGCGAGGGTGATGGCGATAATCCGCGCGCCGTAGTTGCTGGCCAGTTCCACCACCCCCAGCAACTCAGGCGTGAGGCCTGTCAGGGAGCACACCATCAACACATGTTCCGGTCCCAGGGTGGCGGCCGTTACGCGCATCATCACCGGGTCGTGGCAAGCGGCAATCGGATATCCCAGACGCACCAGACGCACCTGCAACTCCTCGCTGCACAGGCTCGAGGGTCCGCCCATGCCGAATGCATGAATCATCTGCGCCTTGCCCAGCAGTCTCACGGCGTCGACAAAGCTGCTCTGCTGGAAGCCCGACAGATGCTGGCGCAAGGTCAATTCGATATCACCGAGGATTTGCCGATGAAACGCCGACTGTTCAGGCAGGCCCGCCGGGTCCAGAAAACGACTGCCGACGCCACTGGCCTGGGCCAATTGCAGTCGCAGGTCGCGCAAGTCACGGCAGCCGACACTGCGGGCAAAGCGCGACAGGGTGGCGGTACTGACCTCGGCCCGCTGGGACAACGCTTCCAGGCTGGCGGACGCGGCGAAGCCGACATCCTCGAGCATCAGCTTGGCGATACGCCCTTCGCCGGCGCTGAACGAATCCTGACGGGCGCGGATCTGGTAGAGGATATCCATGCGGTCTCCGGGTTACAGCAGGCAGGACAGAGCATAAGTCAGACCGAACGCGACCAGGGAAATCAGGGTCTCCAGCACGGTCCAGGTCTTGAAGGTCTGGATCACCGTCATATTGAAGTATTCCTTGATCAGCCAGAAGCCGCCGTCATTGACGTGGGAAAAGATTACCGAGCCAGCACCGGTCGCCAGCACCAGCAGTTCCGGGTGTGGATAACCCAGGCCCAGGGCAACGGGCGCGACGACGCCTGAAGCGGTGGTCATGGCCACCGTCGCTGACCCCGTGGCGATACGCATCAATGCCGCAAACAGCCAGCCCATCACCAGCGGCGACAAGTTGAAGGCGTTGGCCAGGCCGAGAATTTCATGGGTGACGCCCGCATCCACCAGAATCCGGTTGAGCCCTCCTCCAGCGCCCACCAGCAAAGTAATGCTGGCGGTCGGCGCCAGGCATTCATTGGTGAACTTGAGGATCGATTCGCGATTGAAGCCTTGTGCCAGGCCCAGCGTCCAGAAGCTCACCAACGTCGCCACCAGCAAGGCGATCACCGAGTTGCCGATAAACAACAGGAACTGGTTGAAGGCCGTGCCGGGTGTGGAGATCAAGTTGGCCCAACCACCAATCATCATCAACACCACCGGCAACAGGATGGTGCCCATGGTCAGGGCAAAACTCGGCAGGCGGGTGCGCGGCTCACGGTCGATGAACTGACGTTCCAGCGGGTTCTCGGCGGGCAGGTGGATGCGTGGCACGATGAATTTTGCATACACCGGGCCGGCAATGATCGCGGTCGGAATACCGATCAGGATCGCATAGAGCACGGTTTGCCCGACCGAAGCGTTATAGGCCAGCACGGCCATCATCGCGGCCGGGTGCGGCGGCACCAACGCATGCACCACCGACAAACCGGCGACCATTGGCAGGCCGACCATCAGGATCGACACGCCGACACGCCGGGCCACGGTAAACGCAATCGGTACCAGCAGCACGAAACCGACTTCGAAAAACAACGGCAGCCCCACCAGGAATGCGATGCACACCATCGCCCAATGGGCGTTGCGCTCACCGAAGCGGTCGATCAGCGTACGTGCGACCTGCTCGGCGCCACCGGACTCGGCCATCATCTTGCCGAGCATGGTGCCCAGGGCCACCACCAGCGCGATATGCCCCAGGGTCTTGCCGACGCCGGCCTCGTAGGACCCCATGATCGTATCCGCCGGCATCCCGGCCAGCAGCGCCAGGCCAATGGACACCAGGGTGATGACGATAAACGAGTTGAGCCGATAACGTGCGATCAGCACGATCAATGCAATGATGGCGATGGCAGCGTATGCCAATAACCAGAAGCCCGGTGATGCGGCCATGCGGTACTCCTCGGAAAGGGTCACGTCGAATAGGTTGTGAAACTCATAAATCATTACCGAGGAACACTTTCAAATTTTATGAAAGTAATTTTCGCCAACAGGCACGTGCTGTCGCGCTGGGATATGCCTGCAGGCACACGATGAAAATCAGGGGTTCGTTCTTACATGCGGATTGGCCCGCCAGAGGAAACTCGAATGCCGATACCAGGTCATACACTGCAACCGAATCACCCTCAGGATAAGCAGCCCATGAAAGCTCAAACCCTCGCCATCAGCGCGCTATTGCTGGCCTTGTGCGGCACCGCGTCAGCCGCCGACAGCAGTCCGACGCTGCAAAAATGCATGGACAACGCCAACACCACGGTCGCGATGGTCGGCTGCAATACCAGTGAAACCAAGGTTCAGGACAAGCGGCTGAACAGCGCGTACAAGGCCGCGATGGCCGCTCAGGAGGGTGCACGCAAACAGCAACTGCAGGACGTGCAGCGCCTGTGGATCAAGTACCGGGATGCCAATTGTGCGTTTGCCGGCTCCGCATCGGGCGGCAGCATCGATCAGGTCAACGGCTCCGGATGCCTGCTGGACATGACCCAGACCCGCGCCGAGGAACTGGAAAACCTCGTCCGCCCCTGACTCACATGTGCCTGCGCGCCTGCCAGCCTTGATGCAACCCTTATGGTAAATGGAGCTTGTCCTGTGGCGAGGGGGCTTGTCCTGTGGCGAGGGGGCTTGTCCCCCGTTGGGCTGCGCAGCAGCCCTAAAACCAGCCACCGAGTACTGTCAGAAGAAATGCTTCGAGTTCATTGGGCGCTGCTGCGCAGCGCAACGGGGGACAAGCCCCCTCGCCACAACGGTAACCATGCTCCCGGTTGAACGGGAGTCGTGGCTAGTCGTGACCCACCCGTGCGCGCTTGAGCAGTTTCTTGCAGCGCTCTGACAGGTGCAGCACCCGCAGATGCTTGCCAGCCTTGGTGTAACGCTCACGCAGGGTCATCAGCGCGGCGATGGCTGAGTAGTCGACAAAACTCAGGTGCCGACAATCCAGGGTCACCTGCTCCGGGTCATTGGCCGGGTCGAACTGATTGAGGAACGGCGTGGTCGAGGCAAAGAACAAGGTACCGTGCAGCCGATAGAGCTTGCTGCCGTCGGCTTCCAGATGCTCGTCGGCGTAAAGCTCGCGGGCCTGTTGCCAGGCAAAATTGAGCGCCGCGATTACAATCCCGCAGAGCACCGCAGTGGCCAGGTCGGTGAAGACCGTGATCACGGTCACCGCGATAATCACCAGCACGTCGTTCAGCGGTACCTTGTTGATCACCCGCAGCGACGCCCAGGCGAAAGTCTGCTGGGACACCACAAACATCACCCCGACCAGTGCAGCCAGTGGAATTCGTTCGATCAGCGGCGACAGAAACAGGATAAACAACAGGATCATGACCCCGGCAAACACCCCGGAGAATCGTCCGCGCCCACCGGAACTGAGGTTGATCACCGTCTGCCCGATCATCGCGCAACCGCCCATCCCGCCGAACACTCCGGAGACCATGTTGGCGGTGCCCAGCGCCACGCTTTCGCGGTCCGGGAATCCACGGCTCTCGGTGATTTCGTCGGTGAGATTGAGGGTCAGCAGGGTTTCCAGCAAACCGACCATGGCCATCAGGAACGCATAAGGCGCGATGATGCCGAGGGTTTCCAGGGTCCACGGAATCTGCGGCAAGGCAAAGCTCGGCAGGCCGCCGGCGATATGCGCCATATCGCCCAAGGTCCGCGTGGGCAGGCCCAGCAGATACACCGCCAACCCTACGCCAAGGATCGCCACCAAGGCCGGCGGCACCGCCCGGGTCAGGCGTGGCAGCAGATAGACGATAGCCATGGTCGCAATCACCAGCCCGGTCATCACATACAACGCTGTGCCGCTGAGCCAGGTTTCGCCGTGCTTGAAGTGTTCAAGCTGGGCCAGGGCGATGATGATCGCCAGGCCATTGACGAAACCCAGCATCACCGGGTGCGGCACCATGCGTACAAGCTTGCCCAGGCGCAGCAGGCCGAAGGCGACCATGATCAAGCCGCCCAGCAACACCGTGGCCAACAAATACTCCACGCCGTGTTGCACCACCAGCGCGACGATCACCACCGCCATCGACCCCGCTGCACCGGAAACCATGCCTGGCCGACCGCCGAACAAGGCAGTCAGGGTGCAGATGATGAATGCGCCGTAGAGCCCCATCAACGGATTGAGATGGGCCACCAGGGCGAAGGCGATGCATTCGGGCAGCAACGCGAAAGACGTGGTGAGTCCGGCCAAGGCGTCGGTGCGCAGACGAGTGAGTTTCATGGATTACCGGGGCGTCGCGGAAAATGAGGGGCGGATGGTACGGAATTGAGCGAAGCGGGGCTAGCGTTGCTGATCGCTTCCGTCAGCACGCGTAACGGGCCAGCTTGTCCTGGATGAAGTCCAAAAAGCACTGAATGCGCAGGGCAAGCTGTGAGTTACGGTAGTACACGGCGTTGATCGGCTGGCGATAGCCGCTGTTGAACTGTTCCAGGACCACCTGCAGGCGCCCGGTCTGAATGTCTTCGTTGGTCATGAAATGCGACAGGCAGGCTACGCCCTGCCCTTGCAGTGCCAACTGGCGCAGGGTTTCACCGCTGGAAGCGGCAAGGCCTGGCTGGATCAGCCAACGATCGCCCTCCGGATGACGCAGCGGCCAATGGTTGAGGGTTTCGGTCTGGGTAAAGCCCAACAGCATGTGGTCAGCCAGATCGGCCACCGTGGTCGGCGTGCCGTGCTGTTCCAGGTAGGCAGGGCTGGCCAGGATATGCAACGGGCTGCAGCCCAGGGCACGGGCGTGCAGGGTCGAGTCCGCCAGCGTACCGATACGGATTGCGATGTCCGTGCTTTGCTCCAGCAGGTCGATGATCAGGTCGTTGCTGTTCAACTCCAACTGGATGTGCGGGTACAAGCGCCGAAATTCGGCAATGTATGGCACGATCGCATGCAGCATGAACGGTGACGCCGCGTTGATCCGCAGCCGCCCGGAAGGCGTTTGCCGGTGCGAAGACAGGCGCTCCTCCAACTCGTCCATTTGCTCCAGGATCACCTTGGCCCGCTCGAAGAAATACTTGCCCTCTTCGGTCAGGTCCATGCGCCGCGTGGTGCGGTTGATCAGCGTGGTGTCGAGCTTGGCTTCCAGGCGCGACAACGTGCGGCTGACCGCCGAGGGGGTTTGCCCGATCTGTTCGGCGGCCGCGGAAATCGATCCGCACTCAATGACGCAGACGAATATCTGTAGCTCATCGGATCGGGCTTTCAAGGTGAGTCCTCTTTAATACGGCTGCCGGGATACTAGCCGTGTTACAGACTCAGGTTAAACACTTGAGCCAGATGTTGCTCGTAACGAACCACATCGGCTTCGATGGCCGGGCGCTTCATCACGTCCACGCAGAGGAAGGTCGGCAAGCCACGCATGCCCAGGAATTGATTGGCCTTGTGGAACGGGAAATACACCGCGTCCACGCCCTTGGCTTCGAAGAAATCGCTCGGGTCGTCGAATGCTGTCTGCGGGGCATTCCAGGTCAGCGACAGCATGTAGTGCTTGCCCTGGATCAGGCCACCGCTGCCGTATTTCTGCGACGCATCGGACCGGGTGCGGCCATCGCTCGCATACAGGCTGCCGTGGCCTTCGGTGAAGACTTCATCGATGTACTTCTTGACGATCCACGGCGCGCCCATCCACCAGCCAGGCATTTGATAGATGATTACGTCGGCCCAGAGAAACTTCGCAACTTCTTCAGCCACGTCATAACCCTGATCGATGTGGGTCACTTTTACATCGATGCCGCCACGATCCAGCAGCGCCAACGCGGCATCGTGCAGGGTGTTGTTGTAGCGACCGTCCGAGTGGGCGAATTGCTTGCCACCGTTGAGCAACAGTACTTTTTTCATGGGGAACGCACCTGAAGTTAAGAATGTATGGCCTCAGGTTATCGATTACCCCGGCGCTGAATAAGCCGGGTCTCGGCAAAATACATTTGACTGTAACGCACGAATCAAATGCCAATTGTTGCCTTGTCAGCCTTATCCGCTTATCAACAAATGCCCGCCCAACGCCGCCATCCCAATGAAGAACACGCGCTTGAAGCGTGTCGCGCTGATGCGCTGACGTACGCTTTGCCCCACCCACATGCCGAGCAGAGCCGGCACCAGCGCCAGGAGTGAGGCATTGATTTCGCCACTGCCCAGGTTGCCGCGCCAGAACAGGCCAGTCGCCAGGGCCAGGGTAGAAACGCTAAACGACAAGCCCAGGGCCTGTACCAGTTGGTCGCGTTTCAAACCCAAGGCTTGCAGATAGGGCACGGCTGGAATCACGAACACACCGGTGGCCGAAGTAATGAGCCCTGTCACAAGGCCGCACACCGGTCCCAGCCAACGCTCGACCGCAGGTTTTACCTGCAACCTCGGCAGAAACAGCCCGCTCAAGGCATACGCCAGCAACGCTGCGCCCAATGCACGCACCACCTCGTGCCCAGCCTCCATGCCCAGCCACGCAGAACCGAGGCCCGTGCCGAAAAAAATCAACAGGAGCATGGGCCACAGGCGCCTGATCAACACCCTCAAATGGCCCCCGGACGCCAGTTGCCACAGATTGGTGATCATCGACGGAATAATCAGCAAGGCTGCAGCCTGCGGCGGGAGCATAGCCAGCCCGAGCAAGCCCATGGCGACAGTGGGCAAGCCAAGACCGATGACGCCTTTGACCACGCCAGCCAGCACAAAGGTAGCAATGACCAGTAAAGTCAGGGCCGGACCGAGGTTCTGGTAAAACCCTAGGAAGGTATTCATGGGGGGATTGTGCGGGTTGGGTGCAGGGTTGAAAATTCGCCATATACTGAGGCAGCCTCTTGTTTTAGATGAGGCTAATGACCTTATCGCGAGCAAGCCCGCTCCCACATCTGGAATATGTTCGCGGATCAAAATGTGGGAGCGGGCTTGCTCGCGATAAGGCCCGCCCCAGCACCCGAGAATTCAAGCCATGTACTTTGACCTGATCGACCTTCGCCTCTATCTGCACATTCTCGACACCGGCAACATCACCGCCGGGGCCGCACGCAGCCATCTGTCCCTGGCCGCCGCCAGTGCACGGATTCGCGCGATGGAAGCGTCATTGGGCATCGAATTCCTCCAGCGGGGCCGCCGTGGCGTGACCCCGACCGCTGCCGGCAAGGCCCTGGCCCGTCATGCGCGCCTGCTGTTGCAACAAGCCGAGCGCATGCAACAAGACCTGACGGAATACGCCAACGGCGTCAAAGGCCAGGTACGCTTGCTGTGTAACACCACGGCCATCAGCGAATACCTGCCGGAACGCCTGGCGGACTTTCTCTGCCAACACCCCAACCTCGATATAGACCTGCAAGAGTTGCCGAGCCTGCGCATTACCCACGCCTTGCGCCAAGGCGTGGCAGACCTGGGGATCATTTCCGATGCGGTAGATACCTACGGTTTGCAGACTCGGCACTTTCACGAGGATCCGCTGGTGCTGATCGTACCGCTTGGGCATCCGTTGAGCGCAACGCCAGCGAGCTTCATCGAGAGTCTGCAATACGACCATGTGGGCTTGGCTGCTGACAGTGCGCTGGCGGTGTACCTGGAGGAGCAGGCGCTGCACGCCGGTTTTCGCTTGCAGACGCGGATTCGCGCCGACGCGTTTGATGGATTGATGCGCATGGTCGCCCGTGGGGCAGGCCTGGGAATTGTGCCGCAAGCCGCACTGCAGCGCTGGCCTCATCCACAAGGCTTCAAGGCCCAGCCCCTGAGCGAGGAATGGGCCTGTCGCAGCTTGCTGTTATGCGCCCGGTCCTTCGAGCAGTTGCCGGGTTACGCCAAGGCGTTGCTCGATGCCTTGTCCGCGCCCTTGCGGAAGAACACGTAATACACCGCCGAGAGGATCACCAGGAACGGCACCCCGAACACCAGGGTCATCTTGAACGCCTCGGTGAAATAGGTGGTGATCATCACCGCGCCCATCAGCACCAGCCCCAGCAGTGTGCTGCAGGGAAACCAGCGCAGCTCGAATGACAGCTTCGGCCCGCCGTGGCGCTTGCGGTAGCGGCGGAAGAAAAAGTGCGTCAGGAAGATCATGAACCAGGTGAAAATCGCGCCAAACATCGAGATCGCCATCATCAGCGTGAACGAGCTTTCCGGGTACACCACGTTGAGCAGTGTGGCCAGGGCGATACCTGAACTGGACAACAACAAGGCGTTCAGCGGGATCCCGCTCTTGCTTAACGCCCCCATGGATTTGGGCGCAAAACCGGCGCGGGACAGGCTGAACATCATGCGGGTGGTGATGTACAGTTGACTGTTCATCGCCGACAGCGCGGCGATCAGGATCACGAAGTTCATCACCCCGGTCGCGCCGGGAATGCCAATGGTCTGCATCACCGTGACAAACGGGCTCTGGGTTTGACCGGCCTGGGTCCACGGCACGATGGCCAGCATCAGCGCCAACGTCAGCAGGTAAAACACCACCAGGCGCACGATGGTCGCGCGGAAGGCTTTTTTCACCGCCTGCTCGGGGTCGGCCGCCTCCCCGGCGGCCACCGCGATCATTTCCACGCTCAAGTAGCTGAAGATCGACACGATCACCGCAATCCACATACCGCTCAGGCCATTCGGGAAAAAGCCACCATGGGCCGTGTAATTCTGCACCCCGTACTCTGGATTTCCCGAGCCAAACACCACGTACACCGCCAGGATGATGAAGCCGACGATGGCGCTGATCTTGATCGTAGAGAACCAGTACTCAAAGGTGCCGAAGGTCTTGACGCTGATGGCGTTAAGCACGATCAGCACACTGGAGAACGACACAATCCACACCCATTCCGGGACGTTGGCGAACCAGTACTTCATATACATCGCCACCGCCGTGACCTCGGCGCCCACCGCCAGCACAATCGCCGCCCAGTAGGCATACCGCACCAGAAAACCGGCCAAGGGGCTTATGTAGAACTCGGCGTAGGCACCAAAAGAGCCGGAAGTGGAGTGCGCCACCGTCATCTCCGCCAAACAGCCCATCAGCAGCAAGGTAATCAGCGCACCGATGGCATAGCTGACCAGCACGCTGGGACCGGCATAGCCGATGGCGTAGGCGCTGCCCATGAACAGCCCCGGTGCCGATGGCGCCACCGATGGCGATCATGCTCATCTGCCCGGAGGTGAGCTGGCGCCGCAGGCCCAGTTCGCGGTTGGTGATTTCTGCAAAGCCGTTATCTGGCGTGGTCACGTGACGTGCCCCTTTATTATTGTGATTGCACTGTTTACTGCAGCGTGAATCTGTATGGAAACACTCAATCCCATGTGGGAGCGGGCTTGCTCGCGATAGCGGACTGTCAGTTGAAGCCTATGTATCTGATCCGCCGCAATCGCGAGCGAGCCCGCTCCCACATGGGGTTTGTGGTGTTCTCAGGTGACGCTGTGGCGCACTTTGAATTGCGGCTGGTCCCAGGTTTTGCCATCGAGGATTTCGCCGAGGATTTCTACCGCATCCCACACCTCGGTGAAGCGGGTGTATAGCGGGGTAAAGCCAAAGCGCATGATCTTCGGCTCGCGATAATCGCCAATCACGCCACGGGCGATTAGTGCCTGGACGATGGCGTAGCCTTGCGGATGTTCAAAGCTCACATGACTGCCACGCCTGGCATGGTCGAGCGGGGTAATCAGCGTCAGGTCATGGGCGGCGCAACGGCTTTGCACCCGCTCGATGAACAGGTCACTCAACGCCAGGGATTTGGTGCGCAGGCTAGCCATATCGGTCTGGGCAAAAATATCCAGGCCACATTCAACCATCGCCAGCGAGGTAATCGGCTGGGTCCCGCAGAGGTAACGGGTGATGCCTTGGCCCGGCGCATACTGAGGCTCCATCGCGAACTGCCGGCTATGCCCGAACCAGCCCGACAACGGCTGGCGCGCACACTCCACCAGCGCCGGGTTGACCCAGGCAAACGCCTGCGAACCCGGCCCGCCGTTGAGGTATTTGTAGGTGCAGCCGATAGCGTAATCGGCCCTCGCCTGATGCAGATCGATCGGCACCGCGCCGGCCGAATGCGCCAGGTCCCAGATGGTCAACGCGCCACATTCATGGCTCAGGGCCGTCAGCGCCTGCATGTCATGCATGTAGCCGGTCTTGTAGTTGACGTGGGTGATCATCACCACCGCCGTGTCCTCGGCGATGGCTTGCGGCAACTCCTCGGGACTGTTGACCAGACGCAGGGAATAACCCTGCTGCAGCAACTCGGCCAGGCCTTCGGCGATGTACAGGTCGGTCGGGAAGTTGCTGGCCTCGCTGACGATGACCTTGCGCTGCGGCTGGCGTTGACGCTGCACGGTCACCGCGGCACTGAGTACCTTGAACAGGTTGATGGAAGTGGTATCGGTAATCACCACTTCAGCGTCGCGCGCACCGATCAGCGGCGCCAAGCGATTGCCCAGGCGCTGTGCCAGGTCGGCCCAGCCGGCACTGTTCCAACTGCGGATCAAACCATTGCCCCACTCTTCGACGATCACCGCTTGCGCACGCGCCAACGCCGCCACCGGACGCGCACCGAGGGAGTTGCCATCGAGGTAGATCACCCCGTCGGGCAGGGCGAACTGCTCGCGCAAGGGGGCCAGGGGATCCTGTTCATCGAGGGCCAGGCAATGGGTTCGGGTGGTCATGATCAATCCTGTTCTTGTAGTGACAATGAGCCAAATAATGAACGAACTTTTAGAGAATTTTCGTGCAAAGTGCGCGGCAACAGGCTAATTAAGCTGTAGGAAATTCGAATTTAACCGGTAAATACGTGGATTTATTCTAATCATGATGCTTGACGCCACCGACCTGCGCCTTCTGCACTTCCTGCAACAGGATGGGCGTATCAGCAACCAGGAATTGGCGGAGAAGGTCGCCCTGTCGCCGTCCGCCTGCCTGCGCCGTTTGCGCCTGCTGGAGAGCGAGGGAGTCATCAGTGGCTATCGCGCCGTGCTCAATGCCGAACAGTTGGGCATTGAACTGGAAGCCATCGTCCACCTGTCGTTGCGTCAGGACGTGGAGGATTGGCACGAGACGTTTATCAAGAAGGTCCAGGGCTGGCCGGAAGTGGCCAGCGCCTACGTGATCACCGGCGCCAGCAACTATGTATTGCGGGTCCAGGCGCGCAACCTCAAGCACTTTTCGGACTTTATCGTGAACCACCTGAACCGCACGGCGGGGGTGATGGATATACGCTCGGAGATTGTGCTGCAGAAGATCAAGGATCGGGATGACGTGTTGGACCTGGTGGTGCGCAAGTGAGGTGGGGTGTCAGGGTAGACCGCCCCTCACCCTAACCCTCTCCCGGAGGTCATAGGTATCTACACAACTTTCAGAAACTGACGAACGTCCCTGTGGCGAGCGGGCTTGTCCCGCGTAGGGCTGCGAAGCTGCCCCAAAAAACAGCCGCTACGGCGTCTCTGACACACCGCATTCGGCTTACTGGGACTGCTTCGCAGCCCTAGGTGGGACAAGCCCGCTCGCCACAACAGCCCTATCTGCCTGGATTTAAGCGTTGAGGCAAAGTTGTGTAGATACCTATGCCCAGAGGGGAGAGGGGACCGCGCGTCAATCCTCCAACGCCCGCACCCGCTGCATGCGCTTCTGCTCCACCGCCGCCACCGCCGGCTGCAGTTCGAAGTCAAAATCAATCTGCGCAAACTGGCCTTCCACGCCAAACTCACGCGCCAGTACCTGATCCTCGCTGAAGCGAATCTCTGCGATCAATTCATCCCGCGTCGCATAAGCAAAATCATCATGCAGGTACGGATCGCCCGACAGGTTGATCTGCGTGGTCAGGTGCCGGTGGCCCGGCGCCGAGATGAAGAAGTGGATATGCGCCGGCCGCTGGCCATGGCGCCCCAATTGATCAAGTAACTGCTGAGTCGGACCGGTCGGCGGGCAACCGTAGCCGGACGGCACGATGCTGCGAAAACGGTAATTGCCCTGGGCATCGGTTTCGATCCGGCGCCGCAGGTTGAATTCCGATTGGCTGCCGTCGAACCAGGAGTAGGTGCCACCGGTGTTGGCTTGCCACACATCGACAATCGCGCCAGCCACGGGCTTGCCCTGGATGTCCCGTACCTGACCGCGCATGAACAGCGGCACGCCCGGATCGAGTCCGTCATCCAGCCGCGCCTCGTACTTGGACAGCGGCGCACCCGCCACATACAGCGGCCCTTCGATGGTGCGCGGGGTGCCGCCGGATTTGCCGGCTTGCTCGTCCGCCGCATCCATCAACAGGTCCAGGTAATGCTCCAGGCCCAGGCCGGCGACGAGCAGCCCGGCTTCCTGGTTCTTGCCCAATTCATTGAGGTAATTGACCGCCTTCCAGAACTCTTCCGGGGTCACTTCCAGGTCTTCAATGATGTTCACCGTATCCCGCAGGATTCGGTAGATCAGCGCCTTCGCCCGCGGGTTGCCGGCGTCGTTGAAGTTACCGCTGACTTCTTCGAGAAATTGTTGGGCGTGGGCAGTCTGGGACAGTCGAATGGACATGGTGCACTCCTCATCTTGTAATTATCAGGTGGCTAAACAGACTCAGCGATCATCCTCGTGGATCGAAGAGGGATGCCGGCACAGGGCGTTCACTTCGATAGCCATGTAGGGGTACAACGGCAGTTGCATCAGCAGGTCGTGCAGTTCTTGCGTGCTGTCGACATCGAACACGCTGTAATTGGCGTACAGCCCGGCGATACGCCACAGGTGGCGCCATTTGCCTTGTTGCTGCAGGCGCTGCGCGAGGGCTTTTTCGTCGGCCTTGAGCGCGGCGGCGCGCTCCGGGTTCATGTCGAGGGGGAGATTCACGGTCATTTTTACGTGGAATAGCATCGCAGGCGTCCTCTTGTCATTGGTCGCGACGGAAGAACGCCAGGCGCTCTTCATCGATAGCCAGGCCCAGGCCGGGCGCGGTCGAGACATGCAGCTGGAAATCACGGTACAGCGGCGGCTCGGTGAGAATGTCTTCAGTGAGCAGCAGCGGGCCGAACAGTTCGGTCCCCCACGCGAGCGTGTTCAGTGTGAGAAAGGCATGGGCCGAGGCCAAGGTGCCGATCCCCCCTTCGAGCATGGTGCCGCCATACAGGCCGACGCCGGCCGCCTCGGCAATCATCGCCGTGCGCAGCACCGCGCGCGGGCCGCCGTTTTTCGCGATCTTCAGCGCAAACACCGAGGCTGCGCCTTCGCGGGCCAGGTTGAAGGCGTCTTCGACGCATTCGATGGATTCGTCGGCCATGATCGGTGCCGGGCTCGACTGGTTGAGCCGCGCCATGCCGCCCCGGTTATTGCGCGAGATCGGCTGTTCGATCAGGTCGATGCCGTTATCCCCCAACACCTTGCAGGCACGCAGGGCGACAGCTTCGTCCCAGGCCTGGTTGACGTCGACCCTGACACTGGCACGTTCGCCCAGGGCTTTTTTAATCGCAATGACGTGCGTCAGATCCTGACCCACTTCACCGGCGCCAATCTTCAATTTGAAGATGCGATGACGGCGCAGGTCGAGCATTTTCTCAGCTTCGGCAATGTCTTTTCCGGTGTCGCCACTGGCCAGCGTCCACGCCACCGGCAAGGCATCGCGCACACGGCCGCCGAGCAACTCGCTGACCGGCAAGTTCAGGCGTTTACCGAGGGCATCGAGCAAAGCGCTTTCGATACCGGACTTGGCAAACGTATTGCCACGAATGCAGCGCGCCAGACGCAACATCGCGGCGTTGACGTTGTTAGCGTCCTGACCGATCAACAACGGAGCGAAGTGTTGGTCGATATTGGTCTTGATGCTGTCGGGGCTTTCGTTGCCGTAGCTCAGGCCACCGATGGTGGTGGACTCCCCCACGCCTTCGATACCGTCGGCACAGCGCACGCGAATGATCACCAGTGTCTGGTTCTGCATCGTATGCATCGCCAGCTTGTGCGGGCGGATGGTGGGGAGATCGACGATGATGGTTTCGATCGACTCGATGGCACAAATCGGCATGACAATACCCGTTGGGTTTTTTATTGACTGGTGCCGATTCTGTTCCAGTTCTTTCACGGGTTCCAATATAGAATGGGTCTCGAACAATACCTCCAGGGTATGAAAGGGGTCCATATGGAGCTGCGCCATCTGCGTTACTTTCAGGTGCTGGGAGAAACCCTGAACTTCACCCGCGCCGCCGAACGCCTGCACATCGCCCAACCTCCCCTCAGCCGGCAGATCCAGCAGTTGGAAGATGAACTGGGCGTGATCCTGCTGGAACGTGGCCGGCCCTTGCGACTGACCGAAGCCGGGCGTTTTTTCTATGAGCATGCCAATGTGCTGCTGGAACAACTGGGCAAGGTTTGCGACAACACCCGGCGTATCGGCCTGGGACAGAAGACCTGGCTGGGCATCGGGTTTGCACCCTCGACGCTGTATGGCGTATTGCCTGAGCTGATTCGGCGCTTGCGCAGTCATGACGGGCTGGAACTGGAGCTGGGACTGTCGGAAATGACCACGCTGCAACAGATCGAGGCGCTCAAGGCCGGACGCATCGATGTGGGTTTCGGGCGGATACGCATTGACGATCCGGCCATCGTCCAGCGGGTATTGGTGGAAGATCGCCTGGTGGCCGTGTTGCCGGCCAATCACCCGCTCCTGGGTGCACCGGTGACCCTTGCACAACTGGCTGAAGAACCGTTGGTGCTGTACCCCGGCAACCCGCGCCCGAGCTACGCCGACCATGTGCTCGCACTGTTCGACACGCATGGCTTGACGCTCAAGGTGGCGCAATGGACCAACGAGTTGCAGACCGCTATCGGCCTGGTCGGCGCCGGCATCGGTGTGACGCTGGTGCCGGCCTCGGTGCAAATCCTGCATCGGGCAGACATCGACTACACGCCGATTGTCGAAGCCGCCGCGACCTCGCCGATCATTCTCAGCCGACGCGCCAATGACCAGTCGCCGGGGCTCAGTCATTGCCTGCAACTGGTTGAAGAGTTGATCTGAGATTCTTCTCAACTTCGCGCAACTCCAATGTGGGAGGGGCTTGCTCGCGATAGCGGTGGGCCAGTCAACGCATTTGGTGACTGATCCACCGCTATCGCGAGCAAGCCCGCTCCCACATTTTGATCTTGAGTGTGTTCATGTACCGCGCATGCGCCGGGCATCGTTGCGCTGCAAGGTCTGGCTGGGCGACTCATCGAACAGCTCGCGGTACTGCGCCGAGAACCGGCCCAAATGCGTAAAGCCCCAGCCCAGGGCAATTTCGGAGATGGTGCGCGTGGAGGCGTGCTCAAGAATCTCCTGACGCACGGCGCTCAGGCGGTACTTCTTCAGGTAGGCCATCGGCGACAGGGCGAGGTATTTGCGAAACGCGTCGAACAGCTTGAACCGCGACACGCCGGCGGCGGCTTCAAGGTCTTCCAGATGCACGGCTTCGCGCGCATGCTCGTGGATATGCTGGCGCGCGCGGACCAGATAGTGCGGCAACTTGGTGCCCGGCACGCTGCGCAGTTCTGCCGAATAGTTATTCGGTTGCGCGAGGATCAGGCCTTTGATCAGGGAGCTTTCCAGGTCGCGGGTGAAAGCCGCCTGTTCGTACAACTCGCTGCCGTGCGCCAGCTCGGCAATGAAGTAGCGCGCCATGCGCCACCACGCTGCCGAAGCGCCATCCACCGCGTCCATCACCGAGTCAAAACGCAGCGGTGCATCAATCGGCCGCTGCAACAGCCCTTCCAGGGACTCGCTCATCGCCGCACGGGTGATCACCACTTGCAGCTTGCGGCAGTCACCGGAGATCGCCAGCACTTGGTGTTCATTGGGCGAAATGATCACGCCCTGGTCAGGATTGGAACTCAGGCGTTCGCCGCCCCTGCTCAGTTCCTGCTCGCCTCTCAGGGGCAGGCTCAAGCTGTAGCTGCTGAAGTGTTCGGCGTCTTCAATGTCGATGGTGACGTCAGTGCCATATTCAATGATCCCCAAGGTGGTGGCGCGGGACCTGAATACATTGGCGCTGTGGTGAAAACGCAGACGCTCGGGCGTGGCCGTCTCCAGCCGGTGCGGCCCGCAGATGCCGGACATCCAGCTGCGCGCACCTTCAAGGTCGAAACGTTCGATACGTATGTCGCGTGTATGGCTACTCATCAGGCTGCACTCACGGCGGTTATGGCCAGCGCGCTCTGACGGCGCGTCCGTAGGATCAAGGCAAGTTCCACGCCACGCCAGCGGCTTCGCCACTGAGTGGATAGCAACCGCCGACTATCTGGATAAGACCCGGCTTTTTTCGACAGTTGCCTGGCAAGACAGTAGCGCATTGCGTCACCGACCTGCACCTGCGTGGGTATTTGATCCCCAACTATCCGGCCCACCTTCGCGCATTAAGCGGATAGCCCGCTGGCCCTTCCCGCCCGCTAAATGCATCACCGATTGGCCACACAACGAAGGTGCCTCCCATGAGTGGTGCAAGAAACGTCGAGCAGTGGAAAACGTTTATCGAAAGTTGCCTGGATTTTCGTCCGGCCGACGCAGTGTTCCGCATTGCCCGGGACATGTTCACCGAGCCGGAGCTGTTCGATCTGGAGATGGAGCTGATCTTCGAGAAGAACTGGATCTACGCCTGCCACGAAAGCGAATTGGCCAACAACCACGACTTCGTGACCCTGCGCGCCGGGCGCCAACCGATGATCATCACCCGTGACGGCGAAGGTCGCCTCAACGCGCTGATCAATGCCTGCCAGCATCGCGGCACCACCTTGACCCGCGTCGGCAAGGGCAACCAATCCACCTTCACCTGCCCCTTCCACGCCTGGTGCTACAAGAGCGATGGCCGCCTGGTGAAGGTCAAGGCACCAGGGGAATACCCGGAAGGCTTCGACAAGGCGACTCGCGGCCTGAAGAAAGCGCGGATCGAGAGCTATAAAGGCTTTGTGTTCATCAGCCTCGATGTGGCCGGCCGCAACAGCTTGGAAGACTTTCTCGGCGATGCCAGAGTGTTCTTCGACATGATGGTCGCGCAATCCGCCAGCGGTGAGCTGGAAGTGCTGCCGGGCAAATCGGCCTACACCTACGACGGCAACTGGAAGCTGCAAAACGAAAATGGCCTCGACGGTTATCACGTCAGCACCGTGCACTATAACTACGTGGCCACGGTGCAACATCGCCAGCAGGTCAACACTGAAAACGGCAGCGCAACCGGTACGACCCTGGACTACAGCAAGCTTGGCGCGGGCGACAGCAACACCGATGATGGCTGGTTCGCTTTCAACAACGGCCACAGCGTGCTGTTCAGCGACATGCCGAACCCCAGCGTGCGCTCCGGTTACGCCACCATCATGCCGCGCCTGATCGAAGAACATGGCCAGCAAAAGGCCGAGTGGATGATGCACCGCCTGCGCAACCTGAACGTCTATCCCAGCCTGTTTTTCCTCGACCAGATCAGCTCTCAACTGCGGATCATCCGCCCCGTGGCCTGGAACAAGACCGAGATCATCAGCCAGTGCCTGGGGGTGAAGAACGAGTCCGCTGCCGACCGCGAAAACCGCATCCGCCAGTTCGAGGATTTTTTCAACGTGTCCGGCATGGGCACGCCCGACGACCTGGTGGAGTTTCGCGAAGCCCAGCGCGGCTTCCAGGGTCGCCTGGAGCGCTGGAGCGATATCTCCCGGGGCAGTCATCGCTGGCAGACCGGCCCGACGCCGAACAGCGAAGCGATCGGTATCCAGCCGGCCATGACCGGCACCGAATTCACCCACGAAGGGCTGTACGTCAACCAGCACCGCAATTGGCAGAAGTTCCTGCTGGACGGTCTCGACGCTCAATCCTTGAAGCTGCACGAGGTGAAATGATGAAGGCGCAATTGCAGTACCAGGTAGAACAGTTTTTCTACCGCAAATCCGAGCTGTGCGACGCCCAGGACTGGGACGCCTATGTGCAGTTGTTTGACCCGCAGAGCGAGTTTCACTTGCCGCAATGGGACTCGGAGCATGTCTACACTCGCGATCCCAAGCGCGAGATGTCGCTGATCTACTACGCCAACCGCACGGGCCTGGAAGACCGGGTGTTTCGCCTGCGCACCGGCAAGGCCGCGTCGGCCACACCCATGCCGCGCACCCTGCATTTGGTCAGTAACGTGCGCATTGCCGAACAGGCGGACGGGCAACTGGAAGTGCGATTGAACTGGCACACGCTGTTTTATCGGCTGGCCACCTCAGAGCAGTTCTACGGCCATGCCACCTACAGCCTCAGGCCTGAAGGCGACAGCTGGTTGATCACCCGCAAGCACGTGCTGCTGCTCAACGACACCATCAACTCAGTGCTGGATTTCTATCACCTCTGACCTTGCCCCCCAACTGTAGGAGCGCGCTTGCTCGCGAAAAACTCAAGGACGCCGCGTGCATTCAGGATGCTCGCGTCATCGTTAACGTTCTTCGCGAGCAAGCTCGCACCTACAGGTATTACCCAGTCCATGGAGAACGATGGATGAATCATAAAGTGGCCTTCAGTTTTGCCGACGGCAAGACCTTGTTTTTTCCAGTGGGTGCCAACGAAATTCTGCTGGACGCCGCGTTGCGCAATGGCATCAAGATCCCGCTGGATTGCCGCGAAGGTGTCTGCGGGACTTGCCAGGGTCGCTGCGAGTCCGGCGAATACAGCCAGGATTACGTGGATGACGAGGCGCTTTCCAGCCTTGATCTGCAACAGCGAAAAATGCTCAGTTGCCAGACCCGGGTCAAATCCGATGCGGCGTTTTACTTCGACTTTGATTCGAGCCTGTGCAATGCACCGGGCCCCGTACAGCTCACCGGCAAGGTTTGCGAGGTGCGGCAGGTCTCGGCCAGCACCGCGATTGTGCAGGTACAACTTGAGCAAGCCCTGGACTTTCTACCGGGCCAATACGCGCGTCTGTCGGTTCCTGGCAGCCACAGCCAGCGCTCCTATTCCTTCGCCAACCGGCCGGGCAGTCGCCTGCAGTTTCTGATCCGCCTGCTGCCAGAGGGGGTCATGAGCAATTACATCCGCGAGCGTTGCCAGGTGGGTGACGAGCTGCAGTTGGAGGCGCCGTTGGGGGCCTTCTATTTAAGGCACGTCAGCCAACCGCTGGTGCTGGTGGCGGGCGGTACCGGGCTCTCGGCGTTGCTGGGCATGCTCGATGAACTGGTCGAACGCGGATGCGCCCAACCGGTGCATCTGTATTACGGTGTACGCGGCGCAGAGGATTTGTGTGAAGCCGAGCGCATCAAGGCCTATGCGGAGAAACTCCAGGGCTTTCGCTACACCGAAGTGTTGAGCGACCCGGCGTCGCAGTGGACCGGCAAACGCGGCTATCTGACCGAGCATTTCGACATGACCGAATTGCGGGATAGAACGGCCGATATGTACGTCTGCGGGCCCCCTCCAATGGTCGACTCGATCAAAAACTGGCTGCAGGATCAGGCACTTGATGGTGTTCAGCTGTATTACGAAAAGTTTACCGAGAGTAATATCTGAGCCCTCAGCAGTGAGGGGCGGGTCTGGCGTGCAGGATCACCCCTGAAAAAAACAAGTAGAAGGGAATGTTAATGGCGGATGACATGGTTAACCCGGTAGGCCTCAAGCGTGGCCTGAAAAACCGGCATATTCAGCTGATTGCCCTGGGAGGGGCGATTGGCACGGGCTTGTTCCTCGGTTCGGCCGGGGTGCTCAAGTCGGCGGGGCCGTCGATGATCCTGGGCTATGCGATCGCCGGTTTCATCGCATTCCTGATCATGCGCCAGTTGGGCGAGATGATTGTCGAGGAGCCGGTTGCCGGTTCCTTCAGTCACTTCGCCCACAAATACTGGGGCGGTTATGCGGGTTTCCTCGCGGGCTGGAACTACTGGGTCCTGTATGTACTGGTGGGCATGGCGGAACTGACCGCAGTGGGTAAATACATCCAGTTCTGGTGGCCGGAAGTGCCGACCTGGGCCAGCGCCGTGGTGTTTTTCATCGCGGTCAACTTGATCAACACCCTGAACGTGAAGTTCTTCGGCGAGACCGAGTTCTGGTTCGCGATCATCAAGGTGGTGGCGATTCTCGGCATGATCGTGCTCGGCTGCTACCTGCTGTTCAGCGGCACCGGTGGCCCGCAGGCGTCGATCAGCAACCTGTGGGACCACGGCGGCTTCTTCCCGAATGGCGGCATGGGGCTGCTGATGGCCATGGCGTTCATCATGTTCTCGTTCGGTGGCCTGGAGTTGGTGGGAATTACCGCCGCCGAAGCCAGCGAGCCGCGCAAGGTGATCCCCAAGGCAATCAATCAGGTGGTGTACCGGATCCTGATTTTCTACGTCGGCGCGCTGACCGTGCTGCTGTCGCTGTACCCGTGGGATCAACTGCTGCAGACCCTGGGCGCTTCCGGCGACGCCTACAGCGGCAGCCCGTTCGTGCAGATCTTCTCGCTGATCGGCAATGACGCCGCCGCACACATCCTCAACTTCGTGGTGCTGACCGCGGCATTGTCGGTGTACAACAGCGGCGTGTACTGCAACAGCCGCATGCTGTTCGGCCTGGCCGAGCAAGGCGACGCGCCGAAGGCGCTGATGAAGCTCAACAAGCAAGGCGTTCCCCTGCGCGCGCTGGGCATTTCCGCGGCAGTGACCTTGTTGTGCGTGGTGATCAACTATGTCGCACCGCATGACGCGCTGGAACTGTTGTTTGCCCTGGTGGTTGCCTCGCTGATGATCAATTGGGCGCTGATCAGCCTGACCCACATCAAGTTCCGCAAGGCCATGGGCGAGCAAGGCGTGGTGCCGTCGTTCAAGACGTTCTGGTTCCCGTTCAGCAATTACCTGTGCCTGGCGTTCATGGTGATGATCATCGGCGTGATGCTGGCGATTCCGGGCATTCGCTCCTCGGTGTATGCGATGCCAGTGTGGGTGGGGATTATTTTTGTCGCGTACTGGTTGCGCAGGAAGAAGGCCAAGGCGCTTGCCGTCGCGCAGTAAACCCCGTGGCAAGGGGCGTCCCGTGGAGAGGGGGCTTGTCCTGTGGTGAGGTGGCTTGTCCTGTGGCGAGGGGGCTTGTCCTGTGGCGAGGGGGCTTGTCCCCCGTTGGGCTGCGCAGCAGCCCTCAAACCTGCCCCCCGGTTTGACTGGACGAACGGGGAGGCCTTTTTGGGGCTGCTACGCAGCCCAACGGGGGACAAGCCCCCTCGCCACAAGGTTTTTTAGAGTGAGGAACGCACTCGCCAGAGTTCCGGGAACAGCACGGTATCGAGCATTTTGCGCAGGTAACCGACACCTTCGGTGCCACCGGTGCCAGGCTGGAAACCGATAATCCGTTCCACGGTGGTGACATGGCGAAAGCGCCACTGGCGGAAGGAATCTTCCAGGTCGATGAATTTTTCGGCCAGTTGGTACAAGTCCCAATAACGGCTCGGATCGCGATAGACCTCGCGCCACGCCGCTTCTACGGAAGCATCGTGCACCGTGGGGGCCGTCGGGTCACGCTCGGCGCGCTGCGGATCGATGGCAAGGCCGGCCTTGGCCATCAGGTTGACAGCCTCGTCATACAGCGACGGCGTGGCGATCGCCACTTGCAGTTCCTTCAACAGTTCCGGGCGATGGGCGTGGGGACGTAATAGCGCCGAGCTTTTATTGCCGAGGATGAACTCGATTTCCCGGTACTGGAACGACTGGAACCCGGATGACTGCCCCAGAAACGGGCGAATCGACCTGTACTCCGACGGCGTCATGGTCGCCAGCACCGCCCAGGCATGCACCAACTGATCAAAGATCCGCGAGACCCGCGCCAGCATCTTGAACGCCGGCGGCAACTCACCCTGGCGTACGTGTTCGCGAGCGGCCTTGAGTTCGTGAAGCATCAGCTTCATCCACAGCTCGGACGTCTGGTGCTGAATGATGAACAGCATTTCGTTGTGGTCCGGCGATAGCGGATGCTGGGCGCTCAGCACGCGCCCCAGATCGAGGTAGTCGCCGTAGCTCATGGACTCGGAAAAATTCAGCTCGGCGTTGTGCCATTCTTCCGGTGGCTGGTAATCAGGCGAGAAAGGACATTGGCTCATCGCGTGGGCTCCTTGAGCGGGCGCAGGATTGCGCGTACCGGGCTGGCATCGAGGTTGGCAAAACGCAGCGGCAAAGCGATCAACTCGTAATCACCTTCGGGCACATCGTCGAGGACGATGCCTTCGAGAATCGCCATGCCGTGACGAGCCACAGCGTTGTGGGCATCCATGGTTTTGGATTGTTGCGGGTCCAGGGACGGGGTGTCGATACCGATCAAGCGCACACCGAGGCCGGCCAGCAGTTCAACGGTGTCTGGGGCGACCGCGGTGAAATTCGAGTCCCAGGTGGCCAAGGGCACCTGCTGATAAGTACGCAACAGCACCCGTTCCGGCAGATTCTCCAGGCGCCCTTGCAACTGCTGCGGCTGCACCAGCGCACCGCTGTCGAGGCAATACAGCACCCGGCATGGGCCAAGGTACACCTCCAGCGAAACCTCACCGATCGGCGCGCCGTCAGCGCTGTAATGCAAAGGCGCATCGACATGGGCACCGGTGTGGGGCGACAAGGTAATGCGGCCGACATTCACGGGGCATTCGGGACCGAACTGCCAGACCCGCTCTTCCTGGAACGGCGTATCTCCCGGCCAGGTCGGGGTCGCTGTACTCAAGGGAGGGCTGATATCCCACCACGTTTTTATTGGATTCATACACGGCTCTCGGTTGTTTCTGCAGTGAATGATACGAGGGCCCGCTGTAAATAATCTTGCGTATTCCAGCGCAAAGCGCGATTTCTTTCGAACTTACTGCGAACAAACAGCGATTTTCTGGAGGGATATTTCATCCAGCCACGCTCGCGATTCAGCTGCGCTTCTGGACATCTCGATGTCGAGTTCAGACCACTGGCAAACCGGCCGGCGCTATAGGGTTGGAATTCTCTTTTCCTGCCTCGGAGTCATCATGTCCCAGCCCATCACCGTTCTGCGTGATACCCATCCCCTGCCGGTCCTGGATGCCTGCAAATGGGAAAAACTCGAAGGCGACCCGCACACCGTCAATCTCAATGCCTACACCAGCGAAGACGGCAGCAAAATCATGGGCACCTGGATCTGCACCCCCGGCAAATGGCGGGTGGAGTATGTGAAGTGGGAGTACTGCCACTTTCAGGAAGGTTACTGCGTGATCACCCCGGATGGCCTGGAACCGATTCACTTGAGGGCCGGGGATATCTTCGTCGTGGAGCCGGGGATGAAGGGTACGTGGGAGGTGGTCGAGACCGTGCGCAAGTATTTTGTTTTTGCCTGACCGCCAAAAACCCGAGAGCCCGCCCGACGCGGGCTCTCGGAAAAATCCCCTATTGGGGTTTGCGATAGCTGTTGATGATTGCCGAGAAGTCCTTGCCACCTTCCCCACGCTGGCTCATCGACTGATACAACTGCTGCGCCACTGCGCCAAGCACGACAGGCTGATGAACCTGGCGGGCGGCTTCAGTGGCCAGGCCCAGGTCCTTGAGCATCAGTTCCGCACCGAAACCACCGGTGTAGCCCCGGGATGCCGGCGCGGTGTCGATGACGCCTGGCCATGGATTGTAGGTGTCTGAACTCCAGCAACGCCCGGTGGAGCTGTTGATGATCCCGGCCAGCACTTGGGTGTCGATACCCAGCGCATCTCCCAGCGCCATGGCTTCACTGACACCAACCATGGTGATCCCCAACAACAGGTTGTTGCAGATCTTGGCGATTTGCCCGGTGCCGACTTCACCGCAGTGAACAATGTTGCGGCCCATCTGGGCCAGCACCGGCTGCAGGACGGCGAACAATTCAGGGGTGGCGCCGACCATGAAAGTCAGCGTCCCGGCCTGGGCACCGCCGGTGCCACCGGAAACCGGCGCATCGGCCATGGCCACGCCGTGCTTGGCGGCGGCAGCGGCTACATCGCGAGCGGTTTGCGGGTCGATGGTGCTGCAGTCCACCGCCGGGATACCTTCGCCGATGCCGGCGAGGACACCCTCTTCACCGAGCCAGACACCACGCACATGCGCCGCAGCCGGGAGCATGGTAATCACCAATTCCGCACCTTGGGCCGCATCGCGGGGCGAGGCGCTGACGGTGCCGCCCAACGCCGCCAACTCATTGAGCACGCTCTGGTTCAAGTCAAACAGGTTCAGCGCATGGCCGGCCTTGATCAGGTTGCGCGCCATCGGCGCGCCCATATTGCCCAGGCCGATAAATGCAATCTTCATGATCGTCTCCTCGATCAACGCAGGTTGATGGTGGTGTTGACGCCATCGTTGACGCTGTCATCGTCGAACCAGCGACTGGTGACAGTTTTGGTCTGGGTGTAGAACTGCACCACCTGCTTGCCGTACGGGCCCAGATCGCCAAGTTTCGAACCACGGGAGCCAGTGAAGCTGAAGATCGGGACCGGCACCGGGATCGGGATGTTGATGCCGACCTGGCCGACGTCGATTTCGCTTTGGAACTTGCGCGCCGCCGCACCGCTTTGGGTAAACAGGCCGGTACCGTTGCCGAACGGATTGGCGTTGACCAGGGCGATCGCCTCATCCAGGGTGTCGACTTCCAGCACCACCAACACTGGGCCGAAGATTTCCTGGGTGTAGATCTGCATGTCGGTGGTCACGCCAGAAAACAGGGTTGGACCGACGAAGTTACCTTGCTCGAACCCCGGCACCTTGATGTCGCGGCCATCGAGTTCCAGCCTGGCGCCTTCTTTCACGCCGCTCTCGATCAAATCGAGGATGCGTGCCTTCGCACGCTTGGAAATCACCGGCCCGACATCGGTGCCGGCTTCACTGCCGGCATTCACTTTGAGTTTCTGCGCCAGGGCCTTGAGGTCCGGCAGCCAGTGTTTGGAGGCGCCCACCAAGACCACCACCGAGGTGGCCATGCAGCGCTGACCGGCGGCACCAAACCCGGCGCCGACCAGAGCGTTGAGGGTTTGCTCGCGGTTGGCATCCGGCAGCACCACCGCGTGGTTCTTGGCGCCCATCATCGCTTGCACGCGCTTGCCGTGTTTGCCGGCCAGGTCGTAGACGTGGGTGCCGACGGCGGTCGAGCCGACGAAAGACACGGCCTTGATATCTTTGTGGGTACAGAGCGCGTCCACCACGTCCTTGCCGCCGTGGACCACGTTCAGCACACCCGCCGGCACGCCGGCTTCGAGCGCCAGTTCTACCAGCATCAGGGTCGACAGCGGGTCCTGCTCCGAGGGTTTGAGCACAAAGGTGTTACCGCAGGCGATCGCCATCGGAAACATCCACAGCGGAATCATCGCCGGGAAGTTGAACGGCGTGATCCCGGCACATACGCCGATGGGTTGGCGCAGGGTGTAGGTGTCGACACCGCCGGCAACGTTCTCGGCAAATTCACCCATTTGCAGAGTGCCGATGGAGCAGGCATGTTCGACCACTTCCAGGCCACGGAAAATATCGCCTTCGGCGTCGGCAATGGTTTTGCCCTGCTCGGCGCTGAGGACCGCGGCGATGCGCTTGGAGTGTTCGCGGATCAAGGCTTGCAGCTTGAGCATGATGCGCATGCGGGCGCCGATAGGCGTCAGCTTCCAGGTCTGGAAAGCGCGCTGGGCGGCATCGATGGCGGCATTGACCTCATCGGCGGTGGCAAACGGCACCCGGGCCAGTACCTCCTGGGTCGCCGGATTGACGATGTCTTGCCACTCGGTGGTGCTGGATTCGACCCACTCGCCGTCGATCAACAGTTTGGCCTGTTGTACGGCGGTATCGGCGGACGTAAGCGATGCGTTCATTAGTGGTCTCCAGATCTTGTAGTTATGCAGAGAGCCGTAGCACGCCTTGAAAAGAGGCGTTCGGACAGTTTTTGGAGTATAGATGTGCAAACTTCCAATAAGAACGCACATAAAAGCCGGTCCAACATGCAAAAAAACATCACGTCGTTGGGGTCGCTGAACTGGGATGACCTGAAGTTTTTCCTCGAAGTGGCCCGCACCCGCAAGGCCAGCATCGCCGCCAAGCGCCTGGCGGTGGACTACACCACCGTGTCGCGGCGCATCAGTTCGCTGGAAGTGTCACTGGGTACGCTGTTGTTCGAAAAATCCCGGACCAGCGGTTTCGTCCTGACCCCCGAAGGCCAGCGCTTGCTGGGCTACGCCGAATCCATCGAAAGCACCCTGCACATGGCGTGCGAACAGGTTTCCGGCTCCGGCGTGGCACTCTCGGGGCATGTGCGCATGGGCTGTACCGAAGGTTTCGGCAGCTTCTTTGTCACCCCGCAGCTCAGTCACTTTGTCGACACCTACCCGGCGATTTCGGTCGACATCCTGCCCCTGCCCCACTTCATCAGCCTGTCCAAGCGCGAAGCCGATATCGTCATCGCCCTGGAGCGTCCGGAACACGGGCCCTACGTCTGCTGCAAACTGTGTGATTACACGTTGCAGTTGTACGCGACCCAGGACTATCTGGACCAACACCCACCGATCCAGCGCCCGGCAGATTTGGCCGACCATTCATTTATCAGCTATGTGGACGACCTGGCGTTCAGCTCGGAGCTGCTGTACCTGGCAAATGTAGTGCCCGGCGCCAGCGCCAGCTTGCGCAGCACCAGCGTGATTGCGCAGTACGTGGCGGCGCAGCAAGGACGATCATTGGCGATCCTGCCGTGCTTCCTGGCGGCGCAGGACCCACGGTTGCTGCCGATATTGGGCGAGGAGCTCACCATCACCCGGCAGTTCTGGATGTACTGCCGGGAAGACCTGCGCAAGCTCAAGCGGATTACCCTGTTGTGGGATTACATCCGCGAGGTGACGGAGCAGAATCAGGCATTGCTGATGGGGCGCACGCGGCACATGGTGTTTGCCGACTAGCGGATGCAGGACGGCGCCGGGTCAGTCGGCAATCACCACAATCGACACCCGCCGATTCTCGGTGCGGCCCGCAACCGTGGTGTTGGGTGCCACGGGCTCGCTGCTGCCCAGGCCACGCAACCGCACGTTCTCTTCTTTCATGCCGACACCCACCAGCACGTCACTCACGCTTTTGGCCCGTCGCAGGGACAGTTGCTGGTTGTAGGTTTCCGGGCCGGAAGCATCGGTGTGACCGTCGACGCGGACACGTTCAATGCCCACACCCAACAACGCCTTGCCGATACGTTCGACGATTTCAGTGCTGGGTTGGTTGAGGGTCTCGACGTCACTGCCGAACAGCACCTTACCCGACAAGCCAAAGGCCCAGCCTTCTTCAGTCAGCTCGAATCCCTGTTGTTTGAGCACCGCGACTTGTGCCGGTGTGAGGCCCTTCGGTGGCGCGGTCTGGCAGCCATTCAGCGCCAGGAGCGCCACAAACAAGGTGATAAACAACATGCGTGCAGTAGAAAACAAGGGATCAACTCCTGTGTTGTACATTGGCGGCGGAGTGCTCCGACTCCGCCGTTTGCTGGCCGCCCTGGGAGAGGCGCTTGGCCTGGTACATCGCCGCGTCGGCGGCGTTGAGCAAGGCGCCGGGAGTGGCGCCATGATCGGGGTACACGGCAACGCCGATACTGAGTGAGGTCAACACTTCTGCGTTGCCGGGCAACTGGATGGGCTGGTCCATGCTGGCAATTATTTTCCCGGCGATCCGCTGAGCATCTTCAGGTTTGTGCAACGGAGAGAGCAGGATCGCAAACTCGTCGCCGCCCAAGCGTGCGACCAAGTCGTTTTCACGTAGTTGCGCGCGAACCCGTGAGGCGACGGCCACCAGCACCGCATCGCCGGCAGCATGGCCGAAGTTGTCGTTAATGTCTTTAAAGCGGTCGCTGTCGAGAAACAGCACGGCTACACGCTCATTGAGTTTGGCCGCGCTGCGCAAGGCGCGCATCAACCGCCCTTCGAAATAGGCCCGGTTGGGCAGTCCGGTCAGGCTATCGTGGGAGGCCAGGTGCGCGAGGGTTTCGTTTTCAGTTTGCAGATGGGTTTGCCAGGCTTCCAACTCGTCAAGCAGGGCATTGAAGTCATTGCCCAGGCTGTCGAGTTCGGCTATCTGCGCCGGCGGCACGCGACGGTCGAAGGCCCGCTCGCTACGGGCCGCGTGAGCCACCGAGGCAAGACTGTGCAAAGGGCCGGTGATATCGCGCAGCATGCGTCGCACCAGATAGATTGCGACCCATCCGCTCAAGGCCGTACAGATCAGGATGCCCGCCAAGCCACTGAGCAGGAAACGCAGCAGGCTGCCGCCGTGCCCACTCAATTCAATGGTGCCGATCTGTTGGCCCTGGTGCAGGATCGGCTGGCTGACCGCCTCCTCGAGCAACGTATGCGCCAGTTCCAGCTCAACCCTGGACAGCATCCCCGTATCCGGACGCATCCAGTGGGCCAAGAGCATCCCGTCGATGTCCAGCACCCGGGCTTCCGCCACCTCTTCGGTGGAGGCAATCAAGGCCAGGGCTTCAGTGGCTGCCGCGCGGTCGTTAAACACTACCGCCGCTTCCACGGTGTAGTTGATGGAGCGGGCGATCAGATGCAGGTTGTGATCGGCATACACCCGCAACGCCAGCACGCCGAGTAGCGTCAGCGACACGCTGGCCATGGCGACCGCCACCAGCGCCACACTCAGGTGCCCTCGGCCGAGGACCGAACGCAACGAGGGACGAGCTGTTACACGCCTTGATTTCATTGCCCGGACGCCCGACGGCGGGACAACTGCAAGACACTGGGATGAATACGTACGCCGCTACGGGCGACCGAGTCGAGGTTGACCTCGAAAGACACCTGCTCGTCCCCCACACGCAGGCAGAACAGGCTGCCCACGGTACATTCGTCGCCGCCCTCGCTAATGCTCAGGACAGGACGGCCGATCAGCGAGGTGAACAGCTGGCTGCGCTCATCCGGGGTCAGCTCGCCGATATACAGCGCATCGCAGGCGCCCGCTATGTCCGGGTTCCCGAGCAACAGGCGCCGTACCCTCACGGGACGTCCGGTGGACTGAGTCGTGCCCTTGACCAAGTCATCGGTATATTGAGTGGGCCCGACGATGCATAAGCGCAGTTGCTCAGGCTCTTGGGGCCAACGGGCGTAACTGAGAATACCCAGCACCACCTGAGTCACGGCCTTCGCACGCTGCTCCGCCATGCTGACGGCGGCCGCCTGGGCACAAACCAGAGGCGTGACCAGGCCGAGAACGGCCAACAGCAGCATTCGGCTTCTGCTCCAACTACGTCCTACGGGCGAGACAGCCACGTTCATGCAGCGATTCTCTTTGAACTTCCGGAGATGATGCCGCAACGATAGCATATCGGCAGAAACACCCGTGAGGCACCACCTGTTCAATTCCTACCAGTTTCACTGAAAATTCAGACGCATAGATCGGAATCAGACGACGACCTTTCATCAGGTATCGAATTCTTGAGCGCCCAATTCCAGCATCAATCCGCTCAAGCGCTTCACTTTGCGTCGCACGGCCTCCTCGAACACCCCGCTACGCGGTTCGATCAGGCTGAACCGCTCCCGGGCGCGCGTGATGCCGGTGTAGATCAGCTCCTTGGTCAGCACCGGGTTCAAGGCGTCCGGCAGGATCAGCGCGGTGTGGGTGAATTCAGAACCCTGGGATTTATGCACGGTCATGGCGTAGACCGTTTCCACATCATTGAGCCGGCTGGGCAGGACAAACCGTACGCCGCCCTGGCCATCATTGCGCGGGAAAGCCACGCGCAATACCTGCGGCCCGCCATCGCTTTCCGGGAGTTTCAAGGCGATGCCGATATCACCATTCATCAGACCCAGACCGTAGTCATTGCGGGTCATTAACACCGGCCGCCCCTCGTACCATTGCTGATCGCTGTCAATCAGCCGGGCCTTCAGCAGCGCGGCGGTGATCCGCTGATTCAGGCCTTCGACACCCCAAGGCCCCTTGCGCACAGCGCACAGCAACTGAAAGGCATCGAACGCTTGCAAGAGTTGACGGGCCCAGTCGGTCCAACGCGGATCATCTCGTGGCGTATCGACAGGTGGACGCGAAGTGCGCAGCAGAGTCAGGTAGTAACGATAGCCATGGGCCCCCTCGCCCTGTCCTTCCAGCACCAGACGCTCCAGCGCCCGGTCGTGCTCGCCCTTGAGGCTGAGGCAGAACAGGTCGCCATGTGTGCGAGCGGCCAGCAACTGCCGGGCGTGTTCAGAGTCCTGCTGGTTGACCCAGCGCGCCAGTTGGCCGATGCCACTGCCTTCGCCAAAACGTCGCGAATAACGCAGCATCACCACCTGCTGTGCCAGCGGGTGGCTGGCGTCGAGGTCTTCCTGCAAACCACTGGCGGCCAACGACTCACCGCTGACACTTTCCAGCCATTCACGGGTTTGCGGGCTGTACCAACCGGCCTCGGCATCGCGACACAGATCGCCGAGCACCGCACCGGCTTCCACGGAAGCCAATTGATCCTTGTCGCCCAGCAGGACCAAGCGCGCATGCGAGGGCAAGGCGTCCAACAGGTTGGCCATCATTTCCAGGTCGATCATCGACGCTTCGTCGACCACCAGCACATCCAACGGCAACAGGTTGCCAGCATGATGACGAAAATGCCGGGTGCCGGGGCGGCTGCCCAGCAGACGGTGGACGGTGGTGACTTCAGTGGGGATTTTTGCCCTCACCCCGTCAGACACTTTCAGCGATCGCACTTGCTGGCTGATGGATTCGGTCAAGCGCGCCGCGGCTTTGCCGGTGGGCGCTGCCAGCCGGATGCGCAAGGCCGTGCCCTTTTCCACGGCGGGCGCCTGCAACAATGCCAGCAGTCGCACCACGGTCGTGGTCTTGCCGGTGCCAGGACCGCCCGTGACGATGCTGAAGGCCCCGCGAGTCGCCAAGGCACACGCGAGTTTTTGCCAGTCGATCACACCCTCCGGCGGTGCCCGGTCGAACAGGCCGTTCAGGCGCTGGGGCAGATCCACCGCGACCGCTTCCTGGGTGGCAAGCCGCTGACGCAAGGCATTGTCGATCCGTCGCTCATACGTCCAGTAACGACGCAGATACAAGCGTTTGCCCGCCAAGACCAAGGGCCGACTTTGCGCCTGCGCACTGCCGTCGACAGCCAGCGCGACCAGAGGGCTGGCGGCCAGGGCGTGACACCAATGGGCGCCGTCCAGACCACTGAGCAATTGCGAGGGCAGCAACATAGCGGCGGTCTGCATATCCCCCTCGGGCGGCAAGGACAAGGCGAAATCCGGGGCCTTCAGGGTTTCGAACAGGTCGAGGCAAACATGACCGTGGCCCAACTGGTGACTGGTAAGGGCCGCCGCCAGCAACACCAAGGGGTCGGCCTGCGAGTCCAGCTCATGCAGAAACCCGACAAAGGCCTTGTCCAGCGCGCGCAGCCAGCCGCGGTCTACCCAGCGTTCCAGCAGCTCAAGCAGGTCAGCGGCATGGTCGAGGGGCGCCAACCGGGTCTCGAGGCTCATAGCAGAACTCCTTGTTCCCAGGCGGGCTCGACATTGGGCGGTTGCGGTTTGCCTTGAAAGAGTAAATCCAGGCGCTCGATCAGCGCCCGTGGCGGCCGGGTGAAATACGCTCCCCGACTCGCGGACCGAGTACCGCGCAGGAACACGTAAAGCGCCCCGCCGATATGGCGGTCGTAATCATAGTCGGGCAAGCGCGCCTTGAGTTGGCGATGCAGGGCCAGCAGGTATAGGACGTATTGCAGATCATACCGATGCTCGAGAATCGACAGTTCCATGGCCTGCCAGGTGTAGGCCTGATCGTCGACGCCCAGCCAGTTGGACTTATAGTCAGCCACGTAGTAGCGGCCCTCATGCTCAAACGTCAAGTCGATAAAACCCTTGAACATGCCGTTAAGCAGCACCGGTTCGGCGGCCACTCGGGAGCCCCCCTCGTGGGTGTATTGGCACACCAGTTGGTCGAGGCTGAGGACGTCGACCTTATGGCTGGCGAACCAGAACTCCATTTCAATCTGGTAGTGCTGCAGGCCGCTCAGGACGACCGGCGCTTGCGCATTGCCGAGACTCAACGGCACTTGCAACAGATGCTCCAGCCAGCCGCCCAGGGTACCGATCCAACCTTCCCAGCCGCGCCGATTACACCGCCGCGCCACAGCGTCCTCGATGGCGTCAGGCGTGACGTTGAAGCCTTCGTTGCCGGCCCATTCCAACAGGCCGTGAAGAAACGTCCCGGGGTTAGGGCCACGAGGGAACCGGTGTATGTCACCCCCGGCGGCGGGCACCTCCCGAGGCGCGTCCGGGTCCAGGCGTTCGTCGTCGAAGAGTTTCTGTGCTTGTGGGCTTTCCGGTGCCTCGAGGCTGGCGGCGCTCAGGCTTTCGCCGATCCGCAGCGCACTGTATGAAGCAATCCACCAGTTTTCCGCGGCTTTGCGCTTGGGCAACAACGGCGCCAATAGCGTGGCCTCGTTGCGTGGCGGCAGATATGTCATCGCATCGGCTTCGGGCATTTGCCGGTAGTGAATGGCCGGGCAACCGTCCGCCAGATCGAGCAGCCAGCGCGCCAGGCCGGCCGACTCAGCCAATGCAGCGCCGCCGCCGAGCAAATAACCGAGTGCCGACAGGTGCAGCACCGAACTGTTGTTATTGCCGCGCTTAAGATCTGCCACACCCAGCCAGCAGGCGTGCCTGGCACGCGTGAGCGCAACGTAGAGCAAGCGCAGATCTTCGGCCAGACGCTCGTCGTCGGCTCGGGCAATCAACTCGGCGGTCGGCCGGAGGCTCACGTGGGATTTACCGCTCTCATCGTGGTAGTGCAGCGGCAGACGACTGCCATCCACGGGCTTTGCCGAGCAGATGAACGGCAGGAATACCAGGTCGTACTCCAGTCCCTTGGACTTGTGAATGGTCACGACCTTGACCAGTTGCTCGTCACTTTCCAGGCGCAGAATCTGCTCTTCGCCCGCCTGGCCCGAAAGCGCCAGGTGTTCCGCCAGATGCCGGATCAGGGCTTGCTCGCCGTCCAGTTCAGCCGCCGCCTGTTGCAGCAATTCAGACAGGTGCAACAGGTTGGTCAGCACGCGCTCGCCATCACTGCGAGCGATCAGGGTTTGCGGCAACTTGAAATCGTGGAGCAGGCGCCGCAGCATCGGCAGCACACCTTGGCTCCGCCAGATTGCGCGGTAATCACGAAACTGCATGACGCGGCTTTCCCAGGCCAGCTCGTCCTGGTTCAGTTGTTCAAGTTCCAGCAACGACAGGTTGAGGGTGACGCAAGCCAATGCCGCGCGCAGAGGGCGCTCGACATCCGGTTCGGCACAGGCTTTGAGCCAGGCCAGCAGGTCATGAGCCTCCTGAGCGGCGAACACCGAATCCTTATCCGACAGGTATACGCTGCGCACGCCACGCGCGGCCAGTTCGGCGCGCACGGCCTGGGCCTCTTTGCCGTCACGCACGAGAATGGCGATGTCCGATGGCCGCACGGGTTTGAAAGTATCGCCCTTGATGAACCCCGCACGGCCCTGTTGCCCGCCATTGAGCAACGCAACGATCTGGCTGGCGCACGCAGCGGCCAATTGTTGGCGGTAGAGCCCATTGGAGATCGGCTGGTCGGTAGGCAAATGCCAGATATTCAGGGCCGGCAGTGTTTGCCCGTCGACCTGCAGCTGTTCTTTGCGGCCTTGGGATGACACCCGCTGAAAAGGTACCGGGTTTTCACCTTCGGCCTCGCGAAACAGAAACGCCCCCCGCCCTGTTTCCGCACGCTCGAACACATGGTTGACCGCCTCCACCATGGCATAGCTGGAGCGAAAGTTGGTGCCCAAGGTGTGCAAGCGTCCAGCGGTGGCCTGCCGTGCGCGCAGGTAGGTATAAATATCGGCACCGCGAAAGGCGTAGATCGCCTGCTTGGGATCGCCGATCAGGAACAGACCGCTTTCAGGGTGGTTTTCTTCGATGCGGTAGATACGTTCAAAGATGCGGTACTGAACCGGATCGGTGTCCTGGAACTCGTCAATCAGGGCCACCGGAAACTGTTCACGAATCACACAGGCCAGGCGCTCTCCGCCGTCTGCCTGCAAGGCTGCGTCGAGGCGGATCAGCATGTCGTCAAAGCCCATCTCGGCGCGCCGACGCTTTTCTTCTTCAAAGCGTTTGCCGACCCAGGTGGCCGCGTGTTGCAACACCGCGGCGTCTGGCGTAGGCAGCGCGTCGAGACTGGCTTTAAGACCTGCCATCGCCTCCAGGCCAGGGTGATGCGGCGGCTCGCCCTTCCAGGCTTCGGCCATTCCGTCAGGCGTCAGGCGCGCAAAGCCGGTCCCAATGTCCAGTTGCTCCAGCGTTTCATCAATGGCCCAGGCATTGAGTTTTTCAAACCAGGGCTCGAAGTACCGCGCCTGCATCTTACGACCGTCCACCACCTTGGCAGCAACGGCCTGCAAGCAGATGTCCCGCAACTCGGTCGCCCATTGCTGCCAAGGCGCCTTGAGGGCGACCAGCGCTTCGCGGCGCTCCTGCAAGCAGGCATTGATCAGTTCCGCCGGCTCGCGTTGTTCGTCGCCGGAGCGTTCGCTGCCGAACAAGGCGCGCACTTTGGGCAGCAGGGCGGCCGGACCTCCCCAATGGCCACGTACCCAGTTCAATGCATCGCCCTGCATCGGGTAGCAGAACAGCCGCCAGTAATCGCGCAGTACTTCACCCAACAAATCGCTGTGATCGGTTTCCAGGGTCTGGGTAAACAGGCTCCCGCTATCGAAGGCATGTTCGCGCAGCATGCGCTGACACCAACTGTGGATGGTCGACACGGCGGCCTCGTCCATCCATTGGGCAGCAATGTCGAGTCGATTGGCGCAAGCCGGCCATTGCGCGGGCTGGTACTGATCGCGCAGCTCGGCGATCAAGTCGTCTGGCTGATCGATCTCGTCACGAAAGAAGCGCGCCGCTTCCGCCAGGCGGGTGCGGATGCGCTCGCGCAGTTCTTTGGTCGCGGCGTCGGTAAAGGTCACGACCAGAATTTGCGGTGGCAACAGTTCACGCCCGAAACCCGCTTCGTCGCCGCCATGGCCCAGCACTAGACGCAGGTACAACGCAGAAATAGTGAAGGTCTTGCCGGTACCCGCGCTGGCTTCGATCAGTTGGCTGCCGCGCAGTGGAAAGGCCAGGGCCAAGGGTTGGGTGGCGCTCATGAGCGGACCTCCTCGCTGGCCAGAGATCGCCATGGGGCGCTTATCAGGGGACGATACAAGGTCTCGCACCAACCTTCGAAATCCTCACTGGCAACCAGCGCGGCGTAATCAGGAAATTGTCGAGTGAGCGCGGGGCTTTCCCGGCGCTCACCGTCGCTGGTCAAACCGTCGCCCTCATACGCTTTGCGGGCCGCGGCCCGGGCTTTTTCGGGGTCGGTTTGACCGAGCCAGGCGAACGCGGTCTTGACGGCCACTGGCAGCGGTTCGTTCATCCCGGCCTTCCAGGCCAGCAGCAGATGACCCAGCACGTCTTGGGCGATAGTTTGTTCCAACGGCGCCAGTAGCAGGGTGTCGTCGCTGGCCACCAGGCCGGTGCTCAACGGCAGACCGCAGGCACACGCCACCAGATGATTGACCCAAGGACGAATCAGGCGGTGCCATTTGCGGGTCTTGATCGAGCCGATGCTGTTGGGGATGGTGGTGACGCTGAGAAAACCGCCGTCACCGCGTCGATGCAAGCCGCTGATCCAACCGTCGAGTTGAATACCCTGATGTTCAAAGATGACCGGCTCGGCGCCATTGTGTGGGTTCGGCCAGAGCGCCAAGAGTTGCTGATAGCGTTGCAGCAAATCGGGCAATGGCTCGATCAATTCGTTGCGCAGGCACTCGCCGAAACCGACCATGGGCAGCAATCCGCTGCCCTGCAGGCGCAGCGCCTGAGCATTGAGGGCATGTTGCGGGTTATCGGGCTCGGTCAGCGCCGCGGCCAGCAGGCTGTCACTCAATGTGTAGCGCTGCAGCGCGTCGAGGACGAAGGGTTCTTCATCGGCCAAGGGCACTTCGGCGGCCTCGAAAAACACTTTGAGCCGCTGACTGAAAAAATGTCTGACGGGGTTGCGCAGGAAGTCTTGCAACTGACCAAGACTCAAGGGCTCTTCCTGGATATAGGGCTGCAGCGAGCTGACCTCGGGGCGCTGCGCTGGTGCTTCATGCAACAACTGCCATTCGCGGGCATAGCTGAACAGCGGGTCGCCTGCGTGAAAGTAGCGGGCGCTGAAGGGCTGCAGCGGATGTTCCTGGGTCATTGCCTCCAATAATGGCTGGTCTTTGGCATGCTGCCAGCCGCTGGCAAGATGATCGCGCAACTGGCCGATCAGCACCGAAGCTGGCCGGTCGCTGTTATCGCGGATGCTTCGACCGACCCAACTGACATACAGCTGGTCACGGGCCGAGAGCAGGGCTTCAAGCAGCAAGTAACGATCATCTTCACGGCGAGAGCGGTCGCCGGGACGGTAATCGCTGCCCATCAGGTCGAAATCCAGCGGCGGTTGGGCGCGGGGGTAATCACCATCGTTCATGCCCAGCAGACAGACCAGCTTGAAGGGAATGGCGCGCATCGGCATCAGGGTGCAGAAATTGACGGCTCCGGCGAGAAAGCGTTGGGACAGGCGCCCTTCATCCAGGCCCGCCAACCAGGCCTCACGGACGACCGTCAGCGGTAACTCGTCGTACAGACCAACGGAATCGCAGGTCTCCAGCCAGGTTTCTCTCAATTGCTCTAGCTGACCGAGCAGATAGTCGTCGTGCTCGTTGGCGGGAAGAAAAAACGTCTGCATCAGGCCTTGCAGCCGCCCGCCCCAGACCTGGGGCGTGGCAGGTTCCAAGAGTGTTTGGTGGGCGTCGTGCAGCGCATCAAGCAACGCAACCAGTGGGCCGATCAATGCCGCGTCGAGCCCGCCAATTTCGTCATATGGCTCAATGCCTGCGCAGGCAGGACCGCTGCCCACGGCGTAGCCCAGCAACATACGGCGCAGCCCGAATCGCCAACTGTTTTGCTCCAGCTCATTCGGTAACCCCAAGCCGGCCCGCTGTTCGGCGTTGAGTCCCCAGCGGATCCCCGCGCCCTCTATCCAGCGATGCAGGGTTGGCAGATCGCGCTCCTTGATGGCAAAACGTTCGCGCAGGGCGGGAACATCCAGCAGGTCGAGGACCTCGCTGACTGGAAAGCGGCTATCCGGAAGCTTCAATAAATGCTCTACCGCGATAAGCAGCGGATCACGGCCTCGTTGGCCTTGGTCTGTCAGAGTGAAGGGGATGAAGCGTGGGTCTTTTCTGTCCAATTGCCCGAACACCGCGCGGATATGGGGCGCATAACTGTCGACATCCGGGACCATCACAATGACATCCCGTGGTCGCAGCGCGGGGTTCTCGCTGAAGCGCTGGAGCAGTTGGTCATGCAGAATTTCTACCTCCCGCTGCGCGCTGTGGGCGATATGGAAACGGATCGAGGTGTCCTGCTCCAGGTCGACGGCCGGCCAGCGCTCACGTGTTTCATTGAGCGGGCGCAGTTCAAGGATATCGTCCTGCAGTTGGTTGAGTAGGGTGGTGGGCTCATTGTCGCTGAACAGGTCGATCCGACCGTCGCGGAAAGCTGCGCGGTAACTGTTCGGATCGTCGTAGCTGTCCAGCAAATTGATGTAGTCGCGGCCTTGCTTGCCCCATGCGGCGAGCAGCGGATGGGCATGTTGATGCAGGGTTTGCGGGTCGATGGCGACGGGCATTCCGGCCTTGCGGGCCTGGCGTTTGTATTCGTTTCTCAGCAAGTCTTTATCGGCCACGATGTCTGACCAATGGTGACGACAAGGGTTGTGTACGCACAGTAATACCTGGCTGAAACGGGCCAGGCCGGCCAATGCCTCAAGGGCTTGGGCAGGCAACGAGGAAATGCCAAAGACGATGACTCGGGAAGGCAGACCAGCAGGCACTGTATCCAGGCGGTTGATACGTTCGATAAAACGCTGGTGAACGCCGGCACGGCTTTGCGCCATCCCTTCTTCACCGACATCCAACAGCAGGGCTCGCCATAGCTCAGCTTGCCAGCAGTTGGCCGGGCTCAACGGCCGGGCGTCGCCTCGGACACTGCGCAGTTGGTGGCGCCCCGCGGCCCAATCTTCCAGCCAATCTGCGCGATAGACTTGATACTGGTCGAACAGGTCAGCCAGGCGCTCTGCCAGTTGGTAGCGCTTACGCATATCCGAATCGTGCGTAAGAAAGCGTTGCAGCGGCTCGAAGTGCGGCTGGTGTATAAGCTCAGGCAACAGGCGCATGAGACGCCAAGTCAGCGGGGCTTTATCCAGCAGAGATTTGAGCGGGATTTCATCCCGTCCCAAGACCATTCGATAGAGCTGCCACATGAAGCTGCCGGGGAGTTGGACATCGATAGCCGCGGCGATACCGCAGCCGCCCATGTCGTCATCTTCAGGGTCTTCAGCGAGGGCCAGCTTGAGCCATTGAGCGATGCCGTTGCTTTGTACCAGGGCAATTTCGTTTTCCAGAGGAGCCAGCGGATAACGGCGCATCCAACTGACGACCAAGCTGCGCAGCTCATCCAGGCGATTGCCGTGAACTACCATGAATCCAGCGCTGAGGGACGTCGCATCCGGCATAACGGCTTCCTTGGGAAAAGCAAAATCGAGGGATGGACTTTAGCATTGAAGGCTGGCGGCGGGGTGCGGCGCGCAGGGTTTGGAGCGGGGTGTGTCTGGTGGTAAGCGTATCGCTGAGATTTTTCGCGAGCAAGGGCTAGGCGCTCCGCTCGCCCTCGCCGTCACTTTCCGAACGCGCAAAAACAAAACCCCTGTCTGCGTA